>NZ_JARVSW010000013.1:0-309701 GCF_030208985.1 Pseudomonas sp. MEJ108
CTATCGTTCCTCACGCTCCAGCGTGGGAATGCAGTTCGTGACGCTCTGCGTCACAAGGGCAGGACGCGGAGCGTGGGCAAGACAGGCTTCGTTACCGACGCTCCGCACCAAACTTTACTGCGCCGGGGCGGGCTCGACTGGCGTGGGAGTGGTACTTTCTGCAGGTTCTGCGGCCGGTGTTTCGACCGTTTCTGTCTTGAACGAAGCCGGTTCAGACGGCGCAGGCACAGGTTCGCTTGCAGCAGGCGTAACCGGTTCGGCAGCATGCTCGGCCTTCGGCGCGTTTTCTGACGACGCAGGCGCCAGCTTCGCAGGCGCGGCAGCCTTGGCGGGAGCCGCCGGGGCTGCGGGAGCGGTGTCAGGCACACCCAGGTCGGCCTTGGGCTTCTCGACAATATGCGCAGCCTTTTTCACTTCAGGCGGCAGGAAGTTTTCCACCAGACCGAAAAAGCGCTCGTAGAACTTCGCTGACGAGACGGTCTCGCTGGCGACCTTGACCATCGAGTCGTCAGTCGAGCCTATCGGCATCGACACGGAGCCCAGCACGCCTACACCGAGGCTGGCCGAGTTGTTGGTTTTCTTCAGCGCGTAACGGTCCTGCAGGGCGTTGGCAAACATGGTGGAATTGCCATCCTTCGCATCGGCGGCACACACCAGATTGAAGCTGATCTCGATATGCGTATCGCCGGTCTGCTGGAAGCTCTTGCGGCCAGCAATCATCTTCGGGTCGCTGCTGGTAATGATATAGCCCTGACTCAGCAAGGCACGCCGCCCTGCCTCGCAGTAAGCCATGTCGGTCGCAGGATAGCTTCGGGAGAAGGTTCCGGCGTCGTCGAAGTGTTCATGATCGTAAACCGCCTGCTTGGGCGATGAACAGCCGGCTGCCATCAACACGGCAGAAATCCAGAAGGCGGTACGAACGTTCAGTAGCTTAAACATCGAAAATCCTGAGGAAGGAAAAGACTGCCAGCAAGACTGCGAACTGGTAAATGGCGGTAAGTCTGCAACAAGGTCGACGCTGGATCAACGTACAGTTCAAAAGGATTTGGCTACAACCCATGCCCAGGCGCACGAACCCCGGCTCGCAGACACACAAAACGCAGACAACAAAAAAGCGACCCTAGGGCCGCTTTCTTGTTTGCTTCAAGGAGTTCAAGGGCCTTGAAGCGGTGTATGGCGCAGCGGACGGGACTCGAACCCGCGACCCCCGGCGTGACAGGCCGGTATTCTAACCGACTGAACTACCGCTGCGTATCGCTGTAAACCTGTTTGAAACAAACCTTGGGTAGGCTGCTTCCTGTACACGTGACTGAAAGACCCTTGGGCTTTTCAATCGCAGACCCGGCGAACCCGATCTTTACAAATATGGCGCAGCGGACGGGACTCGAACCCGCGACCCCCGGCGTGACAGGCCGGTATTCTAACCGACTGAACTACCGCTGCGCATTGTGGACTTGCGTCCGTATAAGCTTTGTAAAATCACTTTTGAAAGCCCTCGTACTTCAGCTTTCAAACTCAACGATGGTGGGTGATGACGGGATCGAACCGCCGACCCGCTGCTTGTAAGGCAGCTGCTCTCCCAGCTGAGCTAATCACCCTTTGCTTCGTTGAGGCCGCGAAATTTACGCACCTAACGAACCTAAGTCAATAGCCTGATTGAAGTTTTTTTAAAAACCGCCTCAACCACAAAACCCTCACCACACACCAAAAGCACAAGCAATAGCTCAATCGAAGCTCGCCCGCACAAACTACTCGGCGTACACCATCTTGCGCGTCATGCCGCCGTCGACCACGAACTCCTGCCCGGTCACGAAACCGGCGTTTCTGGACAACAGCCAGGCAACCATCGCCGCAACATCCTCCACCGTCCCTACCCTGCCGGCCGGGTGCTGGGCATGATCGGTCTCGGACAACGGCTCGGCTCTGCGCAACGAGGGGTCACGCGCGTCGATCCAGCCAGGGCTGACAGCGTTGACACGAATCTCCGGCCCCAGGCTGATCGCCAGCGCATGTGTCAGCGCCATAAGACCGCCCTTGCTGGCTGCATAAGCTTCGGTATCGGCCTCCGACTGGCGAGAGCGTGTGGAGGTCAGGTTGACGATGCTGCCGCAATGCGCACGCAGGTATGGCGCACAATGCTTGGCCAGCAGCATCGGACCGCCGAGGTTGACTGCCAGCACACGGCTCCAGTGCGACAGCTCAAGGCTTTCCAGCGTCGTGTTATGCGGGTCGGCGATCGCAGCGTTGCACACCAGCGCATCGAGACGACCGAACTGCCGAAGCACCTCGGCCACGCCCGCTGCGACCTGCTCTTCACTGGCAACGTCCATGGCAATGAACAGGGCATTTTCACCCAGCGCACCAGCCACTTTCGAGCCACGCGCACGATCCAGATCGGTCAGCACCACTTGCCAGCCTTCGGCAATCAGCCACGCTGCAATGCCGAGCCCGATACCGCGAGCGGCACCGGTCACCAGAGCGACACGACCGTTGTGGACGCTGGCAAATTTCAACGCCCACTCCTCGCCCGGCTTGCCACTGGCCGGATTGCTGGCCTCGCTACTCACAACGCCGCCAGACCACGAGCCAGGTCAGCCTGCAGGTCAGCCACGTCTTCCAGCCCCACTGCAACCCGAATCAGGCTGTCGCGAATACCTGCGGCTTCACGCTCCTGAGGTGCCAGACGACCATGGGAGGTGGTGCTCGGGTGAGTGATCGTGGTTTTGCTGTCACCCAGGTTGGCCGTGATCGAAATCAGTCGCGTGGCATCGATAAAACGCCATGCGCCGTCCTTGCCGCCCTTGACCTCGAAGCTCACCACCGCGCCGAAACCCTTTTGCTGACGCTGGGCCAGCTCGTGCTGCGGGTGACTCTTCAGTCCGGCGTAATGGACTTTTTCGATGCCGTCCTGCTGCTCGAGCCACTCGGCCAGCGCCTGGGCATTGGCACAGTGAGCGCGCATCCGCAGGTTCAGGGTTTCGAGGCCCTTGAGGAAGATCCACGCGTTGAACGGGCTGAGGGTTGGCCCGGCAGTACGCAGGAAGCCGACCACTTCTTTCATATGCTCGCTGCGCCCGGCAACCACACCGCCCATGCAACGGCCCTGGCCATCGATGAACTTGGTGGCCGAATGCACGACAATATCAGCGCCCAGCAACAGCGGCTGCTGCAAGGCCGGCGTGCAGAAACAGTTGTCGACGATCAGCATCGCGCCCTTGGCGTGGGCGATCTCGGCCAGCGCCGCGATGTCGACCAGTTCAGCCAGGGGATTGGACGGCGATTCGACGAAGAGCATTTTGGTGTTGGGCTTGATCGCCGCGTCCCAGCCGCTCAGCTCTGCGAGAGGAACGTAATCCACCTCGACACCAAAGCGCTTGAAGTACTTGTCGAACAGGCTGATGGTCGAGCCGAAAACGCTGCGTGACACCAGCACATGATCACCGGCGCTGCACAGGCTCATCACCACGGCCAGGGTTGCCGCCATGCCGGTCGCCGTAGCGACGGCCTGCTCGGCACCTTCCAGTGCGGCAATGCGCTCTTCGAACGAACGCACCGTCGGGTTGGTGTAACGCGAGTAGACGTTGCCCGGCACCTCACCGGAGAAACGCGCAGCCGCGTCGGCGGCGGTGCGAAATACGTAACTGGAGGTGAAGAACATGGGCTCGCCATGCTCTCCTTCCGGTGTGCGGTGATGCCCGGCACGTACGGCTAGGGTATCGAAACCTACGCCTTCAAGGTCGCTGTCCAGCCGACCTGCATCCCATTCCTGAGTCATGCCGCCCACTCCTTGCCCAATTAGTTGTTGTACAGATCGATGATCGCGCTCACTGCCTGAGTCTTGATCTTGGAGGCGTCATTACGCGCGCTCTCGATCCGGTTCAAATAATGCTCGTCGATGTCGCCGGTCACGTACTTGCCGTCGAAAACCGAGCAATCGAAGTTGTCGATCTTGATTTTCTTGCTGCCGCTGACCGCTTCGATCAGGTCATTCAGATCCTGATAGACCAGCCAGTCGGCACCGATGAGGTCGGCCACGTCCTGCGTGGTGCGGTTGTGGGCAATCAGCTCGTGAGCACTCGGCATGTCGATGCCGTAGACGTTGGGGTAGCGCACAGCCGGGGCTGCAGAACAGAAGTAGACATTCTTGGCACCGGCTTCGCGGGCCATCTGGATGATCTGCTTGCAGGTCGTGCCGCGTACGATGGAGTCATCCACCAGCATCACGTTCTTGCCGCGGAACTCCAGCTCGATGGCGTTGAGCTTCTGGCGTACGGATTTCTTGCGCGCAGCCTGGCCCGGCATGATGAAGGTCCGGCCGATGTAACGGTTCTTGACGAAGCCTTCGCGGAACTTGACGCCCAGATGGTTGGCCAGCTCCAGCGCCGCAGTACGGCTGGTGTCCGGAATCGGGATGACCACGTCGATATCGTGATCCGGACGCTCGCGCAGGATCTTGTCGGCCAGCTTCTCGCCCATGCGCAGGCGCGCCTTGTAGACCGAGATGCCGTCGATGATCGAATCCGGGCGCGCCAGATAGACGTGCTCGAAGATGCACGGTGCGTACTTGGGGTTGGCCGCGCATTGACGGGTGTGCAGCTTGCCGTCTTCGGTGATGTAGACCGCTTCGCCCGGTGCAAGGTCGCGAATCAGGGTAAAGCCCAGCACGTCCAGCGATACGCTTTCCGAGGCGATCATGTACTCGACACCTTCGTCGGTGTGACGCTGGCCGAACACGATAGGACGAATGGCGTCCGGGTCACGGAAGCCGACGATACCGTAGCCGGTGATCATGGCCACGACCGCATAACCACCGCGGCAGCGATTGTGCACGTCGGTCACGGCCGCGAAGATATCCTCTTCGGTTGGCTGCAACTTGCCACGCACGGCCAGTTCATGGGCGAACACGTTGAGCAGCACTTCCGAATCGGAATTGGTGTTCACATGGCGCAGGTCGGACTCGTAAATTTCCTTGGCCAACTGCTCGACGTTGGTGAGGTTGCCGTTGTGCGCCAGCGTGATGCCGTAAGGCGAGTTGACGTAGAACGGCTGAGCCTCGGCCGACGTCGAGCTGCCCGCGGTGGGGTAACGCACATGACCGATGCCCATATGCCCGACCAGACGCTGCATATGACGTTGATGAAACACATCGCGCACCAATCCGTTGTCCTTGCGCAGGAATAACCGGCCATCATGGCTGGTTACGATACCGGCAGCGTCCTGGCCGCGGTGCTGGAGGACGGTAAGCGCGTCATACAGCGCCTGATTGACGTTCGACTTGCCGACGATACCGACGATGCCACACATGCGACACAACCCCTACTTAGTGGAACTGGATTTACCGAGCACATCCTGCGGCATTGTAGACGGCAGGATCTGTTCCTTGAACGGCATGTCAGCGGGTACGCTGATGCCGCTGGCGAGCCACTTGCTGGACATCCCGAGAATCAGGTTTTTCGACCAGTCAGCGACCATGAGAAATTGCGGCACCAGCCTGGACTGCTGCCACCATTGATCCTGTTGCACCGGCCCCAGGCTCAACAGCCCTACCGCCACAACGACAAGCAGGCCTCCGCGCGCTGCGCCGAAGACCATGCCGAGAAAACGATCGGTCCCGGAAAGCCCGGTGACGCGAATCAGCTCGCCTATCAGAAAATTGACCATGGCGCCTACCAGCAGGGTGGCGACAAAAAGAATGGTACAGCTCGCGATCACGCGGGCCGAAGGTGTTTCTATGTAATTGACCAGATACTGCGACAGCCCTGCGCCAAACATCCAGGCCACAACACCTGCAATGATCCACGTCGTCAACGACAGTGCTTCTTTTACGAAGCCGCGCTTCAGACTGATCAGGGCGGAGATGGCGACAATTCCGAGAATTGCCCAGTCAACCGGAGTAAATGGCACGTTGCAGCCTGCAGACGGATAAGGCGGCGCATTTTAGCAGAGCGCCCGCCTGCCGGTAAGCAGCGATTACCGGCGCGAGGCATTTTCCTTTGTGCCAGGGGCACCAGGTGCCGAACGGTCAACCGCGCTCGGGCTGAAAGCGCACCACAATACCCTTGAGCTTTTGCTGCTTGTCGAGCTGATCACGCAGACGATCGGCCTCGGCGCGCTCGATGAGCGGGCCGACAAACACCCGGTTCACACCATCAGCGGTGCGAATGTAGGCATTGTAGCCCTGGGTGCGCAGCGTTTTTTGCAGATTGTCGGCATTGGCACGATTGGACATGCTCGCCAACTGCACCGACCAGCTGATCGACAGGCCGTTGGCGTCGACGCCAGCAGGTGCCGCAGGTTTGGCGGGGGCCGCGGGGGCCGCAGGTGCAGCCGCTGTCGCCGGTGCAGGTGCAGGTGCAGGTGCAGGTGCAGGTGCAGGTGCAGGTGCCGGTTTGGCAGCTGCTTTGGAGGCCGGAGCGGCAGGTGCGGTCTGGGCGGTCGGCGCAGGCGCGATCGGCATGGAAGGCGGCTGGCTGCTGCTCATGTCATCGTCACCCGGCACAGGCTCCTGAGGCAGAACCTGAGGCTCCGGAACAGGCACCGGATCGACCCGCACCTGCGAAGCCGCGGGCGCCTGGGGCGCGGCTGGGGCCTCGACCTGCACCTGACGTGTTTCATCTTCACGCGTGAAAAGCATGGGCAGGAAAATGACCGCCACGGCGATCAGCACCAGTGCTCCCACCATTCGCTGCTTGAATACGTTATCCAGCAAAGCCATTTGCAGCGTCCTCATCGGTGTACCGGGCCAACCATTCAAGGGCCTCGGCAACACAGTAAAATGAACCGAACAGCAGAATCTCGTCATCGGGCGTGGCATGCGCGCACTGAGCTTCCAGCGCCAACGCGATACTCTGATAGGACGTCACGCGGGCCCCAAGGTTCTGCAAGGCCGTCTGCAACTCCTCTGCCGGCCGGCTGCGCGAGGTCGGAAGCGGCGCAACGGCCCACTCTTCAATGACCGGCGCCAGGTGCGCGACCACACCGTCGAGATCCTTGTCGCTGAGCAGGCCAAACACCGCACGGCGCTTGCCGCCAACCGGCTGCCGCGCCAGGCGCTGCCCCAAAAACTGTGCCGCGTGGGGGTTATGGCCTACATCCAGCAGCAGGTTGAGCGACTTGCCGTGCCACTTGACGACCCTGCGATCGAGACGACCGGCGAGCCGGGTCTCGGCAAGTACCTTGCCTGTCGCATCCGGTTGCAATGGATACCCCAGCAGGGCGAAGGCCTGAAGCGCCAGCGCTGCATTCTGCATGGGCAGGTCGAGCAGCGGCAGACCGCGCAGCTCGATCTGTTCGCCGTGAGCGACACCGCGCCAGTCCCAGCTGTCATCGCCTACGGAAAGATCGAAATCCCGGCCACGCAACAACAACGGACAGCCCAGCTCGCGGGCTTTGGCCAGCAGCGGCTCGGGTGGCGCCGGATCACCGCACAGCGCAGGACAACCGGCGCGAAAGATCCCGGCTTTCTCGAAGGCGACCGACTCACGGGTGTCGCCCAGGTACTCGGCATGATCGACCCCGATACTGGTGACCAGCGCCATATCCGCATCGACGAGATTGACCGCATCCAGGCGACCGCCCAGACCGACTTCCAGAACGACCGCATCGAGCCGGGCCTGCTCGAACAGCCAGAATGCCGCCAGCGTGCCCATTTCGAAATAAGTCAGCGTGACGTCGCCGCGTGCCGCTTCGACCGCAGCGAAGGCATCGCATAATTCCAGGTCGGTTGCCTCGACGCCCTGCACCTTTACCCGCTCGTTATAGCGAATCAGATGCGGGGAACTGTAGACACCGACCTTCAGACCCTGAGCCTGCAACAAGGCGGCGACAAAGGCGCAGGTTGAACCCTTGCCGTTGGTGCCCGTCACCGTGATCACCCGGCGCGCCGGGCGGGTAAGCCCCAGCCGCAGCGCCACCTGTCGAGACCGGTCCAGCCCCATGTCGATGGCAGACGGATGCAGTTGCTCCAGGTAAGCGAGCCAGTCGCTCAGGGACGTAGAAGTCATATCGTCGCAGGGGCCGGCGGGACGACGATTGGCTCGATAACGGGGGCGACAAAACGAGGGGTCGGCAGGTTCATCATCTGTGCCAGCAGGTTACCCAGGCGCGGACGAAGCTCGCTGCGCGAGACGATCATGTCGATAGCGCCGTGATCCAGCAGGAATTCGCTGCGCTGGAAGCCTTCAGGCAGCTTCTCGCGAACGGTTTGCTCGATGACCCGCGGACCGGCGAAACCAATCAGCGCCTTGGGCTCGGCGACGATGACGTCACCCAGCATGGCCAGGCTGGCGGAAACGCCACCGTAGACCGGATCGGTCAGCACCGAGATGAACGGCAGCCCTTCTTCGCGAAGGCGCGCCAGAACGGCGGACGTCTTGGCCATCTGCATCAGCGAGATCAGCGCTTCCTGCATCCGCGCACCGCCGGAAGCGGCGAAGCAGACGAACGGGCAGCGATTTTCCAGCGCGTAGTTGGCGGCACGTACGAAACGCTCGCCGACAATGGCACCCATCGAACCGCCCATGAACGAGAATTCGAATGCCGAAGCCACCACCGGCATGCCCAGCAAGGTGCCACTCATGGAAATCAGCGCGTCCTTTTCACCGGTCTGCTTCTGCGCAGCGGTCAGGCGATCCTTGTACTTCTTGCCGTCACGGAATTTCAGACGGTCGACCGGCTCAAGATCGACACCCAGCTCTTCGCGCCCTTCGACATCCAGAAAAATATTCAGGCGTGCACGTGCGCCGATACGCATGTGGTGGTTGCACTTGGGGCAGACGTCCAGGGTCTTTTCCAGCTCAGGGCGATACAGCACCGCCTCACAGGACGGGCATTTGTGCCAGAGGCCTTCGGGAACCGAGCTCTTCTTGACCTCGGAACGCATGATCGATGGGATCAGTTTGTCTACCAACCAGTTGCTCATGCTTTATATCTCCAGTACCGGTGCGGCTCGAACGACTGACAAATCAAACGCCAGTCGCATGCCCTCAGATAAATTCGTATATGGACGACGATGAAAGGATAGCGATCGACTCACGGCCGGACCTGCACCCCCCTCACCCCGATTTTTCACAACGACGGCGTTGCACAGTGGCACCACCGCTTACTCGATTCGACCCGCGTGTCTCGTGGCGCGGACAGGCTTATGGACGGCGGCCGATCAATAGCCGTCACATCAGGTGCCGTGCACCGCACTCATGAACGCCAGGATCTTCTCCCGATCCTTGATGCCCTTGCTCTTTTCAACGCCGCCGCTGACATCCACGGCATAGGGCCGGACCTGAGCGATGGCCTGCGCCACATTGGCCGACGTCAGCCCGCCCGCCAGAATGACCGGCTTGTCCAGGTCGTCCGGAATCAATGCCCAATCGAAGGTTTCTCCGGTACCGCCGGGCACCCCTTCGACGTAGGTATCGAGCAGCACGCCGCGTGCATTGCGATAGGTCCGGCAGACCCCGGCAATGTCATCACCGGCCTTGACCCGCAGCGCCTTGACGTACGGGCGATGATACCCATCGCATTCCTCGGGTGTCTCATCGCCATGAAACTGCAGCATGTCCAGCGCAACCGCATCCAGTGTCTCGTTGAGTTCGCAGCGACTGGCATTGACGAACAGGCCCACCGTGGTGATGAACGGCGGCAGCGCGGCAATAATGGCACGCGCCTGCAATACCGTCACCGCACGCGGGCTTTTCGGGTAGAACACCAGGCCGATCGCGTCGGCACCTGCCTCGGCGGCAGCCAGTGCATCCTCTATGCGGGTAATCCCGCAGATCTTGCTGCGAACGGCTGACATGTCGTGAGTAACCTCCGGTTTTTCGGAAAGTCCCGGATGTTAGCAAATGCTGCCCGGATCGTCAGCCGTCCAATTCCGCAAAGCCCGTAAGAAAATGGGGGCCGATATAGCGCTCGGGCAGCGGGAATTCATCACGGTACTCAACCCCGACCAGATACAACCCGTAAGGATGGGCCGTGACACCACCGGTGCGCCGAATCCGGCTTTCCAGCACCTCCCGCGCCCACTCGATCGGTCGCTCTCCGGTACCGATGGTCATCAGTACACCGGCGATATTGCGCACCATATGATGAAGAAAGGCATTGGCGCGCACATCGATGACGATCATCTTGCCGTGACGGGTCACGCGCAGATGGTGCAACTGCTTGACCGGCGACTTGGCCTGACACTGACCGGCGCGAAAGGCGCTGAAATCGTGAGTACCCACCAGATATTCGGCAGCCTGCGCCATGCGCTCGACACCCAGCGGGCGGTGGTTCCAGGTAATTTCCTGGTTCAGGTGCGCCGGACGGATCTGATCGTTGTAGATCACGTAACGATAACGCCGGGCAATGGCCTTGAAGCGCGCATGAAAGGTGGCGGGCATGACTCTGGCCCAGGTGACACTGACATCATGGGGTAGATTGATATTGGCGCCCATGACCCAGGCCTTCATGCTGCGCTCGGCCTGGGTGTCGAAATGCACCACCTGACCGCAGGCATGCACGCCCGCGTCCGTGCGACCGGCACACATCAGTGAAACCGGTGACGCGGCCACTTTTGACAACGCGTCTTCAAGGGTTTCCTGCACGGTCAGCACGCCGGAAGCCTGACGCTGCCAGCCGCAATAGCGCGAGCCCTTGTATTCAACGCCCAGCGCGATTCGGGAAAAGCCCTCGGCCGCCATCTCGGCGGCCGGGTTATCTATATTCGCCAAAGTGGTACAGCCTGTCGGTTCGCGAAAAGTCGGCCATTATACGGCCGCAAAAAAAACACGCTACTCAAGCGGGACATCTGAAATGCAAACGGCCGCATAAGCGGCCGTGTGCAGGTTGCCGGGGGTTGAATCAGGCCAGCCGCGAAAGCATCTCCCGCGCTTCGCTTTTCTGACCGTCATCGCCCTCGGTGACGACCTCATCAAGAATATCCCGAGCGCCGTCCGCATCGCCCATGTCGATGTAGGCACGCGCCAGATCGAGTTTGGTCGCCGCTTCGTCAGTACCGGCCATGAAGTCGAAGTCCGGCTCGTCATCCAGCGCTGCCGCATCCTCGGCGGTGAATCTCGGCTCATCGAGCGGCGGATGCTCAAGATTCTGCGAAAGACGCTCAAGCTCGGCATTGACGTCATCGATTTCAGTCGCGAACGCCTGACTTGCCTGATCGGTTTCAATCTCGTCCGCCAGCGACAGGTCGAAATCCTCTGGAAGCTCCAGGTCATCACTGACCGGCGGTACAGGCGAGGTTTCACCCAAATCCAGTGGATCCTCGCCAAGACCGAGCAGGAAATCATCTTCGCTCTTGAGGGCCGGGTCTTCCTCGGACAGATCGAGGTCGAAGTCGGCAAGGTCTTGCGGCGTTGTCGCTGCACGGGCCTCTTCCTGCTGCTGCATGACCGACTCGAAGCTCAGCTCTTCGTCATCGGCTAACGCCGATACCTTGGGCTCGTCGAGCATCAGGTCATCGATGTCATTCACAGTAGAGACTTCAGGCACAGACGGTTCTTCGAACTCGTCCAGGCTCAAGTCAAAATCGTTATCGAACGGGTCTGCCTCTCCAACAGGCTCTGCGGCCAGCGGCGCGACTACTGCCGGCTCAGGTTCAGGTGTAGCAACAATTTCGGGCTCGGGCTCAGGCTCGGCATCCTGCTCTGCCGCATCATCGGCCAGCAGTTCTTCGAGATATTTGGCATCAAGCTCTGCAACCAGTGCGGCTGTTGTAGCCGCCGCGGCGGCTGCAGCGACGGCAGGAGCAGCCGATGAGGCTTCAGAAGCCAGCGGCGCAGCAACAGGTGCCACCGGCTTCATGGTCGAGTTAAGTTCTTCCCGCTGCTCGACCTCAGCTTCAAGCTTTCCCGCGGCCACCAGTTTACGTTCGTGGGCGGCATAGGCTTTGTTGTTACCCTGCTCGGCGTAGATTTCCATCAGTTTCAGACGGATATCGTCGCGCTTGGGGTCTTCGTTGACGGCTTCTTCCAGCAACTCGATCGCCTGATTCATACGCCCGTAAGCGATATGGATCTCGGCCTGAACCAGCGGATCGGCAGGACGTTCACGACCGGCAGCGGCGGCTGCGGCGCCGCCCATACGCACGTTGGGCGGCGGCACATCAAGCCCGTCGAAGCTGGCGGGCGGTGCATTCATGTCCATGTCAGAGACGAAATCAGACTCCTCGGCCAGCGCACGCGCCATGCGCTTGTGCTTCTCGGCCTCGGCCTTCGCCGCGCGACGACGCGCCAGGAACAACAGCAGCAAGGCCAGAATCAGCAACACCGCACCGCCGATCAGGCCAAGCAGCACAGGGTTGTTGATGATTTTCTGCAGCGCATCCTCGTCCTCGTCTGCTGCAGCAACCGGCTCCACCGCCAGCGGCTGCTCTGGCGCCGGCGTCGCAACTTCGGCAGCACCGGCAGGCAGCGCATCTTCAGGCGCGATCTCGCCAGCCGGTTTGACCGGCGCACCGTTAGCGTCGACCAGCGAGGCAGGCACTGCCGCATTGGCAGGCGTCGCGGCATCAGGAGTGGCGGCAGGAGGCGGCACTGCTGCGCCAGCGGCCTGCATCTTGGCCAACTGACCGTTTTTCAACTCGACCAGACGCTGCAACTTGTCGAGCTGGCTTTGCAGGTCGTTCATGCGGCTTTTCAGCTCGGCATTGTCGCGACGTGTGGTATCCAGCGCTTCCTGAGCCACGGCCAGCTTGTTGCCAAGGTCACCGTCGCCCGCCGCACCTTTCGCCGCAGGCTTGCCGCTTGCCGAAACCAGGCTGAGGTTGTCGGAGGTATCAACTTTGGAAGGCGCCGCACCCGCACGGTCACGACGGGTAGCATCGACCTGACGGGTACCGGCCGGCAGACGGCGACCTTCACGCCAGGCGCTGTATTGGCGGGAAACTTCTGCCACTGCCTGTGATTGCGGCAGCGCGGTGGTCTGTTGCGGCGTTGGAAGACGCAGCACCTGCCCCTTTTTCAGACGGTTGATGTTGCCACCAATGAACGCATCCGGGTTCAACGCCTGAATCGCCAGCATGGTTTGCTGGACAGTCCCGCCCGTACGCACCTTGGCAGCGATTTCCCACAAGGTGTCGTTATTGGCGGTGACGTACTGCGACTGCTTGTCGGCGGCTGGCGGCGGCACTGCGGCTGGATTGGCAGCCGGTGCCGGTGCTGGTGCCTCGGCTGCCGGCGCTTCTGCCGAAGGGGCTACCGTTGCCAGTTGCGCAGGCGCGGCGGGCGCGGCAGCGGGGGCCGGGGCAGCGGCCGCAGCGGCTGCCTCGGGAGAGAATTTCGGCGGATCGAGCAGAAGGCTGTATTCACGCAGCAACCGGCCATTGGGCCAGAGCACCTGAACCAGAAACTTCACATAAGGCTCGCGCACCGGCTTGCTGGATGTAATGCGCAGGACACTTTTACCGCTGGCATTGATAACCGGGGTAAAGGTGAGATCGTTGAGAAATGCCTGACGGGTCACCCCCGCCTGCGCGAAGTCGGCCGTGGTGGCCAGGCTGGGCACAACTTGCGTTGCGTTGAGCCCCTGAGCCTCGGTCAACTCGATTTCCGCTACCAATGGCTGATTCAGGGTCGACTTGACCGACAATTCCCCGAGCCCCAGCGCCTGCGCCATACCCGATGACAGCGCTGATGCCGCAGCGATTGCTAATACCAGTTTACGAACCTGAACCATAGCCCATCCCTTGTTTAAAGATTCCCCGAGATCCGGGGAGGTAGTCCTGCATTTGGGTGTAAGGCGTATCGCCGCTAAAACAATTATTCAAATTGTTGCCAAGTATCTTTTACACATAGTCTTTTATCAACAATTCGCCAACCTGCACAGCGTTGAGCGCAGCGCCTTTGCGCACATTATCCGAGGTCAGCCACAGATTGAGCTGCTCGGAATCGTCGGTTCCCGTCCTGACGCGTCCCACATAAACCACGTCCTGGCCCACCGCATCGCCCACCGGCGTAGGGTAATCACCCGCATCGACCAGTTCGACCCCGTCTGCAGACTCGAGTGCAGCATTGACCGCCGCCACGTCGACCGCTCCGGCCGTGCGCAGCGCTACAGTGAAGCTGTCACCAAAGAACACCGGTACCTGAATGCAGGTCGCAGACACTTTGAGCGATGGCAGCGCCAGCAGTTCGCGCAATTCTTCGACCAGACGCCTTTCCAGCGGCAGGTGCCCCGACACATCTGGAGTACCCACTTGAGCCAGCAGGTTGAACGCCATCTGGCGATCAAAAAACCGGGTTTCCAGCGGACGGACATTCAACAGCTCGGTGGTCTGACGTGCCAGCTCGCTGACGCCTTCACGCCCCAGTGCCGATACCGCCAGACACGCCGTTACCGTCACCGACTGGATATCGATCAGGCCGCGCAACGGCGCCAGAGCCAGGGCAACCGCAGTGGCAGAAGCACTGGGGCTGGCAACCAGACAGGGAGCGACGCCACGGCTGTGCAAAAGCGTAGCATTTATTTCCGGCACCACATTCGGCGCCTGGGTTGAGGTAAATGTCCCCGACAGGTCGATGACCGTGCACCCCGCTGCTACCGCCTTTTCGGCGTGACTGCGACTGACCGCAGGTCCCGCAGCGAAAAACGCCATGCGCACCTTACTGAAGTCGAACTCGTCGACTTCGCGTACGCGCACATTCTTGCCTCGAAACGGCACCGAGTGGCCTGCGGATTCGATGCTGGCCAACAGGTACAGATTGCCCACCGGAAAATTGCGCTCCTCCAGAACCTGCACAACGGTTTCGCCGACAGTACCGGTTGCGCCGACTACGGCGATATCAAAGGACTGGCTCATGCAAAAACCTCAGGAAAATCAGGGAGCGGCACTTTAACCGCCGCATTGCCGACAGGCAATTCAAGCCGGCAATCAGGTGTGTATTTCAAGGCTCGAGCCCTATCGGGAAGAACACGCCATGGCTCCAGACGCCCAGCCAGCGCTGTCCGTCCATATCGCGGGAAACGGCCAGCTCGACCAACTGATAGAAAACATTGCGGTGAATCAGCGCTTCCAGATTGCTCCGCACGTGAATATACGGCGCCGGTTCCTGGGTATCAGGGTCGGTGACAACCCGCAAAGGGTGTTCCGGTCCCGCTTCGCTCTGATCCTCTACATTGGTCAGAAAGCGCAACACCTGGCCCTCGCCCTCCCCCAGCACCTCAAGGCTGACGGCGACAAAAGGCGCGTCATCAACGGTGATGCCGACCTTCTCGACGGGCGTGATCAGGAAATAGTCATCGCCATCGCGGCGCATAATGGTCGAGAACAGCCGGACCATCGGCTTGCGGCCGATCGGCGTGCCCAGGTAATACCAGGTACCGTCGCGGGCGATACGCATGTCGATATCGCCGCAGAAGTCCGGATTCCACAAATGAACAGGCGGCAACCCTTTGGTTTTGGGGATCTGTGCGAACAGATCACCCGCCTTGTTTGAATCGGTCACTCCATTCTCCTGATACGAGCCCTAGCGTTCGACACCCAATAAGGTACGAGCGTAGTCCTCAAGCGGCGGCCCCAGCAAATCCTCGGGGCTTTTGTCGTAAAGCGTCAGCAATCCGCCACGGCTGCGAATACGTGCGCTGTCGATGAGGTAACGGGTCCCGGTCTCGATCAGCATCAGCTGAATGACACCGCTGTCGACACCCAGACGGTCCACCGCTTCCTGATCGGCCCATTGATCGCCATTGCCGATGCGGTCGTCAGCCTTGGCGAAACGTGCATAGAGCAAATAATGCGCGCCCGCAGCACGCGCCTCGACCATGGCTTCATCCAGCCCGAGCGGGCCGCGGGCACGACGGACCATCGGGAAGTACTCGATAAAGCCCTTGAAGGCTTCTTCAGCCACCACGTTAGGCCGCGGATAGGCGTTGCCCGGCGGTACGAAGGCGCCCTGAGCGATGTAAATGAACGAGTCAGGCTGCACGCGCCAGTTGGCAGTACGACGGGTTTCGCTATGGTCGAGCAGACCTGCATCGCTGAATTGCTCGCGAACACCTTCGCCCATGTCACTGACTTTCATGCAGCCACTCAACGCCAGAAGCGCGAGCAGCATAACCAGGCTACGCATTATCCCCTCCCAAATACCGGTGACGGAAAACCGGCGAATGGTCGTCGGATGCAGCTTCCGCGCCATCTCTGGCGCAGCCGACGCCAAAGCCTTTAAGCTGATGCTCAAGACCGGGGCGGCGCGTTATTCGGCGGCGGGATCTGGCGTGGGTTCGGCGCTGACGTCGCCGTCGCGCTTGCGCTTGTTGCCCATGCGTACGCCGATGTCCATGAGAAAGTGGAAGAAGCCTTCCTGGTCTTCCAGCACGTTGCTCCAGAACGGCGAGTGATACAGCGCAACGGCGCCATGTACCAGCGCCCAGGCAGCGCAGTAATGGTAGTAAGGCGGGACATCTTCGAGCTTGCCTTCGCTGATGCGGCCTTTGATCAGCAGCGTCAGGTGTTCGAAGTTGGAGGCGCGGATCTTGTGCAGCTCTTCGACCAGCTCAGGCACCTGATTGCCCTTGACCACCTTCTCTTCCAGACGGTCGAACAGGCGATAGCGCTGCGGGTCACGCATACGGAATTCAAAGTAGGCGCGCGAGAGCGATTCCTTGTCCTTGTCGACATCGGCCGAATGCAGCAGCTCGTTCAGGTCCCGCTCGTAGTCGAGCATCAGGCGCAGGTAGATTTCCGCCTTGGACTTGAAGTGCTTGTAGATGGTGCCTTTGCCAATGCCGACGGCGTCCGCGATCATCTCGACAGTGACGCTGTCTTCGCCTTGCTCGAGAAACAGCTTTAGCGCGGTGTCGAGAATTTCCTGCTCACGGCGGCGAAATTCACGGACCTTACGAGGTTCTTTCTGCATAGAGAGGTCTGTCAGGATCGAAATCGAAGCCGGGTATTATGCCCAATCGGCGCTAAATTGCACGGTTCATCCATACTTGTCGACCTGCATGAACGATTCGCACCGGTCAGCCCGGGCGCCCGATACCGTTCCAGTGCGGTGGCAACCTAGTGCGCTGGCAACGCTGGAGAGGCAACGACAAACTCCAGATAACCCGTGATCACCACATACAACGTGAAGTAGGCAAAGATCAGCGCCGAGGCAATGTATGACCAGCGCAACATTCGTTCGCCCATGAATCGCCCACCCTGATGAGCCAGCGCACACAGCGAGATCGACCAGACCACGCCCGCAGCGACGAACCCGGCGAGAAAGGTCGAAGCGCTGACAAGATCAGAGCCTTGCCGGGCAATCAGCGCCCCGCCGACTGCGGCGAACCAGAGGATGGCGCTGGGCGAGGACATCGCCAGAAAGATCCCGCGCAGGAACAGCGCCAGGCTGGATTTTTCCGATTCAACCTTCTGACTGTCGAGACCGGTGCTGACGGTAGTGGCACTCATGATCATCCTGAAGCAGAACCAGGCCAGCACTGCTGTGCCGCCAATCCACAGCACGTAGCGCACGGCTTCATATTGCAGCAGCACGGCCATGCCGAGCATCGCCAGGATTGCGTAGGCCAGATCACCGACGCAGGTTCCCAGCCCCAGCCATAGCCCCCTGGAAAAACCGCGCTGCATGGACAGCGTGATCATGGCGATGTTGGCCAGACCAATGTCCAGACACAAGGACAGACTCAGCAGAAAACCGTTGGAAAACTCCACCCCACCACTCCATGACTGCAGCGCCCCCGCATTTCGCCCGATACAAAGTGTTCATCGAGCACTCAAGGAGGGCTTTAGTATTCCAAAACTGTTTAAAAAACGATCAAAAGACACTGGACGCTACGCCGTCCTGAACAATACTTAAGCTGCTGACGCGTCATCATTCCCCAAATGACTCGGCAGTAGAGGTGCCAAAGGACTCGCGCGCCTTTGTTTTACTCCTAATGGTCTTGACCCGGCTTCACCCCCCAGAATCCGGGTTTTTTTTGCCTGCGATTTGTCTGCCCGCGGATTTGAGCATCCGTCAGCGCTGAACGTGCGCCAGCGGAAACAGGCGGGCAAAGTTGGCGGTGGTCTGCTCGGCAAAGTGCTCGTAGGACTCGCCTCGCAGCATTGCCAGAAACTCGGCAACCTCACGTACGTACTGGGGCAGGTTCGGCTTGCCCCGGTAAGGGATCGGCGCGAGGTACGGGGAATCGGTCTCGACCAGCAGACGATCGGCGGGCACCTGCCTTGCAACGTCGCGCAGGGCATCGGCATTACGAAACGTCACGATGCCGGACAGCGAAATGTAGTACCCCAAGTCCAGCGCGGCCTTGGCCATCTCCCAGTCCTCGGTGAAACAGTGCAGGACACCGGCGTGGGGCAAGGCAGCCTCACGCAGCAGGCTGAGCGTATCGGCACGTGCGCCCCGAGTGTGGATGACCACCGGTTTTTCAGTGATTCTGGCCGCCTCGAGGTGAACCCGGAAAGATGCTTGTTGAATCTCGGCCGCTTCAGGTTCGTAGTGGTAATCCAGACCGGTCTCGCCAATGGCCACCACCCGTGGGTGATCGAGCTCCTTGAGCAACCAGTCCAGGGGCGGCATTTCGCCAGGCTTCACGTCCAGCGGATGAATGCCCACCGAGCAATCGACATCCGCGTAGCGTTCGGCGAGTGCCTTGACCGCCCCCGCATTGTCGGCGCTGACACCGATGCAGAGAAAATGCCCGACCCCTCTGCCGCGGGCGGCGTCGAGTGCGGCATCCAGAGAGCCGTCGTGCTGGGCAAGGTCAAGGCGATCGAGGTGACAATGGGAATCTACAAGCATGGCTTAAAACACAACTACATCGTATGGGTTGGACGATCGGACTTGAGAGCGCCGACCAGGTGAGTTTCGATCAGATTGCGGGCGGTGTTGTCGCCGTCATTGAACTGCACGCCAACGCCAGCGGTGCGATTGCCCTGTGCGCCTTTTGGCGTGATCCAGGCCACGCGGCCGGCAACCGGAACCTTCTCCGGTTCGTCCATCAGATTGAGCAGCATGAACACTTCATCGCCCAGCTTGTAGCTTTTGCTGGTCGGAATGAACAGCCCGCCGTTTCTGATGAACGGCATATAAGCAGCGTAGAGAACGGATTTGTCCTTGATGGTCAGGGACAGAATGCCATTACGTGGACCTGTGCTCGGCGGCAGACTCATGACAACACCTCAACGGTTCCGGATAACGCAGAGTCTACGCCTGTCCCGGCAGGCCTGCCCACTGCACCAACAACGCTTCAAGCAGCAAAACCCGATTGAGGTTGGCCTTGGACATGACTTTCTGGCGCTGCGCCAGAATCCAGTCCTGAATTTCCAGCACTTTGGCGCAAGAAGATTTTTGCGCCAGGTATTGAATGACCTTGCGCATGTCACCCAGGCCAAGGCCTTCCTCGTCCTGGGTCATCTGATAGCGCAGGATCAGGTGCGACCAGTCACAGAACCAGTCGAACAGCAATAACAGCGGAATATCCTTCCAGCCCTCGGCCAGCTGGGTAGCCGACTGTTGTTGCTTGAGCAGCTTCTTGACGCCGTCGACCACCAGCGCGCGCTGTTCGCGAACGCCCTGCGTGTGCAGCGCCACCGCAGCCAGCGGCGATCCGGCGGCCAGCGTCAGCAACTCGAAGCGTTCGTCCTGCGTGCAATCGGGCAATGCGCCGCTCAGCCAGTCGAGGCTCATCTGTTCGCCGGGCAACGGGCACGCCTGCTGCACACAACGGCTCTTGACCGTTGGCAGCAAGCGGCTCGGTTGATGACTGACCAGCAACAGAACGGTATTGCCTGAAGGCTCTTCCAGACTTTTCAGCAACGCATTGGCCGCGTTGGTATTCATCGCTTCCACAGGCTCGACGAGCACCACCTTGCGCCCGCCCATCTGAGCGGTCTGCACCACAAAACTGACCAGATCACGCACCTGATCGACCTTGATCGGCTTGTCCGCCTCTTCCGGCTCGAGCACGTAGTTGTCAGGGTGGCTGCCAGCCGCCAGCAGCAGACAGGACTTGCAGTGTCCACAGGCATCAAGCCCTTCAGGGGTCTTGCACAACAGGCTGGCCATCAGTCGTTCAGCCAGAGCGCGCTTGCCGATACCCGCCGGCCCGTGCAGCAGATAGGCGTGAGCGTGCTGGGCGCGACCGGCCATCTGCTGCCAGAGCGAAGCCTGCCAGGGGTAGGCTTCAGCCACGTTGCAGCTCCAGCAACTGAGGCAGCAAGGTGTCGAGGCAAGCCTGAACGTCGGCCAGAGTCTGTGCGGCGTCTACCAGGCGATAGCGCGCAGGCTCGGCCCTGGCCCGTTCCAGATAGGTGCTGCGCACAGCGTCGAAGAAAGCTCTGCCTTCCTGCTCGAAGCGATCCAGCCGACCGCGTGCAGCGGCGCGTGACAGACCGATCTCCACCGGCAGGTCGAAGACCAGCGTCAGGTCAGGGCGCAGGTCGCCTTGAACGAACTGTTCCAGCGCTGCAATACGCTGATGGGACAGGCCGCGGCCGCCGCCCTGATAGGCGTAGGTGGCATCGGTAAACCGATCACAGAGCACCACCTCGCCACGCGCCAGCGCTGGACGAATGACTTCGGCCAAATGCTGTGCACGCGCCGCAAACACCAGCAGCAGCTCGGTGTCGGCGCTCATGGCCTCGTCGCTGGGCGCCAGCAACAGCTCGCGAATACGCTCGGCCAGCGGAGTACCACCCGGCTCGCGGGTCAGCAGTACCTGAACACCCTGCGCACGCAATTGCGCCGCCAGGTAGTCACGGTTGGTACTTTTGCCTGCACCTTCCGGGCCTTCAAGAGTGATAAACAAGCCAGTCACAGGTCATCCTTAATCGTCATCATTGTGCATTCGGCTCGGACTGCGGCGCATCCGGAGTATCCGCAGGCACGCTTTCCGAAGGGGGCGAGTCAGTTACGGGTGCCGGTGTGGCAGGTGCGGCAGGTGCCGGGCTGGAGCGATAATCCGCACGGCGCTTGAGCTGATAATCACGCACGGCCGCGTTATGGGCATCCAGATCGTCCGAGAACACATGGCTGCCATCGCCCTTGGCCACGAAATACAGACTGCTGCCGTCCACCGGGTTAAGAGCAGCATGAATCGCTTCACGCCCTACCAGCGAAATGGGCGTCGGCGGCAGGCCAGCGATCACGTAGGTGTTGTAGGGCGTGGCTTCCTTGAGGTTGGCGCGCGTCAACTTGCCGTTGTAGCGCTCGCCCATGCCGTAGATCACGGTCGGGTCGGTCTGCAACTGCATGCCCAGCTTCAGGCGACGCACGAACACGCCGGCTATCTGGCCGCGCTCCTGAGGTACGCCAGTCTCCTTCTCGACCAGCGACGCCATGATCAGCGCCTGGTAAGGGTTTGAATAGGGCGCCTCTGGCGACCGCGCATTCCATTCCTCGTCGAGTACTTCTTCCAGACGGCTATAAGCCTGCTTGAGCAATTCGGCATCGGTCATGCCGCGCACGTAGCGATAGGTGTCCGGAAAGAAACGGCCTTCAGGGAACACATCGGGATGGCCTATTTTCGCCATCAGCTCACTGTCGGACAGACCTGCCAGCGTTTGATCGAGCTTGGTCTGTTTGGCCAGCGCAGCACGCACCTGGCGGAAATTCCAGCCTTCGACCAGCGTCAGGCTGTATTGCACGACTTCCTTGCGCTTCCAGACGTCGAACAGGCCTTTGACGTTCATCCCCGGCACCATGCGGTATTCACCGCTGTGCAGGGCCTGTCCGGACAGGTTGAAACGCCAGTAGAGACGCAGCCAGAAAGCGTCCTTGATTACGCCATCGGCCTGCAATCGATTGAGTACGCCGGTCGGCGTCGAACCGGCCGGAACGTCCAGCAGTTGTTCCTGAGCCACCTCGAGCGGTTGGTTCAGCGCCTGGTACTGCTGCCAGAAAGCAAAGCCGAACAGCAAACCTGCCAGGACAACCGCTGTTTCCAGCAACACCAATATTTTTCGGATCAAAATCAGATATCCAGAAGGGTGCGAGCAATACCTTGCAGTTTACGGGTGAGCGGCCCGACCGGCCAGTTCAACGCTGCAAAGCTGCAAACCGGCCAGACGCCGTACACGCTGTTGCATAGAAACACTTCGTCTGCCGATTCAAGGTCAGACATGTGCAGGTCACGGATATCGACAGCCACTCCCAGCTTTGGTGCCTGATCCAGCAGCTCTGCACGCATCGCACCTGCGACCCCGCAGCGACTGAGATCAGCAGTCAGCAGACGGCCCTGACTGACCAGAAACAGGTTGCTGTAGACACCCTCTATCAGTCGTCCTGACGTGTCACGCATCAAGCCCTCGGCGTGCTCGCTGTCACGCCACTCGGAGCGGGCCAGTACCTGCTCCAGACGATTGAGGTGCTTGAGGCCGGCCAGAAGCGGCTGTTCCGCCAGTCGCGTCTGGCAGGCAAACAGGCGCACGCCCTGCTCGGCATGCGCACCGGGATAGGCTGGCGCAGGGCCGCCCTGCAGGATTCGACGCGATTGGGCATTGGGGGCAGGAGCGTAGCCGCGCTGGCTGTCGCCACGGGTCAGGATGAGCTTCATGACCCCATCACCAAGCTCTGCAGCGAAGCGGGTCATTTCAGCACGGATCAGCGCGTGATCGGTTGCGATCGACAAGCGCGCGCAGCCGCTTTCGAGACGCTGCAGATGACGCTCCAGAAGCAATGGCTGCCCGGCCTTGACGACGATGGTTTCAAACAGTCCATCGCCGTAGGCCAGCCCTCGGTCCTTGAGGGACAAGGCGTCTGCGGGGCAGCCATCGACCCAGTCGGGCATTACTCGGCGAACCGACGGAATACCAGCGAGCCGTTGGTGCCACCAAAGCCGAAGGAGTTCGACAGAACGACGTCGATCGGCATGCGGCGCGCTTCGTGAGGCACGAAGTCCAGATCGCAGCCTTCGCTTGGCTCATCCAGGTTGATGGTCGGCGGAGCCACCTGATCAACCATTGCCAGGACGCTGAAGATCGCTTCGACAGCACCGGCGGCGCCCAGCAGGTGGCCGGTCATCGACTTGGTCGAACTGACTGCCAGCTTGTAGGCGTGATCACCGAATACCGACTTGATCGCAGAAGCTTCGGCCAGATCGCCTGCAGGCGTCGACGTACCGTGTGCGTTGATGTACTGCACCTGATCGGGATTGACCTTGGCATCACGCAACGCATTGACGATGCAGCGTGCAGCACCGGCGCCGTCATCAGGTGGCGAAGTCATGTGATAAGCGTCGCCGCTCATGCCGAACCCGACCAGCTCTGCATAAATGGTCGCGCCACGCGCCTTGGCGTGCTCAAGCTCTTCGAGCACCATGGCACCGGCACCGTCGGACAGGACAAAGCCATCACGGCCCTTGTCCCAGGGGCGACTGGCGCGGGTCGGGTCATCGTTGCGGGTCGACAGCGCACGCGCTGCACCGAAGCCGCCCAGACCGAGTCCACAGGCGGCCATTTCAGCGCCACCGGCGATCATCACGTCCGCTTCGTCATAGGCGATGTTGCGAGCCGCCATGCCGATGCAGTGGGTTGCAGTCGTGCAAGCCGTCGCGATGGAGTAATTGGGTCCCTGTGCGCCCAGGTGGATCGACAGGAAACCGGAAATCATATTGATGATCGAGCCAGGAACGAAGAACGGCGAAATCCGTCCAGGACCCTGCTCGTGCAGCAGACGACTGCTGTTTTCGATATTGGTCAGACCACCGATGCCCGACCCCATGGCAACGCCGATGCGCTCACGGTTTGCATCAGTGACTTCGAGGCCTGCATTACGCACGGCCTGAAAGCTGGCCGCAAGGCCATACTGAATAAAGAGATCGAGGCGGCGCGCTTCTTTGGGCGCGAGGTATTCTTCGACGTTGAAACCCTTGACCGAGCCGCCGAAGCGGGTGGTGAAGGCTGACAAGTCCGTGTGCTCGATAAGGCCAATGCCACTGCGGCCCGCCAGAATGCCTTGCCAACTGCTGGGCACGTCATTGCCCAGTGGCGAAAGCATGCCCATCCCGGTGACCACGACGCGTCTACGCGACACAGGACTCTCCTTCTCTCTTGTTTACGGAACAATCACAGCGTTTTTTAAAGAAAAAACCGCACGCCGGTTAAAGCAGTGCGGTTTTCCCGTGACAGCAGTCAGCGATTACAAATCTTAAGCCTGATGGCTAGTGACGTAGTCGATTGCTGCTTGAACGGTAGTGATCTTTTCCGCTTCTTCGTCAGGGATTTCGGTCTCGAATTCCTCTTCCAGAGCCATTACCAGCTCGACGGTGTCCAGGGAGTCAGCGCCCAGGTCCTCAACGAAAGAAGCAGTGTTGACAACCTCTTCTTGTTTGACGCCAAGTTGCTCTGCAACGATTTTCTTGACGCGCTCTTCGATGGATGTGGTGCTCATACCTAGTTTTAACTCCTAGTGGAAATGTTCAGGCATCTGGCCAGTGGGTAAGTGTATAGAAGAGGTTTTGCGAATTTCAAGCTTAACGCTCTCCCCTTTTATGCCCAACCGTACCTTTGCCCATTCATAGATTGCAGCTTTATAACGGATTTTAGACAGCTCGTATGACATTTTTTTGAAACAGGTCGTCACATTAGCTCATGTACATGCCGCCGTTAACAGGGATTGTGGCCCCGGTAACGTAGCCTGCGCCTTCGGACGCAAGAAAAGCGACTACGTGCGCAATCTCTTCGGCTTGCCCCAAACGGCCCAGGGGTATCTGGGTAATCAGTGACTCACGCTGAGCCTCAGGCAGCTCACGCGTCATGTCGGTATCGATAAAACCCGGTGCCACCGAATTCACGGTGACCGCCCGCGAGCCCACTTCACGGGCCAGAGCCCGACTGAAGCCTTCCAGACCGGCCTTCGCGGAAGCATAGTTTACTTGACCGGCGCTGCCCATGGCACCCACAACCGAACCAATGCTGATAATACGCCCCCAACGCGCCTTGGTCATACCACGCAAAACGCCCTTGGAAAGACGGAAAAGGCTGTTCAGATTGGTGTTGACGACGTCATACCATTCGTCATCTTTCATGCGCATCATCAGGTTATCACGGGTGATACCGGCGTTATTGACCAGAATCAACGGTGCGCCGACGCGCTCCTGAATGGTGGACAGAACCGAATTCACAGACTCGGCATCGCAGACATCCAGCATCAGGCCAAAGCCTTCGATGCCGTTTTCCTTGAACGTCGCACTGATGCGCTCGGCGCCGGACTCTGACGTCGCGGTACCCACGACAACAGCACCGTTGCGTCCCAATTCCAGAGCAATGGCTTGGCCAATGCCGCGACTTGCACCGGTTACCAGTGCCACTTTACCTTGAAGGCTCATGCAGGCTTCTCCTAATCAGGCCAGTGCCGCGCGCGCGGCGGCAAAGGCGTCCGGGGTATCAAGGTTGTAGGTCATCACGCCGTCGGCGCAACGTTTGTTCAGACCGGCCAGCACTTTGCCCGGACCGCATTCCACGAGCTGGGTCGCACCGCGGCTCGCCAGGCATTGAATGGACTCGACCCAACGCACCGGCTTGTACAACTGCTCCAGCAAATCACGCTTGAGCGTCGCCAGATCACTGACGGCACTGGCGCTGACGTTCTGTACCAGCGCAATTTTCGGCGCTTGCCATTCGATGGCTTCAACGGCCTCGGCGAAACGCTCGGCGGCCGGGCGCATCAGTTCGCAGTGCGATGGCACGCTGACCGGCAATGGCAAAGCGCGCTTGGCGCCACGGGCCTTGCACAGCTCCATGGCACGCTTGACGGCCTCGGCGGAACCGGCAATCACCACCTGGCCCGGCGAGTTGAAATTCACGGCACTGACGACCTCACCCTGTGCCGCTTCGGCGCAGGCTGCGATAACGTCGGCGTCATCCAGACCCAGAATGGCGGCCATGCCGCCCTGACCCGCTGGCACCGCTTCCTGCATCAACTGACCGCGACGCTCGACAAGCTTTACGGCGTCGGCCAGGCTCAGGCTTTGCGCGGCTACCAGTGCGCTGTATTCACCCAGACTGTGACCGGCGACGAACGCAGGAACCGCACCGCCCTCGGCCAGCCACACATGCCACAAGGCAACGGATGCGGTCAGAATGGCCGGCTGGGTCTTGTCGGTCTGGTTGAGCAGCTCGGCAGGACCGTTCTGAGTCAATGCCCACAGGTCATAGCCGAGGGCTTCGGAAGCCTGCTCGAAAGTGTCGAGGATCAGCGGATGTTGCGCGCCTTGATCGGCGAGCATACCGAGCGATTGCGATCCTTGACCCGGAAAGACGAATGCGAGGGATGCAGACATTTGACAAGCCTCTGAATTATTGTCGCCAAAATGGGCGTCCGGACAGGCCGAACGCGGGAATTCTAATTTACATGACTGATCGGTTGGATGACTGACCAGTCTGATGCGTCACATTTTCAGGTTCGGCCGTCCTGAAACATCGTTTCAAGCCGCCCCTTCAAACGCTGTGGCAGGTTTTCACGGGATTCGACGACCGCTCGCTGAATCGCACTCTGAAAACCTGAAACACTTGCAGAACCGTGGCTTTTCACCACGACCCCCTGCAATCCGAGCAGGCTCGCACCATTATGACGGGCGGGCGCCAGGTCGGTCTGCAAACGCCTCAACAAGGGCAACGCCAGCGCGCCGACCGCTCTGCTGAGCAGATTGCGCTGGAACAGCGTCTCGATTCTGGCCGCAATCATGGTCGCCAGCCCCTCACTCGACTTGAGCAACACGTTGCCGACGAAACCATCACACACCACCACGTCAGCCTCTCCCCTGTACAACCCGTCGCCTTCGACATAGCCAATGTAGTTAAGCCCCGAGGCAGCCTGTAAAAGACCGGCAGCACGCTTGACCTGCTGATTGCCCTTGATGTCTTCAGTGCCCACATTGAGCAAGGCCACTCTGGGCGTTGCGACACCAAGGATCTCGGCAAGCACCGAGCCCATCACTGCAAACTGATAGAGCGCCTCGGCGCTGCAATCGACGTTCGCCCCCAGGTCCAGCAACTGGCAATGACCCGAGCGAGTGGGAATGGCTGCGATCATTGCCGGGCGGTCGATCCCTGGCAAGGTCTTGAGCACAAACCGGGAAAGCGCCATCAGCGCACCGGTATTGCCGGCACTGACACATGCCTGGGCCTGACCGCTGGCCACCAGCTCGAGAGCAACGCGCATGGAGGAGTCAGGCTTGCCACGCAACGCCTGAGACGGACGCTCGTCCATCGCAATCGCTTCACTGGCATGAATGACACGCAGGCGCGAACGATCCACGGCTTCATGAGCAGAGACGAGTTCTTCAATAAGGGAGGCTTGGCCGACAAGGGCCAGGTGAAGCGAGGGAGTAGCTGTCAGGCACGCGAGGCTTGCCTGAACAATGTTGCGGGGACCGAAGTCCCCGCCCATTGCGTCGATCGCGATGATCGGAGCGGACAAGAAATTACTCGTCAGCGCCCTTGTCGATCACTTTACGACCACGGTATACGCCTTCTGGCGATACGTGGTGACGCAGGTGAATTTCACCAGTGGTCTTTTCTACCGACAGAGTGCTTGCCTCAAGAGCGTCGTGCGAACGACGCATGTCACGGGCAGAGCGGGATTTTTTGTTCTGCTGAACAGCCATAATTGATTAACTCCTAAACGTTTGGGTCACGCTTTAACTGCGCCAATACACTGAACGGGTTGGACCGCGTTACCTCGTCCACGCTCGGTTCGGGCTCATCGAGACCCGCCGGTTGCTGGCATTCTTCAGGATGATGAGCAGGCACAATGGGCAAGGCGAGCAATAGCTCCTCCTCGATCAATGCCAGCAGATCCAAAGGATCTTCGCCCAGTTCCAGCACGTCATAACCTTTCGGTAACGACTGGGTATTCGCACCCTCCTTCACCACAACGTAACTGCATTCGCTGTGGATCGGCAGGGTCACCAGCTCAAGACAACGCTGGCAAACCATCTTGACCGGGACGTCTATCGAACTGTGGATAACCACAGAACGGCGTTCGTCACGCTCAAAAACGAATTTCGCCTGCACCGTACCGACAGTGTCGGCAAGCGGGTCGCAGAGTCTCTTCAGATCGCCCAGCAGCACTTCACCCTGAAGGGTAGTGCCGCGATCGGACAATTTGCGCGGGTCAACGTGAGATGGAATCGGGTCATTCAACATAGGCGCAGCATTCTAGGGATGCCCCCCGGGCATGTCAAAGGAAATTCAGGCCTGTTCGTCACTCCGACCACTCTTTAGAATCAACGCTCAGCCTACGGAGAACCGCATGCCATCCCTGCTCCTCGCTTCCAGCTCCTCATACCGCCGCGAACTGCTCGCCCGCCTGCGCCTGCCATTCACCTGCAGGTCTCCGGATATCGATGAAAGCCGGCGACCGGACGAGGCCGCATTCGACCTCGTACAGCGCCTTGCCCGGGAGAAAGCCGAAGCACTCGCTGCGGAGCATCCTCACCACCTGATCATCGGCTCCGACCAGGTCGCCGTCCTTGACGAACAGGTCCTGGGCAAGCCGCACAGCTTCGAACGCGCACTGGAACAGCTGACGGCGGCGAGCGGCAAAAGCGTGACCTTCCTGACCGGCCTGGCCCTGTTCAACAGCTCGACCGGCGAGTGCCAGGTCGACTGCGTGCCTTTTACAGTGCACATGCGCGAACTCGACCGGGCCAGCATCGAACGCTACCTGCATGCCGAACAGCCCTATGACTGCGCGGGCAGCTTCAAGGCAGAAGGCCTTGGCGTCAGCCTGTTTCGCAGCACCGAAGGCAGCGACGCGACCAGCCTGATCGGTCTCCCCCTGATACGTCTGGTGGACATGCTAATAAAGGAAGGCGTCAGCGTACCCTGACACTCAGACAAAGAACCCGGCCAGTGGCCGGGTTCTTTATATCTGCATCAAGCCATCAACGCAGGCTTGGGCCGTTGAAACCGACCAGCATGGCAATTCGCTCGGCGATGCTGGTGCCCAGCTTTTTCGAAAAGCGATCGAAAGGCGACTCTTCGACGGTGTACTCGACGATGTCCTTCTCCTTGATCACATCCCGCGCGACATAGCTCGCACTGCCCAACCCATCCACCAGACCGAGCGCAACAGCCTGCTCGCCGGTCCAGATCAGCCCGGAGAACAGCTCTGGGTGGTCCTTGTCCTTCAAGCGGTCGCCACGACCCTGTTTGACACTGGCAATGAACTGGCGATGAGTCGTGTCCAGCACACCCTGCCAGAACTGCGTTTCGTCAGCCTTCTGTGGCTGGAACGGGTCAAGGAACGCCTTGTGCTCGCCGGAGGTATAGGTACGACGATCAA
Source organism: Pseudomonas sp. MEJ108 (assembly GCF_030208985.1). Taxonomy (NCBI): domain Bacteria; kingdom Pseudomonadati; phylum Pseudomonadota; class Gammaproteobacteria; order Pseudomonadales; family Pseudomonadaceae; genus Pseudomonas; species Pseudomonas sp. MEJ108. The sequence continues at coordinate 29,226 of NZ_JARVSW010000013.1, forward strand.
CGCCGAGCTTGTCCATGGCTCCGACAAAGCCGAAACCTGCTGCCGTCACACCGATCGACCCCACCAGACTGGCCTTATCGGCATAGATCTGGTCAGCGGCGCTGGCGATGTAATAAGCGCCCGAAGCACCGAGATCGGTAATGACCGCATACACCTTGATGTCCGGCTTCGCCGCGCGCAGGCGACGGATTTCGTCGTAGACATAGCCCGACTGCACAGGACTGCCGCCCGGGCTGTTGATACGCAGAATCACACCCTTGGTCTTTTCATCCTCGAAGGCCTTCTGCAGCGCAGTGACGATGTTCTCGGCACTGGCCGCCTCCTTGTCGGCAATCACGCCCTGCACATCGATCAGCGCAGTGTGACTGGAACGGCGCGAAGTGCCGCCCTCGAAATCCAGCATCGGAACGATCACTGCAACAAACAGGAACGCGAACGTCAGCAGCTTGAAAAAGATCCCCCAGCGACGCGCGCGGCGCTGTTCCTGAACACTGGCCAGCAGCGTCTTTTCAAGAAGCTTCCAGCTTTTAGCCTCTTCCCTGCCATTGATGCCCTCGTCCGCGCTTTGCGAAACGGGTGCCTTCCATTCGTCAGACATGTTCCAATCACTCCAACCCGAAAACTAGACGCTGCGCCCGTTCAACCAGGTGCGCAGCTCGGAAAAATGCTCGATAGCCAGCCGCGGCTCGAACTGGCGCAGCGACTCCAGCGGCTGAGCGCCATAACCCACCGCAACCGAATCCATACCCGCGTTGCGAGCCATCAGCAGATCGAACGAAGCATCGCCGATCATCAGCGAACGCTGCGGCGTAACCCCGCAGTGCGCCATGATCTCGTTCAACATCAGCGGATCAGGCTTGCTGGCGGTCTCGTCGGCCGCGCGGGTAGCATCGAAGTAATCCAGCCAGCCATTGGCCTTCAGCACCCGATCGAGCCCGCGACGCGCCTTGCCGGTAGCGACCGCCAGACGATAGCCGTCCTCGCGAAACGCCTGCATCGACTCCACCACACCCTCGAACAGCGGCGACGGCACGCTATCCATTGCCATGTAACTGTCCGCGTAGTGCTGCCGAAATTCGATCAACTGATTGCCACTGATCTGCGGATACAGGGTTCGAATCGCCTCGGGCAGCCCCAGACCGATAATCCCCTTGATCGCCGTATCGTCGCGCACTTCAAGATCGGTCTCGATGGCCGCCGTGCGCATCGACAGGATGATGCGCCCGACCGAGTCGGCCAGTGTGCCGTCCCAGTCGAAAATCAACAGATCGTAATCACGGCGCACTCAGACGCTCCACTGTTTTGGCCCACATGTCATCGACAGGCGCCTGCACATTAAGTTTGCTGCCATCGGGCATCGGCACCGTCAGCATGTAGGCATGCAGAAACAGACGCTTGCCGCCCAGATCGCGAATTTCGCGACTGAAATTCTCGTCACCGTACTTGGTGTCACCTGCTATGGCATGCCCCGCATGCAAGGTGTGCACACGGATCTGGTGAGTCCGCCCGGTGACCGGCTTGGCTTCGACCATGGTGGCAAAGTCGCCGAAACGACGCAGCACCTTGAAAATCGTCAGGGCTTCCTTGCCCTCTTCATTCACTTCGACCATGCGCTCGCCGGAGCGCAGGTTGCTTTTCATCAATGGCGCACGCACCTGCTTCAGCGCCGTTGCCCAGTTACCGCGGACCAGCGCCATGTAGCGCTTGTCGACGCCGTCGCCGCGCAGGGCTTCGTGCAGATGCCGCAGCATGCTGCGTTTCTTGGCGATCATCAGCAGACCGGATGTATCGCGATCGAGGCGGTGCACCAGCTCGAGCTCCTTGGCATCCGGGCGCAACTGGCGGAACGCTTCGATCACGCCGAAGCTCAGGCCGCTGCCGCCATGCACGGCAATACCTGCAGGCTTGTTGAGCACGATAAGCGCCTTGTCTTCATAGACGATCGCCGCTTCGAGACGCTGCAGCAGCGCCTGCGCAACCGGCACGGGCTCGTCGCGCTCAGGCACGCGCACAGGAGGAATGCGCACGATATCGCCTGCCTGCAACTTGTACTCCGGCTTGATCCGCCCCTTGTTCACACGCACTTCGCCTTTGCGCAAAATGCGGTAAATCAAGGTTTTGGGCACACCCTTGAGATAAGTGATCAAAAAGTTATCGATGCGTTGACCGGCAAGTTCCGGGGCAACCTCAACCAGCTGGACGCCGGGGGTTGGAGGGGCAATATTCGTCATGCCGCAAATGATAACAATTTTTTATGGATTTGAAGCACTTAATGATTGCTGCTATAGTCGCGAACGCCGCCAAAAGCGGCCGGACAGCGGACCAACGGTTGACAACCGGCCCTGACCAACGCAATTCACAAGGACGGGAGGCCGTCCTACGCGGTGTTCGGTGACAACGGAGCACGCTGAAAACGTAACAAGCGCAGGTGACATGAGGCCGGAAACACGCCTGACAGCAGAGCAGACAGCTCGCGGCCAGTGCGGACAGTTCATGGCCAGTTCACAAAGTGCAGTCGCTTTCAGACGCTACGAGCGAATGCTTCGGGAACAACGCCTCAAGCCATGATGCGCGACCTTCCCTATCGAAGGTCGCGGTAAATGCCAACCCGCTGCGGATTCTGCGCGCGGCAGCACCCGAATTATCAGGGATACGTGTAGGGTGGAGACGCACAACCATCGGACTGTGTAGCACAAGGCTTGTTCTAGACGCTTCATCTCGTCCGCTACCGATGGTCGATTCCTCCTCCTGACAAAGCTTTTGCTGAAAGGGGTGTCTTATGCCACCACAGCAAGCAGGAAACGTCGTCGCGACCCTCCGCCCCCTCTGGGCGAGGACCTCGCTAGACACTGGAGTGTCCAACCACTCCTGACGTGCCCTGACACCGACCGTGAGAAGTCGTGTGTGCCGAACGCCGTTTCCGGCAGCCCGGAAACCGACGGTACTACATGAAAAGAATGCTGATTAACGCAACTCAACCCGAAGAGTTGCGTGTTGCACTGGTAGACGGCCAGCGCCTCTACGACCTGGACATCGAGTCAGGTGCACGCGAGCAGAAGAAGGCCAACATCTATAAAGGCCGAATCACTCGCATCGAACCCAGCCTTGAGGCTGCCTTTGTCGATTTCGGCTCTGAGCGCCACGGCTTTCTGCCCCTCAAGGAAATCTCCCGCGAGTACTTCAAGAAAGCCCCTGAAGGCCGCGTCAACATCAAGGACGTCCTGAGCGAAGGCCAGGAAGTCATCGTTCAGGTCGAGAAAGAAGAACGTGGCAACAAGGGCGCAGCCCTGACCACCTTCATCAGCCTTGCCGGCCGCTACCTGGTTCTGATGCCCAACAACCCTCGTGCCGGCGGCATCTCGCGTCGTATCGAAGGTGAAGAGCGCAACGAACTGCGTGAAGCCCTCAATGGCCTGATCGCGCCAGCCGACATGGGTCTGATCGTTCGTACTGCAGGCCTGGGCCGCAGCAGCGAAGAAATGCAGTGGGACCTCGATTACCTGCTGCAACTGTGGACCGCCATCAAGGAAGCGTCCCTCGATCGCTCCGCCCCTTTCCTTATCTACCAGGAAAGCAACGTCATCATCCGCGCTATCCGCGACTACCTGCGTCAGGATATCGGTGAAGTCCTGATCGACAGCATCGAAGCCCAGGAAGAAGCACTGACCTTCATCCGTCAGGTGATGCCGCAGTACGCCAGCAAGATCAAGCTTTACGAAGACAGCGTCCCGCTGTTCAACCGCTTCCAGATCGAAAGCCAGATCGAAACCGCCTTCCAGCGCGTTGTCGAACTGCCTTCCGGCGGCTCCATCGTCATCGATCCGACCGAAGCCCTGGTGTCCATCGACATCAACTCGGCGCGCGCCACCAAAGGCAGCGACATCGAAGAAACTGCCCTGCAGACCAACCTTGAAGCGGCTGAGGAAATCGCCCGTCAACTGCGTCTGCGTGACATCGGCGGCCTGATCGTCATCGACTTCATCGACATGACGCCGGCCAAGAACCAGCGCGCCGTGGAAGAGAAAGTCCGCGAAAGCCTGGAAGCCGACCGTGCCCGCGTGCAGATCGGTCGTATTTCGCGCTTCGGCCTGCTGGAAATGTCCCGTCAGCGCCTGCGTCCATCGCTGGGCGAAAGCAGCGGCATCGTCTGCCCTCGCTGCAACGGCACCGGCATCATCCGTGATGTTGAATCGCTGTCGCTGGCCATCCTGCGCCTGATCGAAGAAGAAGCCCTGAAAGACCGCACTGCCGAAGTGCGCGCTCAGGTGCCGATCCCGGTCGCGGCCTTCCTGCTCAACGAAAAACGCAACTCGATCACCAAGATCGAACTGCGCACCCGTGCCCGCATCATCATTCTGCCGAACGATCAGCTGGAAACGCCGCACTTCGAAGTTCAGCGTCTGCGTGATGACAGCCCTGAAGCGCACAGCAGCCAGACCAGCTACGAAATCGCTGCTGCCGCTGCCGAAGTGGAAGAAATTGCCCCGCTGGCCGCCGCAACCCGCACCCTGGTTCGTCAGGAAGCAGCCGTCAAGACTGCCCCGGCTCGTGCCAATGCTCCGGTCCCGGTAGAAGCCGCAGCCCCTGCACCAACGCCTGCACCGGCACCCGCCGCTCACGAGCCAAGCCTGTTCAAGGGTCTGGTGAAATCCCTGGTCAGCCTGTTCGCGACCAAGGAAGAGCCTGTTGCTCCGGTCGTGGTCGAGAAACCTGTTGCAGAACAGCGTCCAGCCCGCAACGAAGAACGCCGCAACGGCCGCCAGCAGAGCCGTGGCCGCAACAATCGCCGCGACGAAGAGCGCAAGCCTCGTGAAGAACGCGCCCCCCGCGAAGAACGTGCAGAGCGCGCACCTCGCGAAGAGCGTGCGCCGCGTGAGGAACGTGCACCTCGTGAAGAGCGCACCGTTCGCGAACCGCGTGAAGCCCGCGAGGAGTCGACACCGCGCGAAGAGCGTCCAGCCCGTACCACCCGCGAGCGCAAGCCACGTGAAGCGCGCGAAGATCGCCCGGTTCGCGAACTGCGCGAGCCTCTGGATGCCGCCCCTGCGGTGAGCCTAGCTCGTGAGGAGCGTCCTGAACGCGCACCCCGTGAAGAGCGCCAGCCGCGCGCACCTCGTGAAGAACGTCAACCACGCGCCGAACAGGCCGCGGCTGCCGTGAGCGAAGAAGAGGAAGTGCTGCTCAACGAAGAGCAGACCAACGACGAGAACCAGGAAGGCAACGACGGTAGCGAAGGCGACCGCCCTCGCCGCCGCTCGCGTGGCCAGCGTCGTCGCAGCAATCGTCGCGAGCGTCAGCGCGATGCCAATGGCAACGTGATCGAAGGCTCCGAAGAGAACGGCAACGAAGAAGAAGGCAGCGCCACCGATCTGTCGGCGGGTCTGGGCTTCACCGCCGCAGCTTCCGCTGCCAGCAGCGTGATCAGCGCGCCTGCCGAAGCCGACGCGCATCAGCAGGCCGAACGTGCCAACAGCAACGCAGCCACTGCGGACGCCGAGCCTGTGCATCAGGAAACTGCTGCCGAAGCGCCTGTGACTGAAACGTCAGTAGCTGAAACGCCAGCCACCGAAGCACCGGTTGCCGAAAAAGCACAGACCGTTGCCGAGCCGACTGTCGAAGCACCGGCCGTTGAAGCCCCTGTGGCAGACGATGCTCCTGTAGCGCAGCCTGCTCCAGAGGTTGAAGTTCAGCCGGCAGCGGTCGAAGCACCTGCGATTGCTGCACAGTCCGAACTGTTCGAAGCACCTCACGCAGAACGCGTAGTGCCGTTCAAGCCGACGCCAGAGCCAGCACCACAGGCGCCGGTCGAAGCAGCGGCTCATGAGGAAGTGCCAGCCACTGAATCATCCGAACTGCCAACGCCTGCACCTGCTGCTGTCGTCGAGCCGGTAGCGCTGAAAGAAGAACCTGCTCCTTACGTCGCGCCTCAGCCGGTCGTTGAAGAACAGGCTCCGGCCCCACAAGAGCAGGCACCTGCGGCGGTAGAAGCAGCGCCTGCACCAGTGGTCAGCAGCACGGGCCGCGCACCGAACGATCCTCGTGAAGTTCGTCGCCGCAAGCGTGAAGAAGAAGCACGTCGTCAACAGGAAGCCGCTGCTGCCAGCGCTCCAGTCGTCGAGGCGGCGCCTGCTGCCGCTGAAGCAGAATCGGCCCAGCCTTCACCGGCAGCCGAGGAAAAAACCGAAGAAGCGGCAACTGAGCAACCAGCAGTTAAACCGCAACATGAAGCCGAGAAAGAAAACGAGCCTAAACCCCTCGTCTAACCCCGGCCCATGAAAAAGCCCCGCCTGTGCAAACAGGCGGGGCTTTTTCATGTCCGTTGATTGAGGCTTGCACCACGCTCATCTTCAATACGCGGCGCTTGATCTGATCTCTTCGCGAGCGAGCTCCCTCTCACAAGAGACCATCCCCAGGCTATCAGTAGAGGTTCGGCTCCATTTCCAGCTCGACACCAAAACGTTCAGCGATGTCGGTCTGTATACGGCGCGCCAGACTTAGTAGCTGCAAGCCACTGGCCTGCCCATAGTTGACCAGCACCAGCGACTGGAGCTTGTGCACGCCGGCGTCACCATCGCGATAGCCCTTCCAGCCTGCCTGCTCGATCAGCCACCCGGCCGCCAGCTTCACTCGACCATCGTCCTGCGGGTAGCCGACGACGCCTGGGTGCTGCTGTTTGATCGTTGCGTACAGTTCGGCAGTGATAATCGGGTTTTTGAAGAAACTGCCGGCATTGCCCAGCATTGCTGGGTCAGGCAGCTTTTCACTGCGAATGGCGCAGATCGCACGGCTGACATCGAACGGCGTCGGCCGATCGATACCCTGCTCGTCGAGACGCTGACGAACCGGGCCATATTCGAGGTGCAGGCGAGCTACGCGACTGAGCTTGAAACGCACACGCAGGATCAACCAGCGCGCGACCTGATGCTTGAACACGCTGTCGCGGTAGCCGAACGCACAGTCCTGCAGAGAAAACTCGCGCAATTCGCCGGTTTCACGATCCAGCGCAGTCAGGCTATGGAAGACATCCTTGATCTCGACGCCATAAGCACCGATGTTCTGCATGGGTGCCGCGCCAACGGTGCCTGGGATCAGACTGAGGTTTTCCAGCCCCGCCAGCCCCAGCTCCAGACAGGACTGCACGAACGGATGCCAGGGCTCGCCAGCTTCTGCCTCGACAATCGACTCGAGACAGTCCTCGTGCACGATGCGAATGCCGCGGCTGGCCATGCGCACCACCAATGACTGCACGTCAGCGCTGAGCAGCAGGTTGCTGCCACCTCCAATCACCAGCAGCGGCACGTCATGCCTGGCCGAGTAGGCCAGCGCCTCGCGAACATCATCATCGCTGTGCGCTTCGGCAAACAACCGGGCCTGAACATCCACACCGAACGTATTGAACGGCTTGAGGGAAATCGCTGATTGCACCTGCAAGCTCATGCCCTCGCCTTCCCGGAACACTGGACGAAGCGCATCAACCCTCCAGCAAGCGCCTTACGCGCTCCAGGTCTTCGGGGGTATCGACGCCACCGGGTGGCGCTTCAAGCGCGTCGGCAACGTGAATTCGCACGCCATTCCACAGCGCCCGCAATTGTTCCAGGCTTTCGGTGTTTTCCAGCCAGCACGGGCCCCAACTGACGAAGTCATGCAGGAAACCCGCACGATAAGCGTAGATCCCGATGTGCCGACGATAAGGCACGCCGGCAGGCAGCTGGTCGCGATTTGCTGCAAGCGCATCGCGCGCCCACGGCAAGGGAGCCCGGCTGAACGTCAGCGCCAGGCCGTTGATGTCCGTAGCCACCTTGACGATATTGGGGTTGAACAACGCGGCCACGTCGTCGATAGGCTCGGCCAGCGTGGACATGCCGGCTTCGGGATGGGCGGCCAGATTGGACGCCACCTGATCGATCACCGCAGGCGGGATCATCGGCTCGTCGCCCTGCACATTGACGACAATCGCGTCAGCCGCCAGGCCCAATTGCGCGGCCACCTCGGCCAGACGATCGGTGCCGGAGTTGTGATCGTCGCGCGTCAGCAGCACTTGGGCACCAAAAGCCTGACAGGCTTCGACAATGCGCGCATCGTCGGTGGCAATCACCACGCGTTCGGCGCTGCTCTTGCAGGCCTGCTCCCAGACCAATTGAACCATGGGTTTGCCAGCAATGGTTTTCAGCGGCTTGCCCGGAAAGCGGCTGGAGCCGTAGCGCGCAGGAATGACAACGGTAAACGCTGCGGTCATTTTTCCAGCCGCTCGTCGGTGCTCAGGGTGCGAGCTTCGCTTTCGAGCATCACCGGGATGCCGTCGCGCACCGGATAGGCAAGGCCTGCGCCCTTGCTGATCAGCTCGGTCTTGTCGGCGCTAAGCTTCAATGGTCCCTTGCAGACAGGGCAAGCGAGGATATCGAGTAGTTTGGTGTCCATAGGAGATCCTGAAGCAATCATGGAGAAAGACGTAGCAGTTGCTGGTCGAACCAACCGACAAAGGCATCGGAAGGTACTGCATCCACTGCCAGATACCACCAGTCATCAGCGGCAAAGGCACGACACTTCACCGCATCCTTCTCGGTCATGACCAAGGGCAGCGCGGGTGCAAATGTCAGCGCTTCGGCACTGTAGACAGCATGGTCGGCGAACGCGTGAGGCACCGGTCGCCAGTGTAATCCTTCGAGGGTATTGAAGAAACGTCGGGGATTGCCGATTCCGGCGACCGCATGCAGCGCCTGCCCGGCCGGGAAATAATCCACTGGCTGACGTTCGCCACTGCGCAGATTGATCAGTGCCGAAGGCTTGAGCCTGAAGGCATAGCCGTCGTCCCTGTCAGCCGTGGCACCGTTATAAAGCAAGGCGTCGACACTGTTCAGCCGCTCGGCCGGTTCGCGCAACGGCCCGGCAGGCAGACAGCGGCGATTGCCCAGACCACGGGCGGCATCGATCAGCACCAGTTCCAGGTCGCGGGCCAACCGGTAATGCTGCAAGCCGTCGTCGGAAAGAATCACATCCAGCGATTCGGCAGCGAGCAAGGCTTGTACGGCGCGACTGCGATCCGGATCGATCATCAGCGGCACACCGCAGCGCTGCACGATGAGCAACGGCTCGTCCCCCGCCTCGCTGGCACTTTGTTCAGGCAGGACACGCCACGGCAGGCTTGGCGGCTTGGCGCCGTAGCCACGGCTGACCACACCGACACGCAAACCGCGACGGCGGCAATGCTCGATCATCCAGAGAATCAACGGCGTCTTGCCCGTGCCACCGACGGTGATATTACCCACCACAATGACCGGCACCGGCGCTCGATAGATATCACCTTCGCCCGCCAGAAACCGCGCCCGTTTGCGCTCTACGACACGCCGGTAAAGACCTTCGAGCGGGCGCAACAGCGCCAGCGCAGGGTGGCCCTTGTACCAGGCGTCGAGCAAACGGTCAGTGAATGCCATCAGTTAGCCGGTGTGGCCTCGACAGTGGTCATGCGCAGATGACTGAAGCCCAGCTTGCCCGCCGCATCCATGGCCGTGATGACCGACTGGTGCGGGGTCTTGCCGTCGGCGCTGATCGACAGCGGCAGGCTGGTATCGCCCCCCGACTCGCGCTGCAGCGCCTCGATCAGCGTCGCCAGGTCGTTTTTTGGCAACAACTGATTGTTCAGCGAGAAAATCCCGTCGGCGTTGATGGCAATGTCCAGCTGTTTGGCGCTGGCATCCACGTCCGGCGTTCCGGTTACGGCCTGGGGCAGATCCACCCGCAACTGGGTTTCACGGGTAAAGGTGGTCGTCACAATGAAGAACAGCAGCAGGATGAACACCACATCAATCAGAGAGACCAGATTGATGTCGATGTTTTCCCGGGGTCTGCGACGGCGAAATTTCACTTCTTCTTGCCCCCGCCCGCTCTGGCCAGCGACTTGAGATCGATCTTGGCGTCGATCAGATCGACATCGCGGTCGCCCTGCACCACTTCAACCAGACGAATGGCCTGTTGTTCCATGCCGACTACCAGCTCATCGACGCGGCTCTGCAGAAAGCGATGAAAGAAAATCGCCGGGATCGCTACGATAAGACCCGACGCGGTACAGATCAGCGCCTTGGAAATACCACCTGCCAGCACACCGGCATTGGCGGTGGCCCCGGAGCTGTTGAACGAGCCGAAGATATCGATCATGCCCAGCACCGTGCCGAGCAAACCAAGCAACGGCGCCATGGCAGCGATCGAGCCCAGTGCGCTGAGGTAGCGCTCCAGTTCATGAATGACCCGGGCAGCGGCTTCTTCGATGCATTCCTTCATGATCTCGCGACCATGCCTGGAATTGGCCAGCCCTGCGGCAAGGATTTCGCCCAGCGGCGAGTCAGCGCGCAGCTGCTTGAGCTTTTCGCTGTCCAGCTTCTGTTCCTGAATCCACTGCCAGACCTGCCCGAGCAGGTGCGGTGGCGTGATACGGCTGGCACGCAACGTCCACAGGCGCTCGATGATGATGCCGGCGGCGGCGATGGAGCTCAGAATAATCGGCAGCATCATCCAGCCGCCAGATTTGACCAGTTCCCACACAGTGATCACTCCCTCGAAAAATTGGCGCCACTCTACCATAGGGTCGCCAAGTGCCGAACGCCGAGATCGATATCCATTCACTCAATCACGCCAGAAGCGCCGTTGCGCGCGCTCGGCCTGTGGCGTTCCGAATGTCCCCAGTTGCAGACGGACCGCGCCCAGCTCGGCACTGTCGTAACTGGCGATGCCCAGGCCTCGATAGCGCGCCATGACCAACGGATGCGGGTGACCGAACGCGTTGTTGCGACCACGGGAAATCAGCACGCCAACCGGTGCCACGGCGCGCAGAAATGCTTTGGACGACGAGGTACGGCTGCCGTGATGCGGCGACTGCAACCAGTGGGCACGAAGGTCGAACCCGCTGTCGATCGCCGCACGCTCGGCGTGCACGTCGATATCGCCCGCCAGCAGCAGACGCTCGCCCCTGGCGTCGACGCTGAGGATGCAGGAGGCCGGATTGCCGTCAGGCCCCTGCTCCCAGCGCCACGTGGAAAACACCACGCCATCCCACTCCCAGCGTGCACCGCTCTCGCACAGTCGGGCGTCGAGTTGCGGCGCGAGGCGGGCCAGCTCACCGCCTAGCACGCGGGCCACCGGAAAGGCCTGATGAACCGCTGCTGCACCTCCGGCATGGTCTGCGTCGGAATGGCTGATCAACATCAGGTCAAGATGGCGGACACCCGCCTTGCGCATGGCGGGCACGACCACGCGCTGACCGATATCGAACTCACCGAAACGTGGACCTGCGTCATACAGGAGTGTGTGATTGCGGGTGCGCAGGAGAATCGCCAGGCCCTGCCCCACATCCAGTTGCAACACATCGACCTGACCTTCAGGCACTGATTCGAGCGGCGGAAAAACGCACAGCAACAGCAACGGCCAGCCCAGCGGACGCAGGGGCACGCCCTTGGGCAGCAACAGGAGCAAGGCTCCGAGCAGACTCAACCACCATGCCCAGACCGGCACGGCACTGGGCAACCAGGCCGGCAATGCGGCGGCCACCGCGCCGAGGAATACGAACAGCCCCTGCAGCGCCCCGCCCGCCAGCCAGAGCAGACCTTCCCCGACCACGGGGACTGGCAGCAACAGCGTTCCGAGCAATGCCGGCGGCAGGACAATCACGCTGACCCAAGGCACCGCAAGCAGGTTGGCAAACGGGCCGCTGAGGCTGATCGGCAGGTTCAGCGCCAGCAGGATCGGCAACAAGCCAACGGCGATCAGCCATTGCGCCCGTGTCCAGCTTTGCCACCAGCTCCAGGCGCCAAGACGCCCGCTGAAAATCAGGATCAGAATGCCGACCGCCGCGAAGGACAGCCAGAAACCCGGCTGCAGCGTCACCAGCGGCTCGAAGATCAGCACCGCGTTGAAGGACAGCAACAAAGGCCAGACCACGCCCAGGTGACGAAAACGCAAGCGCCACAGCAGCACCATCGCGACCATCACACAGGCTCGCCGGACCGGCACCTCGAAACCGGCCAGCAGTCCGTAGCCCAGTGCAGCACTGAACGCCAGTGCACACGCCGACGGCAGCCAGGGCAAAAAGCGTGGCCACAGCCCCCAGCGCGCCAGGCCTGCGACCAGCGCGTAGATCACCCCGGCCAGCAAACCGATGTGCTGGCCGGAAATGACCAGCAGATGCACAGTGCCAGTATCCTGCAACACCTGCCAGTCGGTGCTCGACAGCCCTGAGCCATCGCCCAGCACCAGCGCAGCCAGACCGCCCTCCCGGCCCTGCGCATCGACCGTCAGAAGACGCTGACGAATGGCATCGCGCCAGGCGGCACGCGCAGGTGCCAACAGCTGACCATCCACCACCGTGCCGGTCGCACCGATGCGCTGCGCCAGTAGCCAGGCTTCATAGTCGAAAGCATCCGGATTGACCAGCCCGGCCGGCCGCTTGAGTTTGACCGCCATGCGCCAGCGCTCGCCGCTGTTTACGGGCTGGCCGCCGTACCACGCCACGCGGATTCGCGCCGGCAGCCTGGCACGTCGTGACCAGGCATCTTCCAGTTCAAAGCGCACCACACCTTCGGCGACACTCGGCAAACCGACCACCTTGCCCTGCACCCACAGCGTCTGACCATCGAGACGCTGCGCCAAGCGGTCACTCAATGCCCACTGCGCCGAAACGCAGGCCCAGGTGAAACCGAGCAGAAAGAACGCCAGCGGATAGGTACGGAACGGCAGCAACATCAACGCCAGTATCGGCATCAGCAGCAGAAGCCAGGCCGGCGGCAGGGCCGGTAGAAAACGCAGGGCAAGCAGCCCGAGCGCGAGCGCGATCATCCCTGTGCGCATGACGGTTCCTTGCAGCGGAAAGCCTCAAGAATCAGCGCACAGGGGAAATGTCGGAAGGGGTGGTGTGTTGCAGAATCTGAACGGCCGGTCCCGGCCAGCGCTCGACCCGCCAGCCTGGCGGGTCGAAGCCAATGTGTTACTGACGCATACCGCGACCGCTCACCAGCAACTTGGCGCAGCCGATATACAGCACGAAGGTCGCCACGATCATGAACGCCAGGGCGATGCTGATCTTGATGTCGGAGACGCCCAGAATGCCGTAGCGGAAGGCATTGACCATGTGCAGGACCGGGTTGGCCAGCGACACGGTCTGCCAGAACGGTGGCAACAGGTTGATCGAGTAGAACACGCCGCCCAGATAAGTCAGCGGGGTCAGGACGAAGGTCGGGATGATCGAGATATCATCGAAGTTGCGCGCAAACACTGCGTTGATGAAGCCCAGCAGCGAGAAAATTGTCGCGGTCAACACCACCACGATAATGGTCACGCCCAAGTGATGTACTTGCAGGTCGGTGAAAAACATCGACAGCATGGTGACGATGAAACCGACCATCAGACCACGCAATACACCGCCCAGGGTGTAACCGACCAGAATGGTGTGCGGCGAGACCGGCGACACCATCAGTTCTTCGATGGAGTGCTGAAACTTGGCACCAAAGAAGCTCGAGACCACGTTGCCGTAGGAGTTGGTGATCACCGACATCATGATCAGCCCCGGCACGATGTACTGCATGTAGGTAAAGCCACCCATGTCGCCGATCTGGCGACCGATGAGATTACCGAAAATCACGAAGTACAGGACCATGGTGATGGCTGGCGGCAGCAGGGTCTGCGGCCAGATCCGCATGAAGCGGTGTACTTCACGGTAGACGATGGTTTTCAGGGCGATCAGATTGGGGCGCAACTCGCCGTTGGGTACGGTCATACCGCCACCTTCGCGAGGTTTTTTTCCACCAGGGACACAAACAACTCCTCAAGGCGATTGGATTTATTACGCAGGCTCAAGACTTCGATGTTCTGGAAGGCGAGCTGACTGAACAGTGCCGTGATGCCGACGTTCTTGTCGACCTGCACTTCCAGGGTGTGGCTATCGAGCAGGCGGCAAGGGAAACCGGGCAATTGTGGCGCGCTCTGCCAGGAGGCCTTGAGATCGAGCACGAACGTCTCGACGGTCAACGTGCTGAGCAGCTGCTTCATGCCGGTGTTCTGCACGATCACCCCGTGGTCGATGATGCCGATGTTGCGGCACAGCTGTTCGGCTTCTTCCAGGTAGTGCGTGGTGAGGATGATGGTGATGCCTTTGCTGTTCAGCTCGGTGAGAAAGGTCCACATCGAACGGCGCAACTCGATGTCCACACCTGCGGTGGGTTCGTCGAGGATCAGCAGGCGCGGCTCGTGAATCAGCGCACGGGCGATCATCAGGCGCCGCTTCATGCCGCCGGACAGTGAACGCGACGGCACATCGCGCTTTTCCCACAGCCCCAGCTGCGTCAGGTACTGCTCGGCGCGTTCCTTGGCGATTTTCGCCGGGATGCCGTAGTAGCCCGCCTGAGTGACGACGATGTCGAGGGTCTTCTCGAACTGGTTGAAGTTGAACTCCTGCGGCACAACACCGATGCACCGCTTGAGCGCAGCGGGCTCGCGATCCAGGTCGTGGCCAAAGATGTTCACCGTGCCACTGGTCTTGTTGACCAGCGTCGAGATGATGCCGATGGTGGTGGATTTGCCAGCGCCATTGGGGCCCAGCAAGGCGAAGAAATCACCTTCGGCGACGTCCAGATCGATGCCATTCAAGGCCTGGAAACCGTTGCCGTAGGTTTTGGTTAACTGCCGAATGGACAGAGCGGAAGACATATCGGGAAAGGTACTCATCAGAAAAAGGAATTGAAGATGACTGTCACCAGCCGCCTGCCGTGACGACCCAGCCGCGCAATGGTGCTCGGCTGCGTCGTTCAAGTACAGACACATCTGTTAATAGTAAATATCGAGCGCCGGACATGCGCCCGATCAGCCCTTTCGCCTGTTCACATCACATGCTCAGGTCAACGGGGTCATGACCGCCTTGCGATAAGCCGGGCGCGTCTTGAGACGCTCATACCAGGCTTGGAGGTGAGGCAGCGGCGGACGTTCAATCGGCATTTCAAACCAGCCGTAGGCGAAGCATCCCAGGGGAATATCGCCCATGCCGAAAGCATCGCCAGACAGATAGGGCTGTCGCGACAGCGCCTCGTCGGCCACCAGCAGCAGGCTGTGCAGCGTCTTGATGCCTTGCTTGATGGCCGGCCAGTCCTGTTTCTCGGCCGGCGTGCGCACCACGCCCCAGAACACCGGGCTGAACGGCGCGGCGATGGTCGAGGTGGTCCAGTCCATCCACTTGTCTGCATTGGCGCGGGCCTGCAGGTCTGCGGGGTATAAATCAGAATCGGGGGCATGCCGGGCGGCCAGATAGCGCACGATGGCGTTGGACTCCCACATCACGAAGTCGCCGTCTTCAATCATCGGAATCCGGCCGTTAGGGTTTTTCGCGCGATAGGCCGCTTCGTTGACCAGGCCGAATGCACCACCAGCGTCCTGCGTCTCGTAGGGTACGCCCACTTCCTCGGCAATCCAGAGTGCCTTGCGCACATTGCTGGAATTCTTCCGTCCCCAGATCTTGAGCATTGCGTTCCCCTCGCAGTCGCTGATAAATAAAGGCTCACAGTCTACCCCTAAGCGGCGGCAACTTCCTCGTCAACCAGGGGTCACTATCGATGTCGCCTCACCACTGCCTGGCGACCAGTTTGATCGCTGCCACAGCGGCGGTCATCACGGAGGAATACTTATGCTGTTGTTGTGGATTGTTGTGCTGGTCGTCGGCATTGCCTGGCTGGCTCATCGGCGAACCGCCCCGCTCCCGGCGCTTGGCGTGGTAGCTGTCTACCTGCTGGCCATGGGTATTTTCAGTCACGCGCCAGGATGGCTGCTGACGGTGTTCTGGTTGCTCTGGCTGGCAGTGTTCGTACCGGTAATGCTGCCCGATCTGCGCCGTAAGCATTTCACTGCGCCGATGTTCAGCTGGTTTCAAAAAGTCCTGCCGCCGATGTCGCAGACCGAGCGCGATGCGATCGATGCCGGCACGGTCTGGTGGGATGGCGAGCTGTTCAGCGGTCGTCCGGACTGGGACAAGCTGCTGGCCTACCCGAAAGTCCAGCTGACCGAAGAGGAACAGGCCTTTATCGACGGGCCGACCGAAGAACTCTGCGCAATGGTCAGCGACTGGGAAATCGGCCAGGCCATGGACCTGCCGCCCGAAGCCTGGGCGCACATGAAAGCGCACGGCTTCTTCGCGCTGATCATCCCCAAGGAATTCGGTGGCAAGGGCTTCTCGGCCTACGCCCACTCTCAGGTGGCCATGAAGCTGGCCACCCGCAGCGGCGACCTGGCGTCCACAGTGATGGTGCCCAACTCCCTCGGCCCGGCCGAATTGCTGCTGCATTACGGCACCGACGAGCAACGCAATCACTACTTGCCACGTCTGGCACGCGGCGAAGACATTCCCTGCTTCGCGCTGACCGGTCCGCTGGCCGGTTCCGATGCTGGCGCGATGACCGACACCGGGATCATCTGCAAAGGTCAGTGGCAGGGTGAAGAAGTCATCGGCCTGCGCCTGACCTGGGAAAAACGCTACATCACCCTCGGCCCGGTCGCCACCCTGCTCGGCCTGGCCTTCAAGGCCCACGATCCTGAGCACCTGCTCGGCGAAAAAGAAGATCTGGGCATCAGCCTGGCGCTGATTCCGACCGATACGCCCGGCGTGGAGATCGGCCGCCGTCACCTGCCTCTGGGAGCAGCGTTCATGAACGGCCCCAACTCCGGCAAGGACGTGTTCGTCCCGCTGAGCTACCTGATCGGCGGTCAGCCGATGCTGGGCAAGGGCTGGATGATGCTGATGAACTGCCTGTCGGTGGGTCGTTCGATCTCGCTGCCGGCCGTCGGCACCGGCGCTGCCAAGTACACCAGCCTGGTCACCGGCCAGTACGCGAAGGTGCGTGAGCAATTCAATGTGCCTCTCTCGGCATTCGAAGGCATCCAGGAAGCACTGGCGCGCATCGGCGGCAATGCCTGGCTGATGGACAGTGCGCGCATGCTGACGGCCAATGCGGTCGACCTGGGCGAGAAGCCTTCAGTGCTCTCTGCGATCCTCAAATATCACCTGACCGAGCGCGGCCGCGAGTGTATCGGTCACGCCATGGACGTGCATGGCGGCAAGGGCATCATCATGGGCCCGAACAATTACCTGGGTCGCAACTGGCAAGGTGCGCCGATCTTCATCACTGTCGAGGGCGCCAACATCCTCTCGCGCAATCTGATGATCTTCGGCCAGGGCGCGATTCGCTGCCATCCGTTCGTACTCAAGGAAATGGCCCTGGCCGGGCGTGAGGACAAACAGCAGGCGCTGATCGAGTTTGACAGCCTGCTGCTCAAACACATCGGCTTTGCGGTGAGCAATGCCGCCAGCACCTTCATCCTCAACCTGGGCTTCGGTCATTTCGAAAGAGCGCCGGGTAACGGCTTGAGCCAGGGTTACTTCCGAGCGCTCAACCGCCAGGCAGCAGCGTTCGCGATGCTCGCCGACTTGAGCATGATGCTGCTCGGCGGCGAGCTGAAACGCCGCGAACGCCTGTCGGCCCGTCTGGGCGACGTGCTCAGCCATATGTACCTGGCCTCGGCAGCGCTCAAGCGTTATCACGACCTGGGTTCGCCGGACCACATGAGCCCGTTGTTCTGCTGGGCCATGGAAGAAAGCCTCGGGCATTCGGAACGGGCAATGGACGAGATCCTCAGCAACTTCCCCAACCGGATACTGGGCGGGGTGCTGCGTGCCGTAGTGTTCCCGTTCGGTCGCCGACACAAGGGGCCTTCGGACAGACTGGATGCCGAAGTTGCTCAGGTACTGGGCCGCGCCAAGGGCGATCCGACGCTGGAAGAGTTGCTGGCAGGCTGCTATCGCCCGCAATCAGCAGACGATCCGGTCGGCGCGCTGCAACAGGCCATCGACCTGCTCAGCGCTGCGTATCCGCTGCACAAGAAGCTGCAAGTGGCCCTCAAGAGTGGTCAGGTCAAGCCGGACGCTGGCGAGCCGGTCATCGACGCCGCGCTGCGCCTCGGTGTGTTGCAGGCCGACGAAGCGCAGACCCTGCGTACCGCCGAGGCAGCCCGCCGCAAGGTGATCGATGTGGATGATTTCGACAAGGAAGAACTGACCCTGGCAGCCGGCAAGATTCGCTGATAGTCAGGTCGCACCACACAGCAGGCGCGTAGAGCTTTATACTCTCGCGCCTGTTTTTGCATTTGAGGATTACCCAATGGCCGACGCCACTCTCGATCACCAACTTGGCCTGCTGGCACACCTGCGCAGCATTCTGGTCGCGCTGGGCGAGGCCGAGCAGGTTCCGGAAGAAAGCCACGCGCTGTTCATGGAGCGTTTCGACGAACTGGTCGAGCTGCTGCCGCAGGACCCCATCGAAAGCCAGTACCTGGGTCAGGACATCCTCTGCCAGGTCATCCAGCGCTACCCGCAAATCGCGCACTTGGTGCCGCGCGACCTGCTGTGGTTCTTCGCCGGTGACTGCCTGCATTTCATGCCGGATGATGAAATCGAGCTGTATCAGGCGCTGGAAGAGCGCCGCTACGACGCCGAGCAGAACGAAGAACCGTTTGACTGGAATCAGGAGAAACAGCTGCTGAGCATGTCGACGCAGGGCAGCAAGCACTGAGCATCCTTTGGCTTCAAGCCTGCTCCGGAGGTC
The DNA here is from genome assembly GCF_030208985.1 of Pseudomonas sp. MEJ108. Lineage (NCBI taxonomy): Bacteria > Pseudomonadati > Pseudomonadota > Gammaproteobacteria > Pseudomonadales > Pseudomonadaceae > Pseudomonas > Pseudomonas sp. MEJ108. The sequence continues at coordinate 47,849 of NZ_JARVSW010000013.1, forward strand.
ATTCCGGGCAGGTTGCCTGTCACCCCGCGCCAATACGCCACACCGCGCAACACATCGATCAATACGATCATTAAGTCCCGGCATTCGAATCAATTTATCGAATAGACAGGCATACCATGACACTTCGTATCATCTGATAAGGAGTGCTCCCTCTCCCATGACTCAATTTCGTAAAGTCCTGTCCATTCAAACGGGTCAGCCAGCGTCCGATGGCGCGGGCGTCAAACTGACGCGCGTCTTCGGCGGGCGTGGTGTGGAGCAGTTCGACCCGTTTCTGATGCTGGACGAGTTCGGATCGGACAAGCCGGATGACTACATCGCCGGCTTTCCACCTCACCCGCACCGTGGCTTCGAAACGGTGACCTATATGCTTGAAGGCCGTATGCGTCATGAAGACCATATGGGCAATGTCGGCCTTCTGCAGAGCGGCGGTGTGCAGTGGATGACCGCAGCACGCGGGATCATTCACAGCGAAATGCCCGAACAGGAAGAAGGCACCATGCGCGGCTTTCAGCTCTGGCTGAACCTACCGGGCAAGAACAAGCTGAGCGACGCCAGCTATCAGGACATCCAGCCGGAAAACGTTCCGAGTATCACCACTCAGGCCGGTGTGCAGGTGGTGGTATTGGCAGGGCATTTCGACGATGGTCAGGTTCAACAGGCCGGGGCAGTACAGCGCCCGGATACCGAGCCTCTGTACTTTGACTTTGATATGCCTGCCGGCAGTCGTATCAGCCCGCACGTACCCGACGGGCACCTTGTGTTGCTGTACGTCTATGAAGGCAGTGTCGAGCTGGAAGGCAGCGCCCAGCCGATCGGCAAACGCCATATGGCAAGGCTGTCCGACAGCGGTGCCGTACAGATCAGCAGCACCGCGGGTGCACGGCTGTTACTGATTGCAGGCAAGCCCTTGCGTGAGCCGATCGTGCAATACGGCCCTTTCGTGATGAACACCAAGGAAGAGATCGAGCAGGCGATTCGTGACTTCCGGGAAGATCGTCTGACGGCGTGAACCCGGTTCGGACCGTCAGACTTCCCTTCGTCTGTAGCGGCCCCTTCACCAGCAAGGCGGACCGCTTTGCTGGTGTCAGAGCAGATACGAGCGCGACTCAGACCAGCACAGGGTTCTGCTTGCCTGGGTCGATCTTGTAACGTTCTATGGCCTGCGCCACCACCTTGCGCTCGACCTTGCCGTCATCGGCCAGCGCCTTGAGTGCAGCCACCGCCACGAAGTAACGGTCCACTTCGAAGAAGTGGCGCAGCGACTCGCGCGTATCGGACTGGCCAAAACCGTCAGTGCCCAGTGCCACGAAACGGCGCATGGGTACAAAGGGACGGATCTGGTCGGCGAAGATTTTCATGTAATCGGTCGCCACAATCACCGGCCCTTCCCTGTCTGCCAGACAGCTTTCCACGTAGCTCAGACGCGGCTCCTGCTCGGGATTCAGCAGGTTCCAGCGTTCGGCATCCTGACCTTCACGACGCAGTTCGGTCAGGCTGGTGACACTCCAGATTTCGCTGCTCACGCCAAAGTCGTCTTCGAGCAGTCTGGCGGCCGCGATGACTTCCAGCAGGATCGACCCGCAGCCCATCAACTGCACGTGCTTGCCGGTATTGATCGATGCACTGGCCTGCAACGGGTACATCCCCTTGAGAATGCCGGCTTCTGCGCCTTCGGGCAGATCCGGGTGCGGGTAGTTCTCGTTGAGCAAGGTGATGTAGTAATAGATATCCTCATTTTCGGCAAACATACGACGCATGCCGTCCTGAATGATCACCGCCAGCTCGAAGGCAAACGTCGGGTCGTAAGACACGCAGCACGGTATCGTCGACGACATGACATGGCTGTGCCCGTCGTCATGCTGCAGCCCCTCGCCCATCAGCGTGGTTCGGCCTGACGTGGCGCCCAGCAGAAAACCCCGCGCCCTGGCGTCGCCCGCTGCCCAGGCAAGATCGCCTACACGCTGGAAGCCGAACATCGAGTAGAAGATATAGAACGGCACGGTCATCACACCGTGGTTGGCGTAGGAAGTACTGGCCGCGATCCAGGAAGAAATCGCACCTGACTCATTCAGACCTTCCTGCATGATCTGCCCGTCGGTGCTTTCCTTGTAGTAGCTCAGTTGCCCTGCATCCTGCGGCGTGTACAACTGACCGACGTGGGAATGAATACCGATCTGACGGAACAGATTTTCCATACCGAAGGTTCGTGACTCATCCGGCACGATCGGCACGATCAGTTTGCCGATGTTCGGATCCTTGAGCAGCGTCGAGAGGATGCGCACGAAGGCCATGGTCGTGGATATGCCGCGATCGCCGGTGTTCTTGAGCTGGGTATCCAGCACCGAGAGCGGCGGAATCTGCAGGGTGGCAGCGTCACTGAAACGGGCCGGAATGTAACCGCCCAGTTGAGCCCGGCGGGCCTTGAGGTACAGCGCTTCAGTACTGCCCTCGGCCGGTTTCAGGTACGGCATGTCGCCCAGCTGGTCATCGGTGATGTCCAGCGAGAAGCGGTCGCGGAAGGCCTTGATCGCCTCTGCCCCAAGCTTCTTCAACTGGTGGTTGATGTTCTGCCCCTCACCCGCCTCGCCCATGCCGAAACCTTTGACGGTCTTGGCCAGGATCACGGTCGGCCCACCCTTGTGGCGCATCGCGGCAGCATAGGCGTTGTAGACTTTTTCCGGATCGTGGCCGCCACGCGAGAGCTTCCAGATGTCGTCATCGCTCATGTCGCTGACCAGTTCCAGCAGCTCCGGGTACTTGCCGAAGAAATGCTCGCGAACGTAGGCGCCATTCTGGGATTTGTAGTTCTGGTACTCGCCATCCACGCATTCCATCATGCGCTGACGCAGCAGCCCGCTCTTGTCCTTCTCGAGCAGCGCATCCCAACCGCCGCCCCAGATGACCTTGATCACGTTCCAGCCTGCGGCGCGATACAGACTTTCGAACTCCTGAATGACCTTGCTGTTGCCGCGTACCGGCCCGTCAAGGCGTTGCAGGTTGCAGTTGACGACGAAAATGATGTTGTCGAGTTTCTCGCGCCCGGCCAGAGCGATGGCTGCCTGTGACTCAGGCTGATCCATCTCGCCATCGCCCAGGAACGCCCAGACCTTGCGTCCTTGATGCTCCTTGAGTCCGCGATTCTCCAGGTAGCGCATGAAGCGTGCCTGATACGCCGCAGTGATGGGCCCCAGCCCCATGGAGACGGTGGGGAACTGCCAGAAGTCCGGCATCAGGCGCGGGTGCGGATAGGAAGAAATGCCGTCACGATCGGTTTCGCGACGGAAGTTGTCCAGTTGCTCTTCGCTCAGACGACCTTCCAGATACGCCCTGCCGTAAATGCCCGGCGAAGAATGACCCTGAATATAGACGAGGTCACCGGCAAACTGCTCGGTACGCCCCCGGAAGAAGTGGTCGAACCCGACGTCGTAAAGCACGGCAGCAGATGCGTAGGAAGCGATATGGCCGCCCACGCCGGAATGCTTGCCGGCACGCAGCACCATCACCAGGGCGTTCCAGCGGATGAACGCGTTGATACGTTTTTCAACCTGAAGGTCGCCCGGATAAGGCTGCTGGCGGTCACTGGGAATGGTGTTGACGTAAGGCGTGGTGACCCGACCGTAGAAATCGCCATGTTGGGCGACGTCGAAGTCCAGCAACTGATCGATCAGATAGTGCGCGCGCGGGCGCCCTTCAGTGTTGAGTACCGACTCAATCGATTCGAGCCATTCGCGGGTTTCTTGCGGATCCTCGTCAAGAAACCGGGGTTGCTGTGCCATCGTCGTCTCCTACTGTGATGCGGCAGTGGACGCCGGACAGGCGTCTGCCTTGAAAAATCTGATTGCAATTGCAATCAAATACCGGAATTTATCCCGCGCTCGGTTACTATTGCAACCCTCAAGAATTTCAGACAAAGGTGAATCATGTCGTCAGCCGAACCGGATACGTGGTTCAGATTCGTCAGGGCACACCGCTGTCTGATTCGCGAAATCGAACGACGTCTGGCGGCGGCCGGGCTGCCTGCCTATGCGTGGTATGACGCGCTCTGGGGCATTGAAAGCGGCCCGCAAGGCATGCGCCGCATGCATGAGCTGGCCGACGTCATGGCCATTGAACGCTACAACCTGACTCGCCTGGTCGACCGGCTTGAAAGCGAAGGGCTGGTGGCGCGCCACAGGTCCGACAGCGATGGACGAGGCGCCGTGGCAGCGATCACCGACAAGGGCCGGACCCTGCGCAAACAGATGTGGCAGGTTTACGAAACGGCAGTCGACGAGCTGTTTCTGACGCAATTCGACGACCAGCAGCGCCGCGTGTTCGCCGACGCGCTGGAGCGTGCCGCACTGGCCGCCCGGCAAAGCGGTGGAAAAGGCTGACATCAGACCAGCTGATAGCGTCGCAAGGCGAGTTTCAGCGGCTCGTAGCCCAGTTGCCCGCCTTCCGCAAGCGCAGTCAGGGCCTGTACGACGATCCACTCCGGACGGGTTGCAGGCGTACCCTGCGGGGCCGCGGAATCGGCACCCAGCCCGACGAACCGCCCCGGGACATGCTCACGCAGCTGTTCAACCACGGCCTGCGGGTAGCCGGTGACGGCTACCACCGCGTCCTGCCCCTCGCCCAGGCAATCGCGCAGGTGCCAGGATCGTGCGGGTTGTGCAGAATGGAAACGATTCCAGCGTCGTGCGGCTGCGGCATCGCGGGCCACTCGGGTATAGCTGGGGCAGCTCCAGATTTCGCAATCGACGTCCCAGTGTTCACGGAGCAGGCGGGCAGCCTGGCGTACCGAGCGCAGCGCCAGACCCGCCCCCAGAAGGCGTACGCGACGGCCTTCATGACCGCAAACGGCGTCGCCAATCCGGTACATGCCCTGTACGGCCGCCACAGCCTGAGCATCGCTCAGTTCACTGACTTCCTCATTGGACTCGTCGTGCAAGGCCATGTAATAGAAGCCGCTCCGGCCTTCGACATACAGACTGTGCAGGGCGTGCAGTGTGATCGCCCGCGCTTCGGCAGCATCCGCAGGGTCAAACGGCTGGCATTTGCGGTTCGACAGCAGCCAAAGCGGTAACCAGGGATGGGCACCCTTGGGCCAGCGTGACGGCAGCGTCTCGATATCGTTGCAGAAGATGCCCCGCTGGAACGACTCCGACGCGAGCGCGCTCAACTCGGCGGAGGTTTCGCTGCTGATCATGTAAATCAGCGGCAACTCCACCGCGCCAGCCTGCGCAGCAAATCTCAACGGCCAGGCGCTGGAGAGCATGCCTTCCTGTCCGCGTGACATGTGTTTGCTGGCCCGTACCACCGATATCCGCCGCGAGGTGGAAGGATCTCTGGTCAGACGCTCGACGATATCGGCCATCGCGAACAGGGGTGAACAACACCCACGCAGCGCAAGCCCCGTGACCGCCTGAATCTTGTCCATGCAGGCCAACGCCGCGAACCGGGTCTGGGGTGCCAACGAATGACTGTTTGCGCTGTTCATCACTACTCCTTGCTGTCGGACAAGCATCCTTGCACCTTGATGGAACCAAGAATATGATTGCAATCGCAATAAAAATCACTGACACGCCTCATCGCAGCGCGATGGCCAGTCCCCGAACATGCGTGCGCTCGCAACTCGGCAGGTCGATGAGCGTATTATTTTCAACGGCCAAGCCCTTGTTCAAAGACAAAAGACACACGCAGTCCATGTTTTCATGTACTGCGGAAAATACAAATGAGGATAATGAAGACGGCCAGGCCGCAAACAAACAATAGACAAGGTATTACATGGAGGTTCGTACCGTGCACACCCAACTTGACTGCCCGCCCCTCAAGATCAACGCAGCCCCTGCTCCGCTGCGTCAATTGATTGAAGACTTCGAAAACGATCTGCATCGTATTGGCGATTTCACCTATGCCTACTTTTCCAGCCCAAAGACACGCACTGTCAAACCGGTCATCCTGTCCAACTATCCTGATTCCTGGCTGAAATCGTATATTGCCTCCAACTATCACCTTATCGATCCCATCATCAAACATGCCTGGCATAGCATTACGCCATTTTTCTGGAGAGAGGCCCGGCATGCCATTCAGGGCGTCGAGACCGATGACTTCCTGAAGCGCTCGGCCAAATACCAGCTGTCCTCCGGGGCCACTTTCACCCTGCACGATGCAAGCGGGCTTTTTGCCGCTCTGAGTCTTTGCAATGCCAGGCAACAGACTGACTTCGATCAGCGAATCCGCGACAAGGCCGCTGATATCCAGATGAGCCTCATCCGCTTTCATGACCGTTTGACCAAGACACAGGCGCCCCACGAACTCTTCCCGCAGCCCACCCGATGCAAATTGTCCAGCCGCGAAATAGGCGTGCTGAAATGGGTAGCCATGGGCAAGGCCTACAGCGAAATCGCCGAGATATTTTCCATTTCGGAACGCACCGTGAAATTTCACATGTCCAACGTTTCCAGCAAACTCGAAGTGCGCACTGCCAAACAGGCCGTGTACAAAGCCATTAATATGGGCATGGTCTGACTCAGGCTGCGCTGTCCATGCGTGCTCGCTGCAAGGATGCTGATGCATCGAGCGGTATTGGCCAGCGCAACAGGTCATCCGTGACGGGCTGCCTGAGAGCAATGCTGCCGAGCAGCCGTTGATGGTTGTCGGCGTTCACAGGCATATCCAGCAACAATACCGTCTCGCCTGGTGAAGCCTCCCCCGTTGCCAGAACACGGTGCTCCCACCCGGACTTGCGCACGATCCGCGCCATCGCCTTGCTGACCACCGTGATGATGGACTCCAGACCAGCCGAGGCAGCGTGATTGTGCATCGAGAACAGCAGCATTTCGGTCAGTGGCGCGTGCAGAATACCCAGCGACCGGGCACGTTCCGTGTCGACAAAGAACCGGCTCGACTCCGCCATGCCAGCATTTCTGGGCGCCGGATAGTCGAAAAAACTGCGAAACGGTCCATCCAGCATGTACGGATCACAGGTGTTGATCAGCCTGAGCCCGGCCAGCGGAACCTCGTTCCAGCTGCCTATCAGGTAAGTCGCAGCGGCACTGTCATAGTCATCGAACTCGAACGCCTGACTGACGCGAACCTTCCATTCAAGCCGATCCGAAAAGATCTTCTTGCGCAGGGCATACAGCGTTTCCAGCAACGTGACGGGCACTTTACTGTAACTGGCTACCTGAAATTCAAACCCGCTCGACATTCTAAAACCCACCCGGCGTCACCAGCGTGAAGCATTACTTATTTAAATAGGCAAATCTACTGTACTTAAGAACAGGTCAACACGCTGAAACACTAACGCCCTGCTGTTTGCACTTAGGTACAGTGTTATTGGCGCCGAAAATAAGGAAATCTGCTCCGGCGTTCTGGATATCCAGGACGGCGGCTTCCCAAACAATAATGACGCCACAGGGATAATGGTATGAATAGTCTGTATGCCGGTATCGACACCTTGAACGCAGTTCCTGTTCTGGACGATATTACCCAACACGAAATTTCTGCCCTCAAGACCCGCTTCAATCTGGCCGATGCCCACACGCACCAGGATCAGAGCGAGACCCAGCGCATGATCGTCGCCAGCCTGCCCGAGCTGTGGTATCGGGCACAGAACCAGACGCAGTATCAGAGTGAACAGACGTTCATTCAGGCCTTCTTCACCTTCCACGGCCAGCATCATGCGTTGAAACGCCACGACGAAATCTATCTCGTCTACGCCGCGTCCATCGCCATGCATATCACTGCGACCTACTTGCGCAAAAAGAACATGAGCGTCGGGCTGATCGAGCCCTGTTTCGACAACCTGCATGACCTGTTGAAACACATGGAAGTGCCCATGTCGGCACTGGATGAAAGCCTGTTCAAGTCATCGACCGAGGTGTACGCAACGTTGCAGAAGGCCGCCATCGGACTGGACGCAATCTTTCTGGTCGATCCCAACAACCCGACAGGTTCCAGCCTGTTTGCCGAGGGGCCGGACATGTTTGTCGAAGTGGCCCGCTACTGCCGGGATTACAACAAGCTGCTGATCCTCGATTTCTGTTTCGCCTCGTTCTTCAAAGCCGCCGGCAAGCAGCGCGTGGATGCCTACGCGATTCTCGACGACATCGGCACTCAATACCTGGTCATGGAAGATACGGGCAAGACCTGGCCCCTGCAGGACACCAAATGCGCCACGCTCATGGCCAGCCGCGACATCAACGCCGATATCTACAGCATTGTCACCAGCGTCCTGCTGAATGTCTCACCGTTCATCCTCAACGTCGTGACCCGCTACATCGAGGACAGCAACGACGATGACTTCGACTCCGTGCGCTCGGTGCTGGACCTCAACCGCAGCAAGGCGCGTGCCTGCCTTGAGGGCAAGGTCTTGAAGTATGTGCAACCGATGATCGATACCAGCGTGGCCTGGTTCGAGATTCTACCCGCCGGCGTGAACGCCGATGACTTGCAGGCTTATCTGCTGCAATCGGACGTCTACGTACTGCCGGGCAAGTATTTCTACTGGAGCCAGCCGGAAAAAGGCCAGCGCTACATACGCCTGGCACTGGCACGCAAGCCGGACGAATTCGAGGCCGCCGTTCAGGCAATTGCGCAGGCACTGGAGAACCTCCATGTCTGACTTCGACCTGCCGATGATCGATGCCACGGTTTTCATGGGCATGCACCATGCCGATCCCGGCGTGCGTGACAAATCCCTGGAGTTCTTCTCCCGGTTCTACGAGAGCAGCGTGCAGATGAATTTCGCCCAGATAGGCATTTGCGACGCCATCATCTGGAAGAAAGGCCGTGCCCTGCAGGACGCCTATTACCCGTTCATGGATGTCTTGCACACCGACATGGCAATACAGCGTGAGGGCTATAGCGAACAGGTGCTCCAGCGCGCAGCAGGTGAAACGCTGTTCAGAGGTCTGCCGGCCGACAAGAAACTGCTGGCTGCTCAAGTGCTGGAGCAGGAAATCCCGTTTTATACCCACGATCCGGAGTTGCTGCGCCTGCAAGTGCTGCAGCCTTTCCTTCAACCATTCGAAAACACCATTCGACGGCAGACGTTCCCGAAGATGCTCCAGCGTCTCTATGACCAGTCCTGCGCCATGGTGATCAGCAACGAGGACTTTCAACATGTCTGGTAAAAGCATTCTGGTCCCCCTGATAACGCCTCTGAACGCGCAGGAGCAAGTCTGCGAAGCCAGCCTCGAACGCCTTTTGGGTAGCCTCGCGCCCCATGTCGATGGCTACATTCCATGCCTGACCTCCGGAGAGGGCTGGCGGCTGTCGCGTCAGCAATGGCTGCAGATGCTGACGCTGACCCTCAGGCACGCGGGCGAGCGCAGCGTCATCGCCGGGATCGAACGCCATTCGACGCAGGAGGTGCTGGACTTTGCCCTCCTGGCTCAGGATGCCGGTGCTCAAGCAGTGATGTTTACCTCACCCTTGACGCCCGGTATCAGCCAGCAGGCGATCATCGAGCATTACCAGACCATTCATGACGCGACGCACATGGATATCTTCATGTACAACGAGGCCGCCCTGTCGGGCAACGAAAAGTCCTTCGCCACCCTCAAGGCCATCGCGCAGTTACCCAGAGTCATTGGCCTGAAGGACTCGCCCTCGCTGTCGCGCCCGCAGGCTCAGGTAGATGCCATTCGACAGGAGGGCGTCGACTACTTCATCGGCTGGGAAATGCAGCTGGCCGGAGACCTGGAGTCCGACGGCAATGTGGTTTCCCTGGCCAATCTGGAACCGCTGCTGTGCCGGACAGCGGCTGCCCGGCAGCAGCCGGCACTCAGCCAGGAAGTCGCCACGCTTAACCAGCGTTATCTGCTCAATGCCCCGGACTGGTACGCGCATATCAAGCGCGAGCTCAAAGCCAGGGGCGTGATCAACAGCGAGCGTGTCGTCACCGAGGAGGCTGCCTGATGGAAGACCTGCACAAGCAACTGTTTCTGGCCAACCGTGCGCTTATCGAAAAGCGGGTGCCCATGCCACAGGCGATTCTGGCGTTCGAGCAACACTGGATCGAGGATGCCATCGAACGCAGCATGACGGCAGATGCGCCTGATGACCTTGCCGGTCTGCGCAGAATGCTGGCCGAGCTGGTCGAACAGGAGAGCAGCGAAGTACCGCCCAGCGCACAGTATGTCGCCAACGACATGACCCTCGACGAATTCCGGATTCTGGTTCAGGAGTTTGCACTGGATGGCCTGACCGAAGCACAGGTGTTCTATCACCTGATGCCCAGGCTCAGCCTTCCCGCACAGATGCCCATGCTGCGCATGATGATCGACGAGTTCGGCTCGGGGAACCTCAAACGCTCGCATACCACGCTCTATCAGGACCTGTTGCGCGAACTGGAAATGCCGCTGGACCTGCAGTTTTACGTAGACGCCAACTCCAGCGCCGGTTTCACCTTTCCCAATATGTTCTGCTGGCTGGCGATGCGGGCGGACGATGCGTCATGGTTTGCCGGCGTCATCACCTACTTCGAGACCGTGGTGCCGTTCTTTTTCGAGTGCTACACGCAGCTTTGCGAGCGCTTGCAGATCAAGGCTCATACCTACTATTCAGAACACGTTCATATCGACGTTTTCCACGCCATCGAGGGCCAGCGCCTGCTCAAGGCCATGGACGTCAGCGGGGATCTGGATCCGGTAAAAGCCTGGCGCGGCATCTGCATGGGACGCGAGATCACCAACCTGGCGTTCGACCTGGCGGTAGAAAAAGCCCGTCGGCTCAAGCATTTCAACAAGGAGGTCAGCCTTGAACGAGCCTGCTGAGTTTCGTCGTCCCGACACGTTCACCGTACACATTGGCCAGGAGCAATACCTGATACCGAGCAGTTGCCCGCATCGTGAAGGATGGCTGGAGCATGGAGTGGTCAACGAGAAACGCCGGTCCATCACCTGTCCCCTGCACTTTTCGGTGTTCAGCCTCGAAACCGGGGAGCAACTGAGCGGTCCGCCGTGCGGTCAGTTGCAGGTACGCCGAGTGAGATAACAGCGCGCTCCACGGCAGGGCTCGCTCCTGCCGTGGCGACGTCAGGTCAGACGCAAAAAGCGCTTCAGTTCGGCACCCTGAGCAATCGCATCGTGACGCCCCAGCTCGATCAATTCGCTGCAATAACCTGACTCGAACAGCAGATAGCTCAGCACACTGGCACCGCTGCTCCTGGTCGCGCCCGGCCCACGCAGGAACGTGCGCAGTGCGGGGGGCAGTTCACGGCGGTGGCGGGCCGCGATTTCATCCAGCGGACGGCTCGGCGAAATCACCAGCACTTCCACCGGCTCCATGCCCGGCTGCCTGATCTGCTCATCGGGCAGCAACGCGCTGGCCGTGTTCAGTCGTTCAAGCAATTCGATATCGCTTTCCAGGTTATCAATAAAGGTGCTGTTGAGCATGTGCCCGCTGATCTGCGCCAGACTCGGCTGCATGCCGTTCGGTGGACGTGGTGCGGGTCGTTCGCTTTTAAGCCCGCGCGGATTGCCGCTGACACCCACGACCAGCACCCGATTGGCCCCTAGATGCAGCGCCGGGCTGATCGGTGCAGATTGACGCACGGCTCCGTCACCAAAGTATTCCTTATCGAGCATCACTGGAGCGAACAGCAACGGGATAGCCGAGCTGGCAAGCAGGTGATCCACGGTGAGTTGCGTCGGACGACCGATACGCCGATGACGTAACCACGGCTCGATGGTGCCCCGCCCTTGATAAAACGTGACCGCTTGCCCCGACTCGTAGCCAAAGGCTGTCACCGCCACCGCGCGCAGGTGGTGAGCATTGATCGCCGCTTCGATCCCGGAAAGGTCCAGCCGCTCGTTGAGCAGTTCACGCAGCGGTGAGCTGTTGAGCAAGGCAACGGGAATGTTTCGTCCGAAGCCCATCAGGCTGCGGCCAAAAAACCGGCTGGCCTGGTGGATCACACCCGACCAGTCGCTGCGTAAAACCTGATGACTGCGAAATGACTGCCAGAACTCGGTCAATTGGTGAATGGCAATGCGAAAGTGCAGCGCACCGCTGGCCAGTTTCACTGCATTGATCGCCCCTGCCGACGTGCCGACAATGACCGGAAAAGGGTTGGGCGCCCCGGCAGGCAACAGGTCGGCAATGCCTGCAAGCACCCCGACCTGATAGGCGGCACGTGCACCACCACCTGAAAGAATGAGCCCGGTTACCGGTTCGACCGGACTCCTCACAGCATTGATCGCAACAGCAGGATCTGGCATCTACAACTGACCTCGGTGATCGAAGACGCGTTTTATTTATGCTTGTTGTATAGCTTCGGTTCACCTGGCGGTCGACTTTTGAAGCGTCGATGGGCCCAAAGATATTGTTCCGGGCATTCAGTGACGGCCTTTTCCACCCATTGGTTGATGCGCAGGCAATCGGCTTCGTCGCTTTCCCCCGGAAAGTTATCCAGCGGCGGATGGATCACCAGCCGGTAACCACTGCCGTCTGCCAGACGCCGCTGAGTGAAGGGCACAACCTGCGCACGGCCCAGACGGGCGAACTTGCTGGTGGCGGTCACCGTCGCGGCCTGAATGCCGAACAGCGGCACAAAAATACTCTGCTTGGCGCCATAGTCCTGATCCGGCGCATACCAGATCGCCCGGCCGGCACGCAGTAACTTGAGCATGCCGCGCACGTCGTCTCGCTCGACAGCCAGCGAATCCAGGTTATGGCGCTCGCGCCCGCGACGCTGGACGAAGTCGAACAACGGGCTCTTGTGTTCGCGATACATGCCGTCGATGGTGTGCTGCTGGCCCAAAAGCGCCGCGCCGATTTCCAGCGTGGTGAAATGCAGCGCCATCAGAATCACGCCCTCGCCTTTTTCCTGGGCATTCTGCAAATGCTCGAGCCCTTCGACGTGGGCAAGCCTGGCCAGACGTTTTTTCGACCACCACCAGCTCATCGCCATCTCGAAAAAGGCAATCCCGGTGGAGGCGAAGTTTTCCTTGAGCAGACGCTTGCGCTCGGCCGCGGACAAATGCGGGAAGCACAGCTCCAGATTGCGCGACGCGATTTTTTTTCGATCAGTGGCCACACGGTACATGATGGCGCCCAGTGCCCGACCGATGACCAGCAGAACACAAAATGGCAATTGAACAATCAGCCACAAGAGCCCCAGCCCCAGCCATAGCGGCCAGAAACGGGGGTGAAGGAAACTGGCTTTAAGACGCGGGCGATCCATTTGGGCTTCCGTCAGAACAAAGGCCGCGCATTCTACAACGGTTCTGGCCGCTTGCGGCTCGCGGGCGTTCTCGCTATAAGTCTCGGCACTTTTAGCGACAAGCTGTTGTGTATATCAACCATGAGCCAGATTGAATCGCAAAACCCGGAACCTGTATTTCAGCTCAAGGGCAGCATGCTCGCCATCACCGTGATGGAGCTGGCCCGAACCAACCTTGAAGCGCTCGACAGGCAGTTGGCCGCCAAGGTGGCACAAGCCCCCAACTTCTTCAGCAATACGCCGTTGATCCTGGCTCTGGACAAACTCGCACCGAACGAGGGGCCGGTGGATCTCCCGGGTCTGGTGCGCATCTGTCGCCAGCATGGCCTGCGCACCCTGGCGATCCGCGCCAACCGCATCGAAGACATTGCTGCGGCGATTGCCGTCGACCTCCCGGTCCTGCCGCCGTCCGGCGCACGTGAACGCGTGATCGACCCGGTCGAGGCCGAAGCACCGAAAAAAATACCGGAAAAACCACCCGAGCCACTGATCAAGCCGACCCGCGTGATAACCGCTCCGGTACGCGGCGGGCAGCAGATCTACGCTCAGGGCGGCGACCTGGTGGTAGTCGCGCCGGTCAGTCCTGGTGCGGAACTTCTCGCCGATGGAAACATCCATGTCTACGGCCCGATGCGTGGCAGGGCACTGGCGGGAATAAAGGGCGATACCAAGGCACGCATCTTCTGTCAGCAGTTGAGCGCCGAGCTGATTTCGATTGCCGGACAATACAAGGTGTCCGAGGACTTGCGCAGGGACCCGTTATGGGGTTCGCCGGTCCAGATCAGCTTGTCAGGTGATGTGTTGAACATCATTCGTCTTTAACGGATACTGCCGCAATTTTCAAAGCATCTCTGATTCGTCGCGAAATTGTCGTGAAGGCGGCAGGAAGTTCTGAAAAGCACTGCTTTTCAGCGGGTATATGAGTCGAAAGTAATAGCTTAGTGCTAGCTTTCCGGAATCAGACCCCAGGGCTTCCAGAATGCTTCGGCGTGCGCGGCGCCAGGAGATGCCTTTCAGGGACTCAATGTCCTTTTCCTCTAGGGGTGATACACCTTGGCCAAGATTCTCGTTGTTACATCCGGCAAGGGTGGTGTGGGCAAGACCACCACCAGCGCCGCCATCGGTACCGGCCTCGCACTGCGCGGCCACAAGACAGTCATCGTCGACTTCGACGTCGGTCTGCGTAACCTCGACCTGATCATGGGTTGCGAACGTCGTGTCGTGTATGACTTCGTCAACGTGGTCAATGGTGAAGCCAACCTGCAACAGGCGCTGATCAAGGACAAGAAGATCGAAGGCCTGTTCGTGCTGGCCGCCAGCCAGACCCGCGACAAGGAAGCACTGACCAAGGAGGGCGTTGAAAAAGTCCTCATGGAGCTGAAGGAATCCTTCGAATACATCGTCTGCGATTCGCCGGCCGGCATCGAAACCGGTGCTCACCTGGCCATGTACTTCGCCGACGAAGCCATCGTCGTGACCAACCCTGAAGTCTCGTCGGTGCGTGACTCCGACCGCATGCTGGGCCTGCTGGCCAGCAAATCGCGTCGCGCCGAACGCGGCGAAGACCCGATCAAGGAACACTTGCTGCTGACCCGCTACAACCCTGAGCGCGTCAGCAAGGGCGAAATGCTCGGCGTGGAAGACGTCAAGGAAATCCTTGCCGTTACCCTGCTCGGCGTGATTCCCGAATCCCAGGCTGTACTGAAAGCTTCCAACCAGGGCGTGCCGGTCATTCTCGATGACCAGAGCGACGCGGGTCAGGCCTACAGCGATGCGGTCGACCGCCTGCTGGGCAAAACACTTGAGCACCGGTTTCTGGATGTGCATAAGAAAGGATTCTTTGAACGCCTGTTCGGGGGTAATTAATGAATATTTTTGACTTCTTTCGTGACCGCAAAAAAGGAAGCACGGCCTCGGTAGCGAAAGAGCGTCTACAGATCATCGTTGCTCACGAACGCGGCCAACGCAGTACCCCGGACTACCTTCCTGCGCTGCAGAAAGAGCTGGTGGAAGTGATCCGTAAATACGTCAATATCGAGTCTGATCAGGTACAGGTCGCTCTGGAAAGCCAGGGCAGCTGTTCTATTCTGGAACTCAATATCACCCTGCCCGATCGCTGATCAGGCAGTCGCTCGCGGCGGTATCGGCGCACTTCTCCGGAAGCTGCGCCCTTGCCGCCGTCGGCGTTTCTAGCGTTTCGAGGCCGTTGCATGCCGTTGTCGAACATCCGCATCATTCATCAGGACGCCGCCGTTCTGGTGATCGATAAGCCTACCCTGCTGCTTTCCGTTCCCGGCCGTGCCGACGACAACAAGGATTGCCTGATTACCCGCCTGCAGGAAAACGGTTACCCCGAAGCGCGTATCGTCCATCGTCTGGACTGGGAAACCTCGGGCATCATTCTGCTGGCCCGCGATGCCGATACGCATCGCGAACTGTCGCGTCAGTTTCATGACCGCGAAACCGAGAAAGCCTACACCGCGCTGTGCTGGGGCCAACCGTCCCTGGACAGCGGCAGCATCGATCTGCCGTTGCGCTACGACCCGCCTACCAAGCCCCGGCATGTGGTGGACCACGAGGGTGGCAAACACGCGCTGACGTTCTGGAAGGTTGTCGAGCGGCATGACACTTATTGTCGCGTCGAGCTCACGCCGATCACTGGCCGCTCGCATCAGTTGCGTGTGCACATGCTGTCGATCGGGCATCCGCTGTTGGGTGATGGGCTGTACGCGCATCCGGAAGCGCTGGCGGCCTATCCACGTCTGTGTCTGCATGCCAGCATGCTGAGCTTCACGCATCCCGGGACTGGCGAGCGACTGACCTTCGAGTGTGCTGCGCCGTTCTGATCTGAGTTGGGCGGTGAGCGACATACTGCGACTCTGGGGTGTCATCGATTGACTATCGTTCCCACGCTCCGCGTGGTAATGCCGTTCGTGACGCTCCGCGTCACACAGCGGTTCTGTGATGTCAGGTGGATTGGGGTTCCGCTCAGGTCACCTTTTCGCCCCTCGGCGACTCACTTTGAGGGACCAAAGTGAGCAAAGTCCCCGCTCCTGTTTCCGGCCCGACTTCGTCGGGTTCCTTCGCCCTGACACTGATCCGGGGGTCGCCGCAACGCGCCATCCATGGCGCGGTGCGGCTAGCCTGGCGTCATGCCAGGCTACCCCCGGATCAGCGCCAGGACTCAGCCGTCACTAACGTCGCACTCTGCGTCGTCAGTGACATCGTGGTTGAGAAGCGCTTTTGCGGCAATGACTGCGGTTTTGATTATCGTGCCGACGCTCCGCGTCGGCATGCAGTTCGTGACGCTCTGCGTCACACAGCGCATCGGCACGAGAGCTGCGCGATGAGCGCAACCGAAGGCAGCAAATCATCCAATACGGTAAACTCGCGCCATTGTTGTCTGGAGCTATTTATGCGCGCAGAGTTGAACAAAGGCCTTATTGATTTCCTGAAGGCTTCTCCTACCCCATTCCACGCCACTGCCACCCTCGTGCAACACTTTGAAGCCGCAGGTTTTCAGCGGCTGGACGAACGTGATACGTGGGCAGTAGAAACCGGAGGTCGTTACTTCGTCACCCGTAACGACTCCTCCATTGTCGCTTTCCGCATGGGCCGTCAGTCGCCACTCAGTGGCGGCATCCGCATGGTCGGTGCGCACACCGACAGCCCGTGCCTGCGGGTCAAGCCGCAACCGGAACTGCAACGCCAGGGTTTTTGGCAACTGGGCGTCGAAGTCTACGGCGGCGCCTTGCTGGCCCCCTGGTTTGATCGGGATCTGTCGCTGGCCGGCCGCGTCACTTTCCGCCGCGACGGCAAGGTCGAAAGCCAACTGATCGACTTCAAGCTGCCGATCGCCGTGATTCCCAATCTGGCCATTCACCTGAACCGCACTGCCAACGAAGGCTGGGCGATCAACGCGCAAAACGAACTGCCGCCCATCCTGGCGCAGGTAGCCGGTGACGAGCGCGCGGACTTCCGTGCGCTGCTGACCGACCAACTGGCCCGCGAACACGGGCTCAATGCCGATGTGGTGCTCGATTACGAGCTGAGCTTCTACGACACCCAGGGCGCCGCTGTGGTCGGCCTCAACGGGGATTTCCTGGCAGGCGCACGCCTGGACAACCTGTTGTCGTGTTTCGCCGGGATGCAGGCACTGCTCAACACCGAGAGCGACGAAACCGCCCTGCTGGTGTGCACCGATCACGAAGAGGTTGGCTCGTCTTCTGCCTGTGGCGCAGACGGCGCGATGCTTGAGCAGATCGTCCAGCGCCTGTTGCCAAGCAGCGAAGACTACGTGCGCACGATTCAGAAGTCGCTGCTGATCTCAGCCGACAACGCCCACGGCATTCATCCCAACTACGCTGACAAGCACGACGCCAATCACGGCCCCAAGCTCAACGCCGGGCCGGTGATCAAGGTCAACAGCAACCAGCGTTACGCCACCAACAGCGAAACCGCCGGTTTCTTCCGCCATCTGTGCATGGCCGAAGAAGTCCCGGTGCAGAGCTTTGTGGTACGCAGCGACATGGGTTGCGGCTCGACCATCGGACCGATCACTGCCAGCCATCTGGGCATCCGCACGGTAGATATCGGCTTGCCAACGTTCGCCATGCACTCGATCCGCGAACTGGCCGGCAGCCATGACCTGGCGCATCTGGTCAAGGTATTGAGCGCGTTCTATGCCAGCCACGAGCTGCCATAACGACTGAGGCGATCATCGGTAACGCGGGAGCGGCCTGCTGCTCTCGCGTGTCAGTATTGACCCCGGTAAACGCCATTGAAAAAAATAAAACCTCTCTAATCACAACGATAAAAAAGCTGCTTTTGCCTGCATGATCCTGAGCCATATCTTACGCAACAAAAGATCATTCGTTTATAAAGGGACTTCATGTCCCGAACTCCATCGACACACCCTGTCGATGATTCAGTAGTGGAGTGCTTGAATATCGCTGGCTACTCTACCTCTATCCAGTCATCTTCCTCGTCGGGTTTATCGACAATATCGTCATCTTCGTTCACGTAATACGGTATATCGGCTTCAACACCGTTCTCACCCGTTTTGGCAACCAGTTGCCTGTACCTCTTCCCGTCCCAGAGCCTGAAAATCAGCGTGGAGTCTTCTCCAGCCGAGAGCGTCGAGCCTTCACTGCCAATAAGTTTGCTCCGCGCGCCGGCCGTCAAGATACTGTTCTTTCCAGCGGTCAATCTGCTTTGATCGCCCGCCATCAGGGTGCAGTCATGCCCGCCGGTGAGTTTGCTTCTATCGCCGGCGGTCAGATAACTGTTATTACCGGCCAGTAGTTTGCTGCGGTCACCCGCGGTCTGATTACTGTCTGCACCGGCAATCAAACGGCTGCGATCACCCGCCAGTTGTACGCTGCCCGCACCGGCAATCAGCGTGCTGCGAAAACCTGCGGTCTGCGAGCTGCCCTTGCCGGCGATCAGCATGCTTTTATTTCCGGCGACCTGAATGCTTTCATGGCCTGCAATCAACGAGCTGCCGTAACTTGCAATCTGGTTACTGCCATAACCCGCAGTCAATGTGCTGCGAATGCCCGATGTAAGGCTACTGCCATAACCGGCGATCAAAACACTGCGAAGTCCGGCGATCAGCGTACTGCCATAGCCTGCCGTCAGAAAACTTCTGATTCCGCTGGTCAGGGAGCTGCCATAACCGGCGATCAACGAGCTGTCCTGCCCGGCCGTCGCAGTGCTGCCATAGCCCGCAGTGAGTGAACTTCCGTACTCTGCGGTCTGAGTACTGCCGTAGCCGGCCGTGAGGGTACTTTTGTAGCCGGCTGTTTGCGTACTGCCGTAACCGGCGATCAGCGAGCTGGCAAAGCCGGCGGTGGAAGTGCTCCCATAGCCTGTGGTGAGCGAGCTGTTTTCCTGTGCGGTTTGCGTGCTGCCGTAACCGGCGGTCAAGGTGCTCTCGTAGCCTGCCGTCTGCGTGCTGCCATAACCTGCAATCAACGAACTCGCATAGCCGGCAGTGGAAGTACTTCCATAACCTGTCACCAGGTCACTGCGCTCCTGTGCGGTTTGCGTACTGCCGTAACCGGCGGTCAACGTGCTCTCGTAGCCTGCCGTCTGCGTACTGCCGTAACCCGCGATCAGCGAGCTGGAATAGCCCGCAGTGGAGGTACTTCCGTAACCAGTGGTGAGCGAGCTGTTTTCCTGCGCGGTCTGCGTACTGCCATAACCGGTCGTCAACGTGCTCCCGTAGCCTGCCGTCTGCGTGCTGCCATAGCCGGCGATCAAGGAACTGGAGTAGCCCGCAGTCGACGTGCTGCCATAGCCGGCGACCAGATCACTGCGCTCCTGTGCCGTCTGGGTACTGCCATAACCGGCGGTCAGTATGCTTTTGAAGCCCGCCGTCTGGGTGCTGCCGTATCCGGCGATCAGCGAACTGTTTGAACCTGCCGTTGACGTGCTGCCATAGCCTGCGACAAGGTCACTGTGTTCTCTGGCCGTCTGAGTACTGCCATAACCGGCGGTCAGCATGCTTTTGTAACTCGCGGTCTGGGTGCTGCCATAACCTGCGATCAGCGAACTGCTTGAGCCTGAGGTTCCTGTACTGCCATAGCCCGCAATCAGGTCGCTACCGTCCCTGGCAGTCTGAGTACTCCCATAGCCCGCGGTCAGGATACTTTTGTGGCCCGCTGTCTGTGTACTCCCGTAACCGGCGATGATGAAGCTTTCATGACCCGCAGTGCCGGTACTTCCATAACCGGTGGTCAGGTTACTGGCAGCCCCCGCCGTTTGCGTACTGCCATAGCCGGATGTAAGTACGCTGCCCTGCTGTGCGGTCTGGGTACTGCCATAACCTGCCGTGAGCGAGCTTTCACTGCCCGAGGTTTGCGTGCTGCCGTAACCGGCGATCAGCGAACTGTCAGCGCCAGCTGTTCCCGTACTGCCATACCCGGCTGTCAGCGTGCTGCCTTCACGGGCCGTCTGGGTACTGCCGTAACCCGCGGTGAGCGAACTTTCACTGCCTGAGGTCTGCGTGCTGCCGTATCCGGCGATCAACGAGCTGTCGGCACCTGCCGTACCAGTGCTGCCATAACCCGCAGTCAGGTTGCTGCCTTCCTGGGCCGTCTGCGTACTGCCGTAACCTGCTGTCAGCGCACTGTCACTTCCCGAGGTCTGCGTGCTGCCGTATCCGGCGATCAGCGAACTGTCGGCACCTGCCGTGCCAGTGCTGCCGTACCCCGCCGTCAGATTGCTGCCTTCCTGGGCCGTCTGCGTACTGCCGTAACCTGCTGTCAGCGCACTGTCACTTCCCGAGGTCTGCGTGCTGCCGTATCCCGCGATCAGAGAGCTGTCGACACCTGCTGTACCCGTGCTGCCGTACCCCGCCGTCAGATTGCTGCCCTCCTGGGCCGTCTGCGTACTGCCGTAACCCGCCGTGAGCGAACTGTCGCTGCCCGAGGTTTGCGTGCTGCCGTAACCGGCGATCAGCGAGCTGTCGGAACCTGCCGTGCCGGTGCTGCCATACCCAGCAGTGAGATTGCTGCCTTCCTGAGCCGTTTGCGTGCTGCCGTAGCCGGCGGTCAGGGCGCTGTCACTGCCCGAGGTTTGCGTGCTGCCATAACCGGCGATCAGCGAGCTGTCGGCACCTGCGGTACCAGTGCTGCCGTACCCGGAGGTCAGGTTGCTGCCTTCCTGAGCCGTCTGCGTACTGCCGTAGCCCGCGGTCAGCGAACTGTCGCCGCCCGAAGTCTGGGTACTGCCGTAACCGGCGATCAACGAGCTATCCGAGCCCGCCGTGCCGGTGCTGCCGTACCCAGCGGTAAGGTTGCTGCCTTCCTGAGCCGTTTGCGTGCTGCCGTAACCCGCCGTGAGCGAGCTGTCTTCTCCGGAAGTCTGAGTACTGCCGTAACCGGCGATCAACGAACTATCCGAGCCCGCCGTGCCGGTGCTGCCGTACCCGGCCGTCAGATTACTGCCTTCCTGGGCCGTCTGCGTGCTGCCGTAACCCGCCGTCAGCGAGCTGTCACCTCCAGAGGTCTGTGTACTGCCATAACCGGCGATCAGCGAGCTATCGGAGCCCGCCGTGCCGGTGCTGCCGTACCCGGCCGTCAGGTTGCTGCCTTCCTGAGCCGTTTGCGTGCTGCCGTAACCCGCTGTGAGCGAGCTGTCTTCTCCGGAAGTCTGAGTACTGCCGTAACCGGCGATCAACGAACTATCCGAGCCAGCTGTTCCGGTACTGCCATACCCTGCCGTCAGGTTGCTGCCTTCGCGGGCGGTCTGGGTGCTGCCGTAACCCGCCGTCAGCGCGCTGTCCCCTCCGGCAGTCTGGGTGCTTCCATAGCCTGCGACCAGCGAGCTGTCGGAACCGGCGGTTCCTGTACTTCCATAACCGGCAATCAGATCACTGTGGTTGCCAGCGGTCTCGTTACTGCCATAACCGGCAATGAGCCGACTGTGGTTGTCGCCACTCAACGTGCTGCCGTAAGTGGCGGTCTGCAAATTCTGCGGCGTCGTTACCGGCAGGGTATTTACTGAGGGGGCCGCTGCGATGACCAACGCCACATCGAACACTTCATGACTGGCCTGTTCGGCCACCGGTAACGTGACACTTGCCGCCACAGGTAATGTGACATGTGCTGCCGCAGGCGTGGGCGTGGGCGGGGGCGTGGCCGTGGTCATTGACGTGGGCGGGGGCGTTGATGCAGGGTCGGCCTGACGCGCCGAAATGAAGTGTGACGCGCTGATCCTGTCGCCGACATGAACCACCTCAGCGCGCGGAAACTTGACCATTCCCGGCTCATCCAGACTGATGATGTCTGCAACGGCGACTTCACAGACAATCCATCGCGCATCGGCATGCACGCTTAGAAAAGCGCTGGTTCCAGCGCCCCACAGTAAACCCACCAGACCATTCTCGTGACGCCTGGTTGACTGCCAGTATTTGGATTCAACCGTCCCGGAAGCGGGCCATATAAGGCCGCAATGATCGGCCATGTTATTTGCACAGGTACGCAGCACCAACGCCTTGTCGAGATTCATTACAGCATCCTCATAGATCCTTTAAATAAAAGCAGCTGCACTTATCAAGCATTGCTTTACAGGACAACCGCCATGTCAGCCTTAATCCAATGTGGAACGATGGTGCACAAAACAGCCACTAACAGCGCACATCCTTCCGCACTAAAAAACCTACCACACCCCACTAAAAAACATTAATTAATACTAACTTTTTTGTAAATTCTTCATGAAAGATTAGAATAATTACTCTGAAAATCCTGATGACAAAAACCAACTAATCTACGCCCACGCCCCAAGAGACAACAGCGTTATCTTCATTGATTTTTTTTGTTAGTTAAACGCATGCGTTATACAGCGCCTATTAAACAGGCCCTGCACCTCGCAAGTTTCCGATCACTGAAATGAGCATTTACTTATAGAAAACAGGCAACTAACGACGGTGCAGACCGTGCCTGGCAAGCAGGTTTTAAATACAGGCGTTCAGTCGCCATGCACCTCAGCGCGCACATGAATAGCATCATGACGCCAGTATTCGAGATCGCAATCGATCAACCGGTCTTTGCGGTCGTAATTGACTCGTGCAATGCGCAGGCCCGGACTACCCAGTGAAACCTTCAGTGCTGCGGATGCTTCGCTGTGCAAAGACGTGGGAACCATGTCGAAGCGCACCCGGCCGCAGTGAATGTCGTAGCAGCGGGCGTAGAGTGCGGTCAGCGATTCGTTCAGATCGTGTTCGAGAATGCCGGGGAACAACTCCGGCCTCAGGTAGTGCTCGACATACAGCACCAGGCGCTGATCGATTCGCCGCGCGCGACAGATCTGGATCACGCTCGACAGCGCCGGCAGTTCCAGCATTTCACAGATCATCGCTGAAGCAGGTTGCAGGCGTGCAGAAAGAAGCTGGGTGTGAGGCACCCTTCCCTGGGCACAGACCATTGCGTGGAAATGGCTGCGCCTGATCAGGTCATAGGCCAGCCGCGGCGGCGAGATGAACCAGCCACGCCGCTCTTCGCGGTAAATCAGCCCCTGCGACTCGAGTTGCAAAAGCGCTTCCCGCAAGGTGATGCGTGTGGTGGCGAATACCTCACTGAGCTTGCGCTCTGCAGGCAACTTGCTGCCATGCGGCAACAAGCCGTGTTCGATCTGCTCCTGCAGCGCATGGCAAATCGTGGTTACCGCCCGTGGTACATCTTCGCGCATTCCGGTATCCGTCTGGACTAGACCAGCCCTGTTACGAGGCATACATCAGTGCGGTCAACGCCGTTGACTCCCTTGCGGTGAGCCTAGGCCGGGTACATGACTGTCCTGTTACAGGACAAATCACGTTGCATGCCAACTGTGCTGAAAACAGCCCCGAACCCCCTGCTCAGCGCGCACGTTGCGATGGTCTACGCTTAGCGCCAGGCACTGCCAGGGCCCTTGAAAAACGCTTTTGTCTACGCGACACGACACGAAAATGTCATGCAAAAAGCCTAACTTGGCTCAGGTATTGCTGATCTAGACCAAACAATCCGCAACGAACACTTCTTGCAAGAAGTGCACTAGGAGCTCCGAATGAAACATCTTTTGTTGGCATCACTCCTCGGTTCAGCCATGGCAATGAGTTCGCTGGTCATGGCTGCGGACACGGATCTTAAAACGCTGGAGGCTGCGGCCAAGGCTGAAGGCGCAGTCAACAGCCTCGGCATGCCGGATGACTGGGCAAACTGGGGCGGCATCTGGAAAGACCTGGAAGCCAAATACGGCCTCAAGCACATGGACACCGACATGAGTTCGGCCCAGGAGATCGCCAAGTTCGAAGCGGAGAAAGACAACGCCAGCGGTGACATTGGCGACGTAGGCGCAGCATTCGGCCCTATCGCCGCAGCAAAAGGCGTCACCCAGCCTTACAAGCCAACCACCTGGGAGCAGATCCCGACCTGGGCCAAGGACACAGACGGCCATTGGGCGCTGGCCTATACGGGCACCATTGCCTTCATCGTCAACAAAAACCTGCTGCACGGCTCTGAAATCCCGAAAAGCTGGGCTGACCTGAAAACCGGCAAATACAAGGTTTCCATCGGCGATGTGAGCACTGCGGCTCAGGCTGCCAACGGTGTACTGGCAGCGGCCATCGCCATGAAAGGTGACGAAAGCAACATCGCGCCGGGCCTGGCACTGTTCACCGATCTGGCCAAACAGAAGCGTCTGTCGCTGGCCAACCCGACCATTCAGACCATCGAGAAAGGCGAAATCGAAGTCGGTGTGGTCTGGGACTTCAATGGCCTGAGCTACAAAGCCAAGATGACCAAACCCGATGATTACGTCGTGCTGATCCCGTCGGACGGCTCGGTGATTTCCGGCTACACCACCATCATCAACAAGTATGCCAAACACCCGAACGCCGCCAAGCTGGCGCGTGAGTACACCTTCAGCGACGCGGGTCAGATCAGGCTGGCAGAAGGCAATGCGCGCCCGATTCGCGTAGAGCACATCAAACTGCCTGAAGATGTTCAAGCCAAGTTGCTGCCGCAAGACCAGTACAAAAACGCCAAGCCGATCAAGAACGCAGACGCCTGGGAGAAAACCTCCAAAGCGCTGCCGCAGATGTGGAACGAGCAGGTCATCATCGAGATGAACTGATCCTCTCCTGCGGCTCAGGGATGAAGTCGTGTACACCGGGCGAGCCAGTCTCGCCCGTTCTTTCAAAGCGAGTTGCCCATGAAACACAACGTCATCCTGATCGTGCTGGACGGCCTCAATTACGAAGTCGCACGCCATGCGATGGGGCACCTGCAAGCCTGGCATGATGCAGGGAGGGCCGCGCTCTACAAGATCGAATGCGAACTGCCCGCCCTCTCCCGCCCCCTTTACGAGTGCATACTGACCGGTGTCGCGCCCATCGACAGCGGCATCGTGCATAACAACGTCTCACGCCTGTCGAATCAGCGCAGCATCTTTCACTATGCTCGCGACGCCGGACTGAGCACGGCAGCGGCGGCCTATCACTGGGTCAGCGAGCTGTACAACCGCACGCCGTTCGACCCGGCACGCGACCGCCACACCGAGGCAGCGGACCTGCCGATCCAGCACGGGCTGTTCTACTGGGCCGACCACTACCCTGATTCGCACCTGTTCGCCGACGCCGAAAGTCTGCGCCTCAGCCACGCCCCGAACTTTCTGCTGATCCACCCCATGAACATCGACGACGCCGGGCACAAGCACGGCCTCGACACTGCGCAGTACCGCAACAGCGCCCGCAGCGCCGACATCATTCTGGCTGACTATCTGCAACGCTGGCTGGATGCGGGGTATCAGGTGCTGGTAACCGCCGACCACGGCATGAACAACGACCGCTCGCACAACGGGCTGTTGCCGGAAGAGCGTGAAGTACCGCTGTTCGTTATCGGCGATGCCTTCAGCCTGAATGTCGACGCAGCGCCGCGCCAGACCGATCTGTGCGGCACCGTCTGCGAACTGCTGGGCGTGCCCCACGACAAAGCGGTCTGCCGGGAGATCCTCAATTGACGACCTTTTCGCGAGGCAAGTGGCTGGGGCTGTTGTGCCTGCTGCCCTTCGCCGTATTTTTCATCGTGTTTCAGATCGCACCGCTGTTGTGGGTCGCGATCCACAGCCTGCAAAGCGATGCCGGCTGGGGCTGGGAAAACTTCACCCGGGCGTTCAGCTCGAAGTTCTATCGGCAGGCCATTCAGTACAGCCTGGAGATCAGCTTCTGGTCGAGCCTGTTCGGCATCATCATCTCCGTTCTGGGTGCCTATTCACTGCGCAAGGTGGATTCGCGGCTGCGCGATTTCGTCAACTCGTTCGCCAACATGACCAGCAATTTCGCCGGCGTTCCACTGGCGTTCGCGTTCATCATCCTGCTGGGGTTCAACGGCGCGCTGACCCTGATCCTCAAGCAGACCGGGATCATCGATGACTTCAACCTGTATTCCAAGACCGGACTGATCATCCTTTATACCTACTTCCAGATCCCCCTCGGCGTGCTGCTGCTCTACCCCGCATTCGATGCAGTGCGCGAAGACTGGAACGAGTCGGCAGCGCTGCTGGGGGCCAGCAGCTATCAGTTCTGGCGCTACATCGGCCTGCCGGTGCTGACCCCGGCACTGCTCGGCACCTTCGTCATTCTGCTGGCCAATGCGCTCGGCGCGTATGCCACGGTCTACGCGCTGACCACCGGCAATTTCAACGTATTGCCCATCCGTATCGCGGCGATGGTCGCGGGCGATATCACGCTGGACCCGAACATGGCCAGCGCGCTGGCGATGATTCTGGTCGGTCTCATGACCCTGGTCACGGTGGTCCATCAGTGGCTGTTGAGAAGGAGCTACCATGTCACGCGTTGAACGAGGGCCTGCGAGCATTTATCACAAGACGGTGGTCTGCCTGCTGTTCCTGATCCTGTTGCTGCCGCTGGCCGGCACCTTCCTGTACTCGATCGCGACCAGCTGGTCGGCGACCATTCTGCCCAGCGGCCTGACCTTCAAATGGTACGTGGCGCTGTGGAGCGACCCACGCTTTCTGACGGCGTTCGGCCAGTCACTGCTGGTCTGCGTCGGCGCACTGATCCTTTCGGTGGTGTTGATTCTGCCCCTGCTGTTCGTCGTGCATTACTACTTTCCGCGCCTCGACGGGCTGATGAACATCCTCATCCTGCTGCCGTTTGCCGTGCCGCCCGTAGTTTCCTCGGTCGGCCTGCTGCAGCTGTATGGCTCAGGCCCCATGGCGATGGTCGGCACACCGTGGATTCTGATCGGCTGTTACTTCACCGTCGCCCTGCCCTTCATGTACCGCGCCATTACCAACAACCTGCAGGCCATCAACCTGACAGACCTGATGGACGCCGCCCGGTTGCTCGGTGCCAGCACCTGGCAGGCGGCGTTCATGGTGGTGCTGCCCAACCTGCGCAAGGGCCTGATGATTGCCCTGCTGCTGTCGTTCTCGTTCCTGTTCGGCGAATTCGTATTCGCCAACCTGCTGGTCGGCACGCGCTATGAAACCCTGCAGGTGTACCTCAACAACATGCGCAACAGCAGCGGTCACTTCAACAGCGCGCTGGTGATTTCCTATTTCCTCTTCGTGCTGGTGCTGACCTGGGCCGCCAATCGACTGAACAAGGACAAAGACTGAGATGAGTTTTGTCAGCATTGAAAACCTGCAGAAAAGCTACGCCAGCACGTCAGTGTTCAGCGACATCAACTGCAGCATTGCGAAGGGTGAATTCGTTACCTTGCTGGGCCCGTCGGGCTGCGGCAAATCCACGTTATTGCGCTGCATCGCCGGGCTGACCCCGGTCAACAGCGGGCGCATTCTGCTCGATGGCAGCGATCTGGTGCCGCTCACCCCGCAAAAGCGCAACATCGGCATGGTGTTCCAGAGTTACGCGCTGTTTCCCAACATGACCGTCGAGCAAAACGTCGCCTTCGGGCTGCGCATTCAGAAAGTCAGTGCTGACGAGAGTACACGGCGCGTCGCCGAGATTCTGCGCATGGTCGAGCTGCACGATTTTGCCACGCGTTACCCGCATCAGTTGTCCGGCGGGCAATGCCAGCGCGTGGCGCTGGCGCGTTCGCTGGTCACTCGCCCGCGTCTGCTGTTGCTCGATGAGCCGCTGTCGGCGCTGGATGCGCGGATTCGCAAGAACCTGCGCGAACAGATCCGTGCCATTCAGCGCGAGCTGGGCCTGACCACCATTTTCGTGACCCACGACCAGGAAGAAGCACTGACCATGTCAGACCGTATCTTCCTGATGAACCAGGGCCGGATCGTGCAGAGCGGCGATGCCGAAACCCTCTACACCGCGCCTGTGGACGTATTCGCCGCAGGCTTCATCGGCAACTACAACCTGCTGGAAGCCGACGACGCCACGCGCCTGATGCAGCGCCCGATCAACAGCCGTGTGGCGATCCGCCCTGAATCGATCCAATTGAGCCTGACCGGCGAACTGGAAGGCGAAATACGCAGTCACAGTCTGCTCGGCAACGTCATCCGTTACCGGGTACAGGCCCGTGGCGTGAAGCTGGTGGTCGACGTACTGAACCGCAGCGCCGACGACCTGCACCCGGACGGAAGGCGTGTAACACTGAACATCGAACCGTCGGCGCTGTGCGCGCTTGACTGACGCAACCGCCGAGCTTTCGCTTGAAGCTTGAAGCTTGAAGCTTGAAGCTAACGTAACCAACACTGAGGATAAGCACACATGCCCCTGGCAATTTTCGACCTGGACGAGACCCTGATCGGTGGTGACTGCGCCACGCTCTGGAGCGAGCAGATGGGTCGCCTGGGCTGGGTTGACTCGACGTCGTTCATGCAACGCAACGACGAACTGATGGCCGCCTACAGCGAGGGCAAGCTCGCGATGGAAGACTACATGGCCTTCAGCCTGGAGCCCATGGCTGGCCGTACCCCCGAAGAAATCGAGCATCTGGTCGGCCCGTGGGTCGAGGACGTCATCGAACCGATCATCTACAGCGACGCCTGCACGTGCATTGCAAAGCACCGCGCCAAGGGTGACCGGATTCTGGTGATCTCGGCTTCGGGCGTGCACCTGGTCAAGCCGATCGCCGAACGCCTTGGCATCGACGAAGTGCTGGGTATCGAGCTGGACGTGCAGCATGGCGTCTACAGCGGGGCCACTGTCGGCGTGCTGACCTATCGGGAAGGCAAGATCACGCGCCTGATGGAGTGGCTGGATGCCGAGGGGGAAAATCTCGAGGGTGCGAGTTTCTATTCTGATTCGCGCAATGACCTGCCGCTGCTGCTCAAGGTTGACCACCCTAACGTGGTCAACCCCGATGCCGTGTTACTGGAACACGCGCAGAAAGCAGGCTGGCCGGTGCACGACTGGAGCTGAGTCCAGAGGCGCCGCCGGGTCAGACCAGGCTTTCGTCGATCACCAGCACGATCTTGCCGGACACCGTATTGGTCGCCAGCTCTTCGAACGCCGCTTCGGCATCCTTGATCGCAAAGGATTTCGCCAGTTGCGGCTTGAGGCGGCCTTCAGTGAACAGCGGCCAGACGTGCTGTCCCAGGTCACTGAGCAGGTCGGCCTTGAACGTGTCGTCGCGGCTGCGCAAGGTCGAGCCCATCAACCGGATACGCTTGCCCAGCACATGAGCCAGATCCACTTTCGCCTCGCGGCCGCTCATGACGCCGATCAGCACCCAGCGGCCGTCAAGGGCCAGCAGTTTTACATTGAGCTCGGCATAGCTCGCCCCCACCGGGTCGAGGATGACGTTGAACGGTGCAAAATCGTTCAGGCCTTCAAGACTTTCGCTGCGCACCACGCCGCCCTGAGCACCCAGTTCGACGCAATAGGCCAGCCGTTCGGCCGAGCCGACGCTGACCCAGACCGGGTTACCAAACGCCTTGCAAAGCTGAATCCCGGCTGAACCAACCCCACTTGCTCCAGCGTGCAACAAAACCTTCTCGCCTGGCTTGAGCCCGGCGAGCTCGAACAGGTTCAGCCACGCCGTGGCATAGACCTCGGGAATGGCTGCCGCCTCATGCAGCGACAGCCCTTCCGGCACCGGCAGCACGTGTCGCCCATCGACCACCACTTCTTCGGCCATCGCCCCGCCCGCCAACAGCGCGCAGACGCGGTCTCCAACCACCCAGGACGAACCCGGACCGACTTCGGCGATCACGCCGGAGCACTCCAGACCCAGCGTCTGAGTGACTCCGGGCGGCGGCGGATACTTGCCCTCGCGCTGTAACAGATCGGCACGATTCAAACCTGCCGCAGCCACTTTGATACGTACCTGCCCCACATCGAGGGCCGGACTCGGCTCCTCGACCCATTCCACATGTCCTTCAACGCCTTGCAATGCTTTCACGGTGCCTCCATAGTGAGTCCAGACTGAGCCCGTGGCTGTTTTGCCCGGGCTTTTGCATTATGCGGCCGGGTCCAAAGGAACCGGCGACCTCAAAGACGGCCTAATATGCGTTATCAATTGTCCTCGCGTCGAATCAGCATGAAGCAACTATTCCCCAGCACTGCCCTCGCACTGTTTGTCGGCCTTAGCGTTTTGCCGATGTCAGCCAGTACCTTTGCCGCCAACAGCTGGGATAATCTTCAGCCGGACCGCGACGAAGTGATTGCCAGTCTCAACGTGGTTGAGCTGCTCAAACGACATCACTACAGCAAGCCGCCCCTGGACGACAAGCGTTCAGCGATTATTTACCAGAGCTACATCAAGCAACTGGACCCCTCGCGCAGCTATTTCATGGCCAGCGACATTGCCGAGTTCGACAAATGGCAGTTCCAGTTCGACGACTTCCTGAAGAGTGGCGACCTGAACGCCGGCTTCATCATCTACAAGCGCTATCTGGACCGCGTCAACGCGCGTCTGAACTTCGCGCTGGGCGAGTTGGGCAAGGGTGTCGACAAGCTCGACTTCAATACCAAGGAAACCCTGCTGGTCGACCGCAAGGACGCCGCATGGCCCAAGGATACCGCCGAGCTCGACGAACTGTGGCGCAAGCGCATCAAGGATGAAGTCCTGCGGTTGAAGATTGCAGGCAAGGACCCGGCAAAGATTCAGGAAACCCTGACCAAGCGCTACAAGAATCAGCAGGCGCGTCTGAATCAGACTCGCGCCGAAGATATCTTCCAGGCCTACATCAACACGTTCGCCATGTCCTACGATCCGCACACCAACTACCTGTCACCTGACAGCGCGGAGAACTTCGACATCAATATGAGCCTGTCGCTGGAAGGCATCGGCGCCGTGTTGCAGAGCGATAATGACAACGTGAAGATCGTGCGTCTGGTGCCGGCAGGTCCGGCGGCCAAGACCAAGCAGGTTGCCCCGGCCGACAAGATCGTGGCCGTCGCTCAGGGCGACAAGGAAATGGTCGACGTGATCGGCTGGCGTCTGGATGAAGTGGTCAAGCTGATCCGCGGTCCGAAAGGCTCGGTGGTACGCCTGGAGATCATCCCGGCCAGCAATGCGCCGAACGACCAGACCACCAAGATCGTCGCCATCACCCGTGAAGCGGTGAAACTTGAAGAGCAGGCGGCCAAGAAGTCGATCCTGCACCTCAAGCAGGATGGCAAGGACTACAAGCTCGGGGTCATCGACATTCCGGCCTTCTATCTGGACTTCAAGGCCTACCGTGCCGGCGATCCGGAATACAAGAGCACCACCCGTGACGTGAAGAAACTGCTCACCGAATTGCAGGCCGAGAAGGTCGACGGTGTGGTACTGGATCTGCGCAACAATGGTGGCGGTTCATTGCAGGAAGCCACCGAGCTGACCAGCCTGTTCATCGACAAAGGCCCGACCGTGCTGGTGCGCAATGCCGACGGCAAGGTCGACGTGCTGGAAGACGAAGCCAAGGGCGCGTTCTACAAAGGCCCGATGGCACTGCTGGTTAACCGTCTGTCTGCGTCGGCGTCGGAGATTTTCGCCGGGGCGATGCAGGATTATCACCGCGCGCTGGTGATCGGTGGTCAGACCTTCGGTAAAGGCACCGTGCAGACCATTCAGCCGCTCAATCACGGCGAACTGAAACTGACCCTGGCCAAGTTCTACCGGGTTTCCGGTCAGAGCACCCAGCATCAGGGCGTGGTACCGGACATCACTTACCCGTCGCTGATCGACACCAAGGAAATCGGCGAGAGCGCGCTGCCCGAGGCCATGCCGTGGGACAGCATCAAACCGGCGATCAAGCCGGCGATCGACCCGTTCAGGCCGTTCCTGGCCCAACTGCAGGCGCGTCATGAGGCACGTTCGGCAAAAGACGCCGAGTTCGTGTTCATCGAGGATCGCCTGGCGCTGGCCAAGAAGCTGATGAACGAGAAGACCGTCAGCCTCAATGAAGCCGACCGTCGTGCCGAGCATGCGTCTATCGAAAGCAAGCAACTTGCGCTGGAAAACACCCGCCGCAAGGCCAAGGGTGAAGAGCCGCTCAAAGAGCTGAAGAAGGAAGACGAAGACGCGCTGCCGGTGGAAGACGAGAAAACCAAACCCGAGGACGATGCCTATCTGGCAGAGACCGGGCGCATTCTCATCGACTACCTGGGTCTGAGTGCCGCTGTCGCGAAGAAGTAACGCAGGTTCATTGATGGCCATTTAGCTTCAACGTCATCAAACAGTCATGAAGCTGTCGTGAAATACGGGGCTGAACGCGAAAGCGCTCAGCCCTTTTTCATTCTCTTCGAGACGACCATGACCATAACAGAGCAGCTGAGCGCACTGAGTTCCATTCTGGCTCGTGGTGATTTGCACAGTTTGTTCCAACCCATCGTCTCGCTGTCGGAGCACCGGATCCTGGGCTATGAAGCCTTGACCCGCGGCCCGTCCAACAGCGCCCTGCACTCGCCTCTGAACCTGTTCGCCATCGCCCGCCAGGCCGGTCGTCTGAGCGAGCTGGAGTTGAGTTGTCGGGACAGCGCCTGCCGACGTTTCAGTCAGCAGAAGTTGCCGGGCAAGCTGTTTCTCAACGTCTCCCCCGAATCGCTGCTCGAAACCTCGCATCCACCGGGGCGGACTCTGGAGATGCTGCGTCGCTACCACATCGCGCCCAAGGACGTGGTCATCGAGTTGACCGAGCAGATGCCCACCGACGATTTCGACCTGCTGTACAAAGCGTTGCACCACTACCGCGACATGGGCTTTTCCATCGCGCTGGACGATCTTGGCGCCGGTTATTCGAGCTTGCGACTCTGGTCGGAGCTGCGCCCGGACTACGTGAAAATCGATCGGCACTTCATCGACGGCATTCACCAGGATGCGGTGAAGCGCGAATTCGTCGGCTCCATGCTGCAGATGGCCAAGGCCTCCAGAGCGACGGTGATTGCCGAAGGCATCGAATTGCCCGAAGAGCTGGCAACGCTGAAAGACATGGGCGTGAACCTGGTTCAAGGCTATCTGCTGGCCCGACCTCAGGAGCGCCCGCCGCGCGACACCCGCGCCATGCTGCCCAGGACAGAAACCGCAGTGGCGCCGCTCAACGAAGAAGCGGCCGACCTGTCTGCCCTGCTCAATCCGCAGCCATCGGTCAGCCAGTCGACACCCACGGCTGAAGTGCTGGAAGCGTTTCGCAGGCAGGCCAACCTCAATTCTCTGGCGGTGCTGGATGACGACGCCCGACCGTGCGGCATCGTCCACCGGCATTCGTTGTCCGAGGCCCTGCTCAAGCCCTTCGGCACCGAGCTGTTTGCCCGCAAACCGATCAGCCGTCTGATGAGCAGTGACTTTCTCGCCGTGGAAGTCAGCCAGTCGCTGCAACAGGTCAGCCGGCTGTTGACCAGCCGTGCCCGGCAGCGCATCGAGGAGGATTTCATCATCACCTCGAACGGTTCCTATCTGGGCCTCGGACGAGTGATCGACGTGCTCAAGCTGATTACCGAAATGAAGATCCAGCAGGCACGTTACGCCAACCCGCTGACCCTGCTGCCCGGCAACGTTCCGATTCAGCAATGCCTGACTCGACTGCTGCAGCAAGGCCGTGCGTCGATGATCTGCTACGTGGACATCGACAGCTTCAAGCCCTTCAACGACATCTACGGTTATGCGCGTGGCGACGAGGTGCTGCTGTGTCTGGCGCAATGCCTGAACGACCGCATCGATCCAGCCAGGGACTTTGTCGGGCACATCGGCGGGGATGATTTTCTGATGGTGCTGGGCTTTGATGACTGGGAACGACGCCTGAAAACCCTGCTGGATGATTTTCAGAATCAATGCCGGCGTTTCTACCGCGCAGAACACCTGGAAGCCGGTTGTTTCATCGCCCTCAACCGTCAGGGCCAACGCCAGGAATTCCCCCTGTTGTCACTGTCGATTGGCGTGGTGCACTTGCATGAAGCAAGCTGCACGCTGGTCGATGCCAGCCAATTGGCCGACCTCGCTTCACAGGCCAAGCACTTCGCCAAGGATGTCGCCGGCGCCAGCATTCACGTCATCGATTCGACGCGACTGGATTTGTTGATGCAGGCGTGAGCGCCGGCGCCATACCCCTACTGCGCTTGCACTTGCGGATAACTGTATTCAAACACCCGAACCACTTCCGAGGCGTGCCATGACGCTGCCGCGACGCCGTCCGAAGGTCCGGAGAAACGGCCAAGGCGTTCGGCGCACTCGAAAAAACCGGGACGCGGCAGGCGGCTGGCGCCCTGGCTGATGACCAGCGAACTGCGCAAGGGCTGTTCAGCGCGGGCATCCATGGCGGCGAGGTGCTCAAGGGCGGCCGTAAGGGTCTGCATGGCCGGGCTGGGCAGTTGCAGGCGTTCCACCAGAGCGCGATAGGTCAGCAGGTGCCGTTGGCGACGGGCCAGATCGAGCTCATTGAGCAGTCCATCCCAATGCTGACGACTGATGCGCACGCTCACGACTCACCTCGCCAGCCCGGCACTCCAAGCTCCCACGCCAGGCTGCGTTTGATGGCGCCGTCCGGCTGCCGAGTACCGTTCTCGATCAGTTCCAGATAGGACGGGCTGATCCCGACGGTACGCGCCAGACTCGTCGCTTCAAGGCCTTTGGCCTCGCGCAGTGCACGCAATTCATCGAACCCGGGAAGCTCACTGGCGGTGGTGCCGCCAGTCGAGGCAGCCGGCTCGGAAGGCTTGCCGGCCAGGCCGGCGGCCTTGAGCAGTGCTTGATACTGCGCCCAGGGCAGCACGGCGTATTCCGGCTCCCCGTCACGGGATATCACTTGAAGATCCATAGAGTCACCTTGTACTACACGACCGCATACTGATCAGGCTTGATCCATAGGCAGGCATCTTAACAGCGGAACGCCAGGGCTTGTGTTCAATCCGTGATACTTACACCTTACCCCGCTCTTGCTCCAGCAGGGCCTGAGTCTTCGGCAGTTGCTCGACCACGATGAGTTTCTCGGGCGATTGCTGCGCGCGCCATTCACGAAAAGCGTCCAGCTCATTGCTCAGGTGCTTGGTAACCCACGCCAGCACGGCGATGTCATCGAGCATGCCGAGGCCGGGTATCCAGTCGGGGATCGCGTCCAGCGGGCTGAGGAAGTACATCAGACCGGCGACAATGGACAGGATCGCTTTGGGGCTGATGGCGCGGTATTCGCCCCGCCAGTAAGCCAGGCACAAGGCCTGCAGCAAACGCAGGTCTTCCTTGAGTTTGCCCAGACGATTACCTTCACTGTTGCCCTTGCGCGCGACAGCGAACAACAGTCCTGGCAACCGTCCAGCGGCCAGCAAACGCCGGGCTCCGGGCAGATAACGGATAAAATTCCACGGTGCTTTCATACCCACTCCCGTTCAGCAAAATGTCGTTCGATAAAAGCAGATTCGCCGAACCTGCCCGGCCAGTGCCACAAGGTTATCCACAATAATTGTGGATAACCTTGTGAACAGCGGCTTCTTTCCAGCCTCAACCCCCCGTTTTCGGGGGGCCGTAGTCAAATCGGGCGTTTTTTACTCACAAAAAAACTACAAACGTGTGAACCCGACACCCTCTACTAAACGAGTACCTTGATCTTGCCGGACTGTCGGACAATGCCTTTGCATACATCCATGATAGTGGGACTGCCCGAATGACCAAGCGTTCGGGAAATAAGCCGGACACAAAAACGCCCTGTCGAGACAGGGCGTTTTCTGTAGCCAGGTGGTGCGTTACTTCTTGGCCGGAGCCGAAGCGGCAGGAGCTGCCTCTTCTTCGTCGGCATCAGCATCAGGAGTCGGTGCCGCTGCAGGGTCCTTGATACCCAGCAGTTCAAGATCGAACACCAGTACCGAGTTGGCCGGGATCGCCGGGCTCGGGCTCTGTGCGCCGTAAGCCAGATCACTCGGGATGAAGAGTTTGATCTTCTCGCCGACGTGCATCAGTTGCAGACCTTCGACCCAACCCGGAATCACACCGCCAACCGGCAGGTCGATCGGGCTGCCGCGCTCAACGGAACTGTCGAAGACCTTGCCGTCGATCAGCTTGCCTTCGTAGTGAACAGTCACAACATCGGTAGGCTTGGGCTGAGCGCCATCGGCTTTCTTGATGATCTGATACTGCAGGCCGGAAGCGGTGGTGACCACGCCGTCCTTCTTACCGTTCTCTTCGAGGAATTTCTTGCCAGCGGCAGAAGCCTCTTCGCTCATCTTCGCCAGACGCTCTTCGGAACGCTTTTGCAGCGCGGAGAAGGCTTCAACCAGCTCTTCGTCCTTGAGTTTCTGATCTTTCTTGCCAACAGCATCTTCGATACCCAGGGCTACAGCCTTGGAATCCAGATCATCCATACCTTCCTGAGCCAGGCTTTTGCCCATGTTCAGACCGATGCCATAAGACGCTTTTTGTGCTGGGGTTTTCAGCTCTACGGTGCTGGCTTGCTTGTCACAACCTGCGAGTACCAGACCGACCAGGGCAATCGCCGCTGCCAACCGATGCTGTTTCATGCTAATTCCTTGTTCATGCGCCAAAAGGGCAAACGAGTAAAGCCGCGAGCTTATCAGGCCGCCGCGATCAATGGCTACCGGCATGAGAGGGAGAAAACGCCGATAAGTTCAGGTATCCAAAGGTTTTCCCGGTTCTGTACTGCATTGTTCAGTTGCAGTTCAGTTTGTGATTCGCGAAGGCAAGGCGCTGGCTCGCTGCACAGGGCTCAGGCCACGGGACTGATCACACCGGCATCAGGCCAGCGCTCACTGGTCTGCAGCACGCGCAGAAGCCCGGCCCGCGCCACTTGAAGGGCGAAATCCTGCACGCTGAGGTTACCGGCAGCGAGTTGCGCTTGAACGGACTCGGCCCCGGAGTACACTCGCGATACGCTTTGCAACAGTTGAAACTCCTCGGCGGACTGGCTTGGGGTGTAACAGAGCAGCGCGCCGTCGGCTGCCGAGAAATAAACCGCCGACATCTCGAAACCATAGCGAATCGGCAAGCCTTTACGGCGTTGTGCCGGTTTGTGCCGGTAACTGAACATCCGATGCAGGTCATCCGGCTCGAAGAAATCGTTGATGACGTCACGTCCGCCCTCGACGGCCAGATTGGCTGAGCAGAAATACATGCCGTCCACACGGTAGCCGTCAGGTAATGCAGGCCGGTAATAGGCATCGGGATGAAATGCCGAACACGGTGCATACACCGGCATGCCGTCATCGAGAATCGGCTCGGCAATCCGATAGGCTCGCGCGACCGGATTGAACAGAAGAAAACCGATGATCTGCGAATGAATACGACTGCCGATACGGCCATGTGCGTAACGTGCAGCCTCATCGGCACTGTTGAACGGCGCGCTGAGACTCAGAGGTCGGGGTGGCCATTGCGCTTCGCAGCTTGCAGGCGATTTGGCGGGAGGTGTACGAGCGGCAGCATCGTCCGGGTAAGGCTGCCAGTCGGCCGGCACTTTGCCTGCCTGCCCCCACAGGCGGCTGGGCACTATCACGTGCAGATCCCCGGCACCGGCCAGCAGGCGGACCACATCACTGGGCATCATGCTCAGGTTCTGCAGCGCCTTGTGGATCTGGCTGAGTTCACACAGGTGCGGCATGCTGCGCGGGCCGGAGACGCGCGCAAACAATGTGTCTTCGGCGGCAGAGCGCGACAGCGTGTACTTGATCAGGGAGCCGTCAGGCCCGGATAGATACGTCGCCGCACACACCTCCTGATCATCGATCACCGCATAAATGTCGCCGACTGAAAAACTGTTCGGGTAAGTGACCTTTTCACTCTCCGGCCACTCGTCCAGCCCGGCCTGCAGTGACGGATGAGAATGGTAGACCGCATAGTCGTCATGCCCTTGCGGGTAGAGCACGTAACCTTCCTGGTCATTGCGCGGGAAGACTTCATTGGGATCGAAGCTGAACTCGCTGCCGTTCATGGGTTCGGTCGCGATGTATTTACCATCCTTGCGAACCAGAATGAAACCACCGTATTCGCGATCACGCCGATTGCCGATCCGCTCGTGGGCATAACGCGCCGCATCATCAGGATGATCGAACGGCGCGCTGAGCGCCGGCATGCCGGGGTGGTGATCGATGGATCGTTTGTAGCGCCTTTTTCTGGGGTGCATGCGGGGCTCCTTGGAAGCCTGACTGATTGAGTCATGAGCGTAAGGAAACCCGAGACGGCAAGTGACATAGATGAATATGACGTTACGTACGCCTGCCGGCGCCGAACAACATGAAATTAAAGATAATTTTTAAGCATCCCGGGATGTGCTTCGATCCACGGCGTGGGCGAATCGGCCCAGACCCTGCATCGACCATCGCGACTGGCGACCAGGGCTCACGCAGTTTGTCGTGCTCAGGAACATTTTTATGCAACCGACCACTCGTTTTCGCTCAACGCGCTCGACGGCTCGCCAGTTGGCAAGCCTGGCCGTAATCGCCGCCGCAGCCATGTTACCGGTCAGCGCAGCCTATGCCGCCAAGAAGCCGCCGTTGGTTGTCACTGAGGGCATCAAGGCCTACCGCCTGTGCACAGGCCCCGACAATCTGTCACACGTCATCGAGGGTTCAATCGATCAAAAAGCCATGACCGATGTCAGCGCCCTGCACTTCAAGGAAACCCCGGCGCACTCGACCTTTGACTGGCATCCGGCCCCCGAAGAGCAGTACGTGATCACCCTGTCCGGCACGCTGGAATTTTCCACCACCGGCGGCGAGAACTTTATCCTGCACCCTGGGGAAGTATTGCTGGCGCAGGACACCACCGGCCCCGGCCATCGCTGGAAACTGATCGACGATCAGCCGTGGCGACGTGCGTACATCATCACCAAGCCAGGCGAAAAAGGCGCATTCGTGCCGAAGGACGGAGCGCCTGCGAAGGGCTGCTGATGCAATGATGCAACCGCCCTCATCGAGCGCGATTACATCGACGCATCAGCCGCCGGCTCGGAAATTTCGATCAGGTTAAGATCCGGATCACGCACATACACCGACCAGATCGGCCCGGTAGCACCGGTGCGCTCGACCGGACCTTCGACGATCGGCCAGTCCTGCTCCTGCAGGTGCACAATCACCTGCTCCAGCGGGATGGTGGCGATGAAACACAGATCCAGCGCACCTGGCACCGGCAAGTGAGCCTTGGGCTCGAACTCCTTGCCGCGTTCATGGACGTTGATTTTCTGATTGCCGAAGCGAAATGCCAGACGCCCCTGACGAAAGCGTTCAGGGGTCATGCCCAGAACGCGTACGTAAAAATCCTTGCAGGCGTCGATATCGGCAGTGGTCAGTACCAGATGGTCCAGATGATCAATCACGGGATCAGCTCCGTTTGGAATAGAGTTCTGTTTACGACAATGGTCAGGTTTCGGATCAGATAATGCCAAGCCGACGCCACTCGGCACGGGTGGCAGCGTCGATGCCATGCGCTTCAAGCACAGCATCGGTGTGTTGACCGAGTGTTGGCGCAGACGATCGTACCTGCCCCGGCGTGTCTTGAAGTTTAGGCACAATACCCGGGAGGGTGACGGGCGTTCCGTCATCCAGCGTGCCCTGCAATAGCATGTCCCGCGCCCGATAATGCGGGTCACTGGCGATATCGGCTGCGTCGTAGATCTTGCCTGCCGGAATACGGGCCTCGTTGAGCGCTGCAAGAACTTCGTCCATCGAGCGTTCGGCGGTCCAGGTCGAGATGGCCGCATCGATGCGCGCCACGTGCCTGACCCGCCCGTCGTTGTGCTCAAGCTCGGGGTCGCTGGCCAGGTCCGCGCGGCCGATCTTTTCCATCAGGCGCCGGAAGATACTGTCGCCATTGCCCGCGATCAACGCGTACTTGCCGTCATTGCAGCGGTAGGCATTGCTCGGCGCGATGCCTGGCAGGCTGCTGCCAGCCGGCTCGCGGACAGTATCGAATACCGAATACTCGGGAATCAGGCTTTCCATCATGTTGAACACTGACTCGTACAACGCGACATCTATCTGCTGCCCGTCGCCGTCATTCTGCTCGCGATGACGAAGCGCCAGCAGAATGCCGATCACACCGTGCAGCGCAGACAGCGAATCGCCAATCGATACGCCGACACGCACTGGCGTGCGCCCTGCCTCACCCGACAGATGACGCAAACCGCCCATGGCCTCACCGATCACGCCAAAACCCGGCCGGTCGCGATACGGCCCGGTCTGCCCGTAGCCGGAGACACGCAGCATGATCAGTTTCGGATTGAGGGCGTGCAGCGCTTCCCAGCTCAACCCCCAGCCTTCAAGTGTGCCGGGGCGGAAGTTCTCGACCAGTACATCGGCATCGCGGATCAGGCGCCGTGCCATCTCCTGCGCCTGAGGCTGGCGCAGATCGAGGGTTACCGACTGTTTGTTGCGGGACTGCACCGCCCACCAGACGGACGTGCCGTTATGCAGCAAACGCCATTTGCGCAGGGGATCACCGGTCAATGGCGGCTCGACCTTGATGACCTCGGCACCGAACTCGGCGAGAATCTTCGTCGCGAACGGCCCGGCAATGAGCTGACCCAGTTCCACCACCTTGATGCCCTGAAGAGGCAGGCTCATGACACGTCCTTTCTTGTTGGGAGGTGGAGGAATGATCTGCGCAAATGCGCTGGATGGAAAGCCGGAAGGTGCGCCTCCAGATCAGACCGCCGTAAAAAACCCCGCACCAGGCGGGGTTCATTGAATCAATTACTGCAGGCCAACTGGAAACTCATTGAGGAGTCACCCGAAGCCCCCCGCTTACCGACCATAAGTCCCAATACATTGACCTGTTCTGTTGTCGCAGCGCCGCCCAACTTGGCGTGCCCGTAGAACAGCCGCTCATGATCACTGGTATCAATGGAAGACACCGAGCAGAACCCTGGAGACTTTTTAAACTGCCCTTCCTTGAAGAGCACTTTATACGTCGCGAAGTAGTCTTTCTGGCTGCTGTAACTTACAGACTTGATCCAGGGCGACGACTGAGCAACGATATTGCCGTGCTGGTCGATGGTCGCCGTGTGCAGTACTGGCTTGGCCAGCGCGCTCGCAGAGAGGATCAAGGCCGTAGTGCCTACAAACAGTTTAAAACGATTTTTCATAGTCATTCCTTTGCTCATTATCGTATCAGACCGCCTCGATTCGGCGGTCGGTCTGGATTAATTATCTGGGATCATCAAAAAACGTTTAATGTCTGGATACCCCATCAACCCATTCAGCTAATACCAGCAAAGAGGATAAATCAAGCGCTCACCAAGGCTAACTAACAAGCCTGGTTTAAACTTCACTAATTAAGGACATTACTTACATTCGCGAAGAATAATTCTTACAGAACTTCAATAGAACTGCCGCGGGGGCATTGCACGAGGGGGTTGGAATTTCCAAACGACAGAAAGCAGAAAGCCCGCACTGGGCGGGCTTTCTGTTTGCTTCAAGGAGTTCAAGGGCCTTGAAGCGGAATATGGCGCAGCGGACGGGACTCGAACCCGCGACCCCCGGCGTGACAGGCCGGTATTCTAACCGACTGAACTACCGCTGCGCGTAACACTAAAAGCGAGTTTGGTGGGTGATGACGGGATCGAACCGCCGACCCGCTGCTTGTAAGGCAGCTGCTCTCCCAGCTGAGCTAATCACCCTTCACTCTCGGTGTGGCGCGCATTCTACGGAGCGACCTGTACTCTGGCAAGCACTTTTTTAAATAATTTTTATAATCCTTCCAAAGGCTTACAAACGCTCTGTACAGGGTTGGCCCCAGCGGCTGAGGAGCGAATAATGCCCGCCTTTGTATAGAAAGAGAGATTCACCTCATGTGGTTCAAAAACCTGCTTGTCTATCGCCTGACCCAGGACGTGCCTTTTGATGCCGAAGCGCTGGAGACAGCACTGGCGACCAAACCGGCGCGCGCCTGCGCCAGCCAGGAGGTAGCCACCTATGGTTTCGTCGCTCCTTTCGGCAAGGGCGAAGACGCTCCATTGGTACACATCAGCCAGGACTTCATGCTGATCGCAGCACGCAAGGAAGAACGCATTCTGCCGGGCAGCGTCGTGCGTGACGCGCTCAAGGAAAAGGTCGACGAGATCGAAGCCGAGCAGATGCGCAAGGTCTACAAGAAGGAACGCGATCAGCTCAAGGATGAAATCATCCAGGCGTTCCTGCCGCGTGCGTTTATCCGTCGCTCCGCCACTTTCGCCGCCATCGCGCCGAAACAGGGCCTGATCCTGGTCAATGCCTCCAGCCCGAAACGCGCCGAGGACCTGTTGTCGACCCTGCGCGAAGTCATCGGCTCGCT
The DNA here is from genome assembly GCF_030208985.1 of Pseudomonas sp. MEJ108. Taxonomy (NCBI): domain Bacteria; kingdom Pseudomonadati; phylum Pseudomonadota; class Gammaproteobacteria; order Pseudomonadales; family Pseudomonadaceae; genus Pseudomonas; species Pseudomonas sp. MEJ108. Next base: position 90,179 of record NZ_JARVSW010000013.1, read on the forward strand.
GCCGGTACGTCCGCTGACGGTCAAGGTTTCACCGAGTGCGACCATGACCGACTGGGTCAAGACCCAGAAAGCGGCCGACAACTTCTTCGTGCTGGACGAGTGCGAGCTGCGCGACACCCATGAAGATGGCGGCATCGTGCGCTGCAAGCGTCAGGACCTGACCGGCGACGAAATCCAGCTGCACCTGAGCACAGGCAAGGTCGTGACCCAACTGTCGCTGGCCTGGCAGGACAAGCTGTCGTTCGTGCTGGACGATAAACTGGTGGTCAAGCGTCTGAAGTTCGAGGACCTGCTGCAGGATCAGGCCGAACAGGACGGTGGCGACGAAGCGTTGGGACAACTGGACGCCAGCTTCACGCTGATGATGCTGACCTTCGGCGAGTTCCTGCCGGAGCTGTTCGAGGCATTGGGCGGCGAAGAGATTCCGCAGGGCATCTGATACCCGCTCTTGCAGCACTGCCGCTCGAAACACCGCGCCGTCTCGTCAGACGGCGCATTCATTTCACCCCGGTTATTCAACAATAAGGAACAGGCCATGCGTGCGTTGGCAGCCTTGAGTCGTTTTGTCGGCAACACGTTTGCCTACTGGGTTTTGCTGTTCGCCATTCTGGCATTTCTGTTTCCGCAGGCATTCATTGGCCTTAAGAGCTGGATCATGCCGCTGCTGGGGCTGGTCATGTTCGGCATGGGCCTGACCCTGAAACTCGAAGACTTCTCTGAAGTGGCGCGTAACCCGTGGCGAGTGGCGCTGGGTGTGATCGCGCACTTTGTGATCATGCCCGGTGTGGCCTGGTTGCTGTGCCAGGTGTTTCAACTGCCGCCGGAGATCGCCGTGGGTGTGATTCTGGTCGGCTGCTGTCCGAGCGGCACTTCATCCAACGTCATGGCCTGGCTGGCAAAGGGTGATCTGGCGCTGGCGGTGGCAATCGCTGCGGTCACTACCCTGCTCGCCCCGCTGCTGACCCCGACCTTGATCTGGTTCCTGGCGTCGGCGTGGCTGCCGGTGTCCTTTCTGGATATGTTCTGGTCGATCCTGCAACTGGTCATGCTGCCGATTGTGTTGGGCGTGATTGCCCAGCGTCTGTTGGGCGCGCGGGTCAGCTATGCGGTCGATGTGCTGCCGCTGGTGTCGGTGGTCAGTATTGTGATGATCGTCTGCGCGGTGGTCGCCGCCAGTCAGGCGAAAATCGCTGAATCCGGCCTGCTGATCATGGCGGTGGTGATTCTGCATAACACGTTCGGTTTTCTGCTGGGTTATTTCACTGGCAAGGTTTTCAAGCTGCCATTGGCGCAACGCAAGTCGCTGGCGCTGGAGGTCGGTATGCAGAACTCGGGGCTGGGCGCTGCGCTGGCCAGTGCACATTTTTCGCCGCTGGCGGCGGTGCCAAGTGCGCTGTTCAGTGTCTGGCACAATATTTCCGGGGCGTTGCTGTCGACGTATTTCAGGAAGATGCCGGAGGAAGAGAATACGTCCGTCCGTTGATGCCAGTTGACTATCGTTCCTCACGCTCCAGTGAACTGCCCCCAAAAAGTTGGACGGTTGACTATCGTTCCCATGCTCCGCGTGGGAATGCAGTTCGTGACGCTCTGCGTCACACGGCGGTTCTGCGGTGTCAGGTGGATCGGGGTTCGGCTCAGGTCACCTTTTCGCCCCTCGGCGACTTACTTTGATGGGGCCAAAGTAAGCAAACCCCCTGGCTCCGTTTCCGGCCCGACTTCGTCGGGTTCCTTCGCCCTGTCACTGATCCGGGGGTCGCCGCAACGCGCCATCCATGGCACGGTGCGGCTTGCCTGGCGTCCTGCCAGGCTACCCCCGGATCAGCGCCAGGACTCAGCCGTCACTAACGTCGCACTCTGCGTCGCCTGTGCCATCGTGGTTGAAAAGCGCTTCAGAGCAATTTGGCTAAATACACGGCTCGGGAACTGATGACTATCGTGCCAATGCGGAGTGATTGGCACGTCAGTCGTACGGAGCGCCGGCGCTACTGCACTTTTCCTCTCAGCGCTTTCACTTCTTCACGTACGTCCACGGGGGTTGCCACGTCCGCTGCGATGGGCGAACCGGCCACCAGCACGACGCGAGACCACAGGCGGCGAAACAGGGTCTTGCTCGGGTCGCGGCTGAAGAAGCTGCCCCACAGGCCTTGCAGTGCCAGTGGAATGACCGGTACCGGGGTTTCCTGGATGATGCGGCTCATGCCGTTCTTGAAGCCGTTGATTTCGCCGTCGGTGGTCAGTTTGCCTTCCGGGAAGATGCACACCAGTTCGCCTTCCGCGAGGTATTGGGCGATGCGCTTGAACGATGTTTCGTAGATGTCCATGTCTTCGTTACGCCCGGCAATGGGGATGGTCCCGGCGGTGCGAAAGATGAAGTTAAGCACAGGCAGCTGGTAGATCTTGTAGTACATGACAAAGCGGATCGGGCGCCGCACCGCACCGGCAATCAGCAATGCATCGACAAAGGACACATGGTTGCAGACCAGCAGCGCCGCGCCTTCGTCCGGAATCCGGTCCAGATTGCGGTGTTCGACGCGGTACATGGAATGGCCAAGCAGCCAGATCATGAAGCGCATGGTGAACTCGGGGACGATCTTGAAGATGTAGATATTGACCGCGATGTTCATCACCGACACGGCCAGAAACAGCTGCGGAATCGACAGCTTGGCAACGCTCAGCAGCAGGATCGAGACAATCGCCGAGACCACCATGAACAGCGCGTTGAGAATGTTGTTGGCGGCAATGACGCGCGAGCGCTCTTTCAGCGGCGTGCGCGACTGGATCAAGGCGTACAGCGGCACGATATAAAAGCCACCGAATACGCCGATACCCAGAATGTCGAACAGCACCAGCCAGCCCTGCCCGGAGGACAGCACTGCCAGCCAGTCGTTGGCCTGCACGTTCTGCGGGAAACCGCCCGAATGCCACCACAGCAGCAGGCCAAAAATTGTCAGGCCCATCGAGCCGAACGGCACCAGCCCGATCTCGACCTTATGCCCGGACAAGCGCTCACAGAGCAACGAGCCGAGCGCGATGCCGATGGAAAATACGGCCAGAATCAGCGTAACGACCGTTTCGTCGCCGTACATCCATTCCTTGGCATAGGCCGGGATCTGCGTCAGGTAGATAGCGCCCACGAACCAGAACCACGAGTTGCCGACAATCGAGCGCGAAACCGCGGGCGTTTGCCCAAGACCCATACGCAAGGTCGCCCACGACTGGGTGAAGATGTTCCAGTTGAGCTTCATCTCCGGCGAGGCAGCCTCGGCGCGCGGAATACCGAAGCTGGCCAGGAACCCCAGGCAGGCGACCAGCACGATGGCAGCCGCCACCACCCAGGCGTATTGCGAAGAAGACATCATCACACCCGCGCTGATGGTGCCGGCCAGGATCGCCAGAAAGGTGCCCATCTCGACCAGCGCATTGCCGCCGACCAGTTCGCTCTCGCGCAGGTGCTGGGGCAGGATCGAATACTTGACCGGCCCGAACAGCGCCGAGTGCGTGCCCATGGCGAACAGCGCGGCCAGCATCAACTCCAGATGATTGAGCAGAAAGCCTGCGGCGCCGACCACCATGATGACGATCTCGCCGAACTTGATGATGCGGATCAACTTGTCCTTGGGGTATTTCTCGCCGAACTGCCCGGCCAGCGCCGAGAACAGAAAGAACGGCAGGATGAACAGCAATGCGCACAGATTGACGTAGATCGAGCGATCCCCATCGATGCTGAGCTTGTAAAGAATGGCAAGGATCAATGACTGCTTGAAGATGTTGTCATTGAATGCCCCGAGGGACTGCGTGATGAAAAACGGCAGGAAACGGCGTTTCCCGAGCAGGCTGAATTGTGACTGTTGGCTCATCGTCCGTGGTCCTGAGAGGCTGGGGAGAACTGACGCAGCGGCCAATCCGAGGCACATTGAAGACGTAACGCCGCCGAATGTCGATAGGACATTTTCTTTTACAAAACCTGTGTCGCTTTTTTTATCACTTCGGGCTTTGTCGGGGCAGCTGCGACACCGCGCCACGCTCGACCTTGGTCGACAAAGACGAAGTGCGGCCATCGTGCGAGACTGCGCGTTATCGATACGGTGTGGAATTTGATATGTCGCTGTCCAGCGGGCTGATTGCGGCCGTTGCCCTTACCTATATGGCCATCATGTTCGCCATCGCCTTCTACGGCGACCGCTACAGCGCATCCCTGCGCCCGACCATGCGTGCCTGGGTCTACAGCCTGTCGCTGGCGGTGTACTGCACCAGCTGGACGTTTTTCGGCGCAGTGGGCCAGGCCGCCGAGCAGTTATGGTCGTTTCTGCCGATTTATCTGGGGCCCATCGTGCTGATGGTGCTGGCACCCTGGGTGCTGCAAAAAATGGTGCTGATCAGCAAGCAGGAAAACATCACCTCGATCGCCGACTTCATCGCGGCGCGCTATGGCAAGTCCCAGTCCCTGGCGGTGATGGTGGCGCTGATCTGCCTGATCGGCATGCTGCCGTACATCGCGTTGCAGCTCAAAGGCATCGTGCTGGGGGTGAATATCCTGATCGGTGCCGTGGCCGATTCCACCGGCACCCGCGCTCAGGACACTGCGCTGGTGGTGTCGCTGATTCTCGCGCTGTTCACCATCGTCTTCGGCGCACGCAATCTGGATGTCACCGAACACCATCGCGGCATGGTGCTGGCCATTGCCTTCGAGGCGCTGGTCAAGCTGTTTGCGTTCATGGCAGTCGGCGTGTTCGTCACGTTCGGCCTGTATGACGGATTCGACGACCTGTTCAATCAGGCCAAACTCGCGCCACGCCTTGAGGAATACTGGAAAGACACGATCAACTGGCCGTCGATGTTCGTGCAGACCGGCGTGGCGATGATGGCGATTGTCTGCCTGCCCCGCCAGTTCCACGTGACGGTGGTCGAGAACATCGAGCCTCAGGACCTGAATCTCGCCAAATGGGTGTTCCCGGCCTATCTGGCGCTGGCCGCGCTGTTCGTGGTGCCGATTGCACTGGCCGGACAAATGCTCCTGCCCGGCTCCATGCTGCCCGACTCGTTCGTGATCAGCCTGCCGCTGGCGCACGCTCACCCGTCACTCGCGTTGCTGGCCTTCATCGGCGGAGCATCGGCGGCAACCGGCATGGTGATCGTCGCCTGCGTGGCGCTGTCGACGATGATTTCCAACGACATGCTGCTGCCGTGGCTGTTAAGACGCAAAAACACCGAGCGGCCGTTCGAAGCGTTTCGTCACTGGATGCTTTCTGTCAGACGCATCAGCATCGTGATGATTCTCCTGCTGGCCTATGTCAGCTACCGGATGCTCGGGTCGACGGCGAGTCTGGCGACCATCGGCCAGATCGCGTTTGCCGCGATCACCCAGCTGGCTCCCGCCATGTTCGGTGCGCTGTACTGGAAGCAGGCCAATCGGCGTGGCGTCTTCGCAGGGCTGGCGGCCGGTATCTTCATCTGGTTCTACACCCTCGTGCTGCCAGTGGCGGCGCATGGCATGGGCTGGTCGCTGAGCACTTTCCCGCTGCTTTCCTGGCTGCACAGCAACCCGTTCGACCTGCCTATCTCGCCGATGACCCAGGGCGTGGTGCTGTCGATGGCCGGCAACTGCACGCTGTTCGCCTGGGTGTCGATGTTGTCGCGCACGCGAGTGGCCGAGCACTGGCAGGCGGGTCGTTTCATCGGTCAGGAAACCCAGGGGCGCGACTTCAGCCGCCCGCTGCTTGCGGTGCAGATCGAGGACCTGCTCAGCCTGTCGGCACGCTTCGTCGGTGAAGACCGCGCGCGGCAGAGTTTCATCCGTTTCGCCCAAAGGCAGGGCAAGGGTTTCAACCCCAGCCTGAATGCCGACGGTGAGTGGATCGCGCATACCGAGCGACTGCTGGCCGGCGTGCTCGGCACCTCCTCGACCCGCGCGGTGGTCAAGGCCGCTATCGAAGGTCGCGACATGCAGCTGGAAGACGTTGTACGCATCGCCGACGAAGCCTCCGAAGTCCTGCAGTTCAACCGCGCGCTGCTGCAGGGTGCCATCGAAAACATTACCCAGGGCATCAGCGTGGTTGACCAGTCCCTGCGGCTGGTGGCCTGGAATCGTCGCTACCTTGAGCTGTTCAATTACCCCGAAGGCCTGATCGGCGTTGGCCGGCCGATTGCCGACATCATCCGCTACAACGCCGAACGCGGGCTCTGCGGACCGGGCGAGGCAGAAGTTCACGTTGCGCGCCGTCTGCACTGGATGCGCCAGGGCCGCGCTCATACCTCGGAGCGGTTGTTTCCCAATGGCCAGGTGATCGAACTGATTGGCAACCCGATGCCGGGCGGCGGGTTCGTCATGAGTTTCACCGACATCACCGAGTTCCGCGCTGCCGAACACGCCCTCAAAGGCGTCAATGAAAGCCTTGAGCAGCGGGTAGCCGCACGTACCCACGAATTGTCCCAGCTCAACCAGGCGCTGACCGAAGCCAAGGGTACCGCTGAAGCCGCCAACGAATCGAAAACCCGTTTCCTGGCCGCGGTGAGCCACGACCTGATGCAGCCGTTGAACGCTGCACGGCTGTTCTCCGCTGCGCTGTCACATCAGCAGGAAGGGATTTCCAGCGACGCTCAGCAACTGGTTCGGCACCTGGACAGCTCGCTGCGCTCTGCCGAAGACCTGATCAGCGACCTGCTGGATATTTCCCGCATCGAAAACGGCAAGATCACCCCGGACCGCCAGCCGTTTCCGCTCAGCGCGCTGTTTGACACCCTCGGTGCCGAATTCAAGGCGCTGGCTCAGGAGCAGGGCCTGAGTTTTCGTGTGAGGGGCAGTTCACTGCGCGTCGACAGCGATATCAAGCTGTTGCGCCGGGTGCTGCAGAACTTTTTGACCAACGCGTTCCGCTATGCCAAAGGCCCCATTCTGCTGGGTGTCAGGCGCTACGGTGAGAGCCTGAGTCTGGAAGTCTGGGACCGGGGGCCGGGCATTCCCGAGGACAAGCGCAAGGTGATCTTCGAAGAATTCAAACGCCTCGACAGCCACAAGACTCACGCGGCCAAGGGGCTGGGTCTGGGGTTGGCGATTGCCGATGGTTTGTGCCGCATTCTCGAGCATCCTTTGCAGGTGCGCTCATGGACCGGCAAAGGCAGCGTGTTCAGCGTCCGGGTACCGCTGGCCGCGCCCCAGGCGGCACTCCCCGCTACGCTGCCCGATGTCAGCCGCCCCGCGCTGAACGGCACACAGGTGCTGTGTGTCGACAACGAAGACAGCATCCTGATCGGTATGCACAGTCTGCTGTCACGCTGGGGCTGTCAGGTCTGGACCGCGCGCAATCGCCAGGAATGCGAAGCGCTGTTGAACAATGGCGTTCGACCGCAGATTGCCTTGGTGGATTACCACCTGGATGAAGGCGAAACCGGTACTGAACTCATGGTCTGGCTACGCACCCGACTGGGTCAACCGGTGCCGGGCGTGCTTATCAGTGCCGATGGGCGGGCAGAGTTGATCGCTCAGGTGCATGCGGCGGGACTCGATTATCTGCCCAAGCCGGTCAAGCCTGCAGTGCTGCGCGCGCTGTTGAGCCGGCATGTGAGTCTGGACGGGTAACGGAATGCCGGTTGTTCGCAGAGGCCACGAACAACCGGATCAGAGCGGAATAACAGGAAAGACTGTCGTTTAACCAAACAACCAGTAGCCCAGCAGCGTCAGTACCGCCACTGCCAGAACCGGGCGCAGTACGCGGTAAGCCTTGGGGTTGGCGCGCTTGAACTGCTTGACCTTGCCACTGAAGCCATCGCTGAAACGCTTGCTGAATGCATACGCCTGGTTGATTCCGCCGACGCGCTCGTCGTCAAGGTTCTGCGGAGCGGTGGCGCGGCCCAGAAACGCGCTGACGCTGCGGTTAATACGGGTCATGAAGCGGTTGGTCAGCGGACGCTCGATGTCACAGAACAGAATCACACGAGTCTGGTCGGTCTCGTTCTTGACCCAGTGAACGTAGGTCTCATCGAACATGACGTCCTGACCGTCACGCCAGGCGTACTCCTTGCCATCGACGAAGATCCGGCAGTCATCGGAGTTGGGCGTGGACAGGCCCAGGTGATAGCGCAGCGAGCCGGCAAACGGATCGCGGTGCGGATTGAGGTGACTGCCACCCGGCAACAGCGCGAACATCGCGCCCTTGACGTTGGGAATGCTGTTGACCAGTTCGACTGTTTTCGGGCACAGCGCCTCGGCAGACGGCAAGGCCTTGTCGTACCACTTCAGGTAAAAGCGCTTCCAGCCCTTCTTGAAGAACGAGCCAAAACCGGCGTCGTTGTTTTTCTCCGCCGCACGAATATAGCCTTCGTCGAACAGGTGCATGGCTTCGTCGCGAATGGTTTCCCAGTTGTCCTTGAGGACGTCCAGTTCAGGGAATTTGCTGCGGTCCAGATACGGCTCGGACGGCACGCGGGAAAACAGGTACATCAGTGCGTTGTACGGTGCGAACAATGCAGAATGGTTGACGAACTGCCGCAACAGAGGCAATCGGGCCCGACCGCGCAAATGAACGTACAGCGTGCTGCCCAGAAACAGCATCAGGATCGATGCCTTGGCAACAAATGAAAGGGTCATGAAGCTCTCCTTGAAGCGGGCAGATAACGCCAAACGTCACGCGGGCAGTGCTGATGCATGATTCTGAATAATGACTGGAGCGCCGGGCGGACAGCGCTGATCGTCCGGCGAGTCGTAAGCTGGCCATCATAAACCCTTGCGTTGCCCGCATGAAGTGCGCGCTTGCGAAGATGTGTTACTGGGAAAGCTCCTGATCGGTAAACAGATCGCTGAACAGCATGCTCGACAGGTAACGTTCGCCGGAGTCCGGCAGCACCACCACGATCGTCTTGCCCTGCATCTCCGGCTTTTCAGCCAGACGGACGGCAGCCGCCATTGCCGCGCCGCAGGAGATACCGCAGAGAATGCCCTCCTCCTGCATCAGACGCCGCGCCATGGCCTTGGACTCTTCATCGGTGACACGCTCCACCCGGTCGACAATCGACAGGTCGAGGTTTTTCGGGATGAAGCCGGCGCCGATGCCCTGAATCTTGTGCGGGCTGGGCGTGATCGTTTCACCGGCCATCGCCTGGGTGATGATCGGCGAACCGTCCGGCTCGACCGCGACCGACAGGATCGGTTTGCCTTCGGTGTGCTTGATATACCGGGAGATACCGGTGATAGTCCCGCCAGTTCCTACGCCTGCCACCAGGACGTCGATGGCACCGTCGGTGTCTGCCCAGATTTCCGGGCCAGTGGTTTTTTCATGGATGGCCGGGTTGGCCGGGTTTTCGAATTGCGCCGGCATGAAATATTTCTCGGGGTTGCCTGCCAGCAGTTCTTCGGCCTTGGCAATCGCGCCTTTCATGCCCTTGGCCGCTTCGGTCAGCACCAGTTCTGCGCCCAGTGCCTTGAGTACCTTGCGACGTTCTATGCTCATGGAAGCGGGCATGGTGAGCATCAGTTTGTAGCCACGGGCAGCGGCAACGAAGGCCAGACCGATGCCGGTGTTGCCCGAGGTTGGCTCGACGATGGTCATGCCCGGCTTGAGCCTGCCGCTGCTTTCGGCGTCCCAGATCATGTTGGCGCCGATACGGCACTTGACGGAATAGCCCGGATTACGCCCTTCGATCTTGGCCAGAATGGTGACACCGCGCGGCGCGATACGGTTGATCTGCACCAACGGCGTATTACCGATGGAATGGGCGTTATCAGCGTAGATACGGCTCATGAGGGTGTCCTTGTGCACATCGGTTAAAGACCCAAAGCCTATGCCGCCAACTGTGGGGCGTCCAGTCTGACCGAACGGATGACGGCGCGAGCAGTCAATCCTTCATTGAAACAGGAGACTCATGTCATGAAACGTCGCTACAGCTGGCCGCTATGGACCCTGGCCGCTCTGGTAGTCCTGCTGATCGCTGTCAATATCGCCCTGCCGTATCTGGTGCGTGACTATCTGAACGACAAACTGGCCGACATGGGTGACTACCGCGGCGAGATCACCGATGTGGACCTGGCACTGTGGCGAGGGGCGTACCGGATCAAGGGGCTGAAGATCGTCAAGACCGATGGCAAGGTTCCGGTGCCCTTCTTCGACGCGCCGATGATCGAACTGGCAGTCAGCTGGCACTCTCTCTGGTATGACCATGCAGTGGTCGCGAAAGCCCTGTTCACTGGCCCGCAGATCAACTTTGTGGACGGCGGCAGCAAGCAGGACTCGCAGACCGGTCAAGGCACCGACTGGCGTACCCAGATGAACAAGTTGCTGCCTATCACCCTCAACGAATTGCGCATCGACGACGGGCGCATCACGTTCAATAACTTCAACTCCACGCCCAAGGTAAAAATCGAGGCGGATCAGGTCAATGCCAGCATCTATAACCTGACTAACGTGGTCGACGTGGAAGGCAATCGCGATGCCGAGTTCAAGGGCAAGGCGCGCCTGCTGGGCCACGCCGATCTGGAGAGCACAGCCAGATTCGACCCGTTCAGCAACTTTGAAGACTTCGACTTCAAACTGCGCGCCACCGGCATCCAGCTCAAGAAACTCAACGACTTCTCGTCGGCCTACGGCAAGTTCGATTTCAACGCCGGCGATGGCGACGTGGTGATTGAAGCGCAGGCCGACAAAGGCCAGCTCAAGGGCTACATAAAGCCGCTGTTGCGCAATGTGGACGTATTCAACTGGCAGCAGGATGTCGAAAACAAGGACAAGGGTGTTTTCCGTTCGATCTGGGAAGCGCTGGTCGGCACCAGCGAAACCGTATTGAAAAACCAGCGGGAAAACCAGTTCGCCACACGCGTCGACCTCAGCGGCAGTGTCCATCAGCAGGACATCAGCGGCTTCCAGGCGTTTCTGCAGATCCTGCGCAATGCGTTCGTGCAGGCATTCAATGCGCGCTATGAGAGCAGCAAGGGTTCCTAGCGTGTTTTTTTGTCTGTGCCGTATACACCCCGCCCTTCGGCGGCCTGTGCCTGTTGCTGCAATGCATCCCAGCCCAGGCAAGCCAGCGCCAGAGTGCGTGGTGTAGGCTCGCGGGAGTTGCTGTAGCGGGTGATGCTGCGCGGGCTCACACCCAATGCTTTTGCGGCCTGAGCCAGGGGCAAACCCGTGCGGGCCCGCCACCCGATGAAAATACGCGTGTTTTCATCGGTGGCCGCTTGAGCCTGAGCGTCAAGGTACAAGGTATCGGCACCGATCTGGATATCCGGCTCCGGCCATTCAACCGTCCAGCCATCATCGCCCACCTGGGCCTGGGCAAAGGCATCGGCAGCGATCAAAGGCCGTAACCCAGGAAAAGTCTGCACATCCGCGCTCATGTCGAGCACGAATTGCTGATCGTCGATGAACGTCAAGGCCAGTCGATATCCGGACTGGGCATGAACCTCCTTGAGCCGTGGGCGTTTCATGGATGCCATCGTTTCCATTCCTCCATCAGTTCGTTACGGTGAGTTCGTATCCATTCAAGAGCTTCCCTTAACACAACAGCCGGTGCGGTTCCGCGCATGGGCTCTACAAGCTCAAGGCAAATCAGCACGTCCAGCCCACCACCAGTCAGGTGAACATGCGGCGGCAGGTGGTCTTTTTCTCTCAGCTGAATCCTGTATTTATCCCTGAACCTGTATTTAGTCGACATGACGCGTATGGTATCGCCAAATTAGCCATACCAAAAGCAGCGTTACAATTTAGACCCGGTCACGGCGTGACGCGCCATTCAAGAACTGAATGAGGCGTCTTCGTTCACAGCCATCGGGCCGCCACGTTATAGTCAGGGCATTGCTTGCCCCTCTTACGGCGTGCGTGCCGACCGGATATGCGCGCCCATGCGAAAAAGGATGGATCAATGAAGTTCGAAGGTACGCCGGCCTACGTTGCCACTGACGATCTCAAGCTGGCGGTCAACGCGGCCATCACGCTGGAGCGTCCATTGCTGGTCAAGGGCGAGCCCGGCACCGGCAAGACCATGCTCGCCGAGCAACTGGCCGAGTCCTTCGGCGCGAAACTGATTACCTGGCATATCAAGTCCACGACCAAGGCCCATCAGGGCCTGTACGAGTACGATGCGGTGAGTCGTCTGCGCGACTCGCAACTGGGCGTCGACAAGGTCCACGACGTACGCAATTACCTGAAAAAGGGCAAGCTCTGGGAAGCCTTCGAGTCCGAGGAGCGTGTGATTCTGCTGATCGACGAAATCGACAAGGCCGATATCGAGTTCCCCAACGACCTGTTGCAGGAACTCGACAAGATGGAGTTCTACGTTTACGAGATCGATGAAACCATCAAGGCCAAAAAGCGACCGATCATCATCATTACCTCCAACAACGAGAAGGAGTTGCCGGACGCCTTTCTGCGTCGCTGCTTCTTTCACTACATCGCCTTTCCGGATCGGGCCACGCTGCAACGCATCGTCGATGTGCATTACCCGGACATCAAGAAAGACCTGGTGAGCGAAGCGCTGGACGTATTCTTCGATGTGCGCAAAGTGCCGGGGCTGAAGAAGAAGCCCTCCACTTCCGAACTGGTCGACTGGCTGAAGCTGCTGATGGCCGACAACATCGGTGAAGCCGTGCTGCGCGAACGCGACCCGACCAAGGCCATTCCGCCACTGGCCGGCGCGCTGGTCAAGAACGAGCAGGACGTGCATCTGCTTGAGCGTCTGGCGTTCATGAGCCGTCGCGGCAACCGATGATCGTGTCTATCCAACCTGCCATGTAAAAGGGCGACAGCCATGCTGCTCAACCTGTTCAACGAAATGCGCGCGGCCAAAGTGCCGGTGTCTCTGCGTGAACTGCTGGACCTGATCAATGCGCTGAAACAGCGGGTCGTGTTCGCCGACATCGATGAGTTCTACTTCTTGGCGCGCACGATTCTGGTCAAGGACGAGCGCCATTTCGACAAGTTCGACCGCGCCTTCGGTGCGTATTTCAACGGCCTGGAAAACCTCGACGAGCATTTGCAGGCGCTGATCCCGGAAGACTGGCTGCGCAAAGAGTTCGAGCGCTCGCTGACGGACGAGGAACGCGCGCAGATCCAGTCGCTGGGCGGCCTCGACAAACTGATCGAGGAGTTCAAGAAACGTCTGGAAGAACAGAAGGAACGCCATGCCGGTGGCAACAAATGGATCGGCACCGGTGGCACCAGCCCGTTCGGTTCGGGTGGTTACAACCCGGAAGGCATTCGTGTCGGCGATGCAGGCGAGCGCAAAGGCAAGGCCGTCAAAGTCTGGGACCAGCGCGAGTACAAGAATCTGGATGATCAGGTTGAGCTGGGGACGCGCAATATCAAGGTGGCCCTGCGTCGCCTGCGCAAGTTCGCTCGTCAGGGCGCTGCGGATGAACTGGACATCGACAGCACTATCGATCACACCGCACGCGATGCCGGCCTGCTGAACATTCAGATGCGTCCGGAGCGGCGCAACACCATCAAGTTATTACTGCTGTTCGACATCGGCGGCTCGATGGATTCGCACGTCAAGGTCTGTGAAGAACTGTTCTCCGCATGCAAGACCGAATTCAAGCATATGGAGTATTTCTACTTCCATAACTTCATCTATGAATCGGTGTGGAAGAACAACCTGCGCAGAAGCTCGGAGCGGACCGCTACCCAGGACCTGCTGCACAAGTATGGCGAGGACTACAAAGTGATTTTCATCGGCGACGCCTCGATGGCGCCCTATGAAATCACCCAGCCCGGCGGCAGCGTCGAACACTGGAATGAAGAGGCGGGCTATGTATGGATGCAGCGCTTCATGGCCAAATTCAAGAAGATCATCTGGATCAATCCCTACCCGAAAGATGCCTGGGACTACACCACCTCGACGCATATCGTGCGTGATTTGATTGAAGGTCAGATGTATCCGCTGACCCTCAGCGGTCTGGAAGAAGGCATGCGCTACCTGGCGAAATGAAATAAGGCTGCTGCCAATGCTGTATAAGCCGGTCATCGACCGACCGGTACAGCGCGACCAGCAGCATGATCATTTTGCCCCCCTGAACTACGCTGACTGCTCCACACAACTAATCAGACGGAAAAGTGCTGATTGAGTAGGTCGTTTTGCAGTTACTCCATCGTTTTGCCTGAGCAGCCGTCGCGACGTCGCGGGTTACTTATGAACGAAACGCTCGGGATCATGCAGCCTTACTTTTTCCCCTACATCGGTTACTTCCAGCTCATTGCGGCGGTCCAGCGCGGGCTGGTCTTTGACATCGTCAAATACAAACGCAAAAGCTGGATGAACCGCAATCGGGTACTGGGCAGCAAAGGCGACTGGCAATACATCAATGTTCCGGTCTGTGTCAGCGAGGGCGCACTGATCAAGGACGCGACCATCATCGACCTTGCCTGTGCCCACCGACGAATCAAGAATCAGCTTGAACACTATCGAAGCCAGGCGCCGTACTTCCGGGAAACCTTGCAGGTGGTCGAGCAGACATTCGGCACACCTGCCACCCACCTGTGTGAACTCAATACACGCGCGCTGAAAGTGGTCTGCGAGTATTTAGGCATGAGCTTTGACTGGGAAAGCTGTGCGGCGATGAACCTGGATCTGCCGCCCATTGAACATGCAGGCCAATGGGCGCTGGAAATAAGCACCGTGCTGGGGGCGCGCCAGTACATCAACGCCACAGGTGGACGCGAAATTTTCATACCCGGCGAATGGCAGGAACGAGGCATAGAACTGAGGTTTCTCGAGCCCGCTTCATTCAGTTATTCCACGGGACCTCTGAATTTCGTCGAAAACCTTTCAATCATCGACGTGCTGATGTGGAACGCACCTGAAACGGTACTCGCCTATCTACATAATGAAACACGGGCAGTCATATGAGCTGCGCGCCGATGTTTCGCTATGCCCCGCCCCACAGTCAATTCCAGTCACGTTCCAGCTGCGGCTTGCGCCGTCCGCCGTTGAAAACCCAGCCAAGCAACAGCACGAAGCTCTCGATGACCAGCGCCAGCAGCAACGCACTGATGATGCCCCAGGCGATGACTTCGGGGGCCAGCAGAACTTGCCACGTATAACCATTGAAGGTTTCGCGACTGATATCCGGATCGGAAGAGGTTGCCACGAAGATGGCTTTGGAATACCACGGCCCCTGGAGCCCGAGCCACTGACGCTCAAGGATATGCGTGCGGTTCATCAGGGTATCGATGGTGTCCGCATCGCTGCGAAAAACCGGGTCCTCACTGCTGCGATAGTGCTGGATCAGCGCCTGGATATCGCCCTTGAAGAACTGCTGCGCAGTGGCGGTATAGCCCTTTACGGCTTGCTGCGCCTCGATCAGATGCGCTTCGACACGCTTGCTGTAGTCACTGATGAAACCGGGAATCTGGACCCCGAACAGCAGGCCCATGGTGAACAGGACCAATCGCAGATAACTTCGCAGCATCAATATCCCTCTTCTTTTTTATCCAGTAAGCCGATGTGCTGGTGTATTACGGCCTGGCAGTCTCGGTGACGGTGTCGACCGAGCCTTGCACCACGCACTCGCCCTTGCGCCACAGGCTCCACTGGCCCGGCTCATAGCGGTTCCAGTTTTCGTTCTCGGTCAAGGGCTCGGTCGCAATGACCGTGACCACGTCGTGCGGTGTGGTTTCAGCCTGAAAATCGACAATCACGTCGACATCTTTCAACCTCGCCGGACCGAACGGAGCACGGCGGGTGATCTGAACCAGTTTGGTACTGCAAAAGCAAAACAGCCAGTCACCGTCGCTCAACAGGCAGTTGAACACGCCTTTGCTGCGATATTCGGCACACGCCTGGATCAGCGTAGGCAGCAATTTCTCGACGTCGACGGGCTCGGGAAAGGCTTCGCGGACGCGATTGAGCAGGTCGCAGAATGCCGCTTCGCTGTCGGTATCGCCCACCGGCCGATAAAAGGTAACGCCCGGGGTGAAATCCGCCAGCTGACCGTTATGGGCAAAGCACCAGTTACGGCCCCAGAGTTCACGGACGAAAGGATGGGTGTTGGACAGGCAGACCTTGCCGACGTTGGCCTGCCGAATATGGCCAATCACGACTTCGCTCTTGATGGGATAACGCTGCACCAGCTGTGCGACTTCCGATTCGCTGCTGGCTGCCGGGTCCTGAAACAGACGCAGGCCACGGCCCTCGTAGAAGGCAATGCCCCAGCCATCGCGATGCGGACCGGTGCGGCCGCCACGCTGCATCAGCCCGGTAAAGCTGAAGACAATGTCGGTCGGGACGTTGGCGCTCATGCCCAGTAGTTCACACATGCTCAGGTTCTCGCTTCAAGACGTTTTGCAGCGGGTCATGCGCCGCAGTGAACAGCGCTTGCCAACGAAGCGGGATCTACAACCGCGGCTCGACCCGCGTGCCTCTGGCCGGAGGAATGGGCGCAGCGGATCTGCGGGCGTACGAGTCATCCTCGGCAAACGGCTCGTCAGCGGGGTCTGTTTCGACGGGTTGAGCAACCGGCTGCGGTTGACGTGCCTTGCGGCTACGTTCGATCGGCCAGCGGATCAGCACAAACAGCAGGTACGCGGCGAAGGCGAACATGCCATACATGGCCAGGTCCGACACGGCGGTCCAGATATTGCTGCCGACCTTGAACATCAGGTCGAGCGCAGTGATCGCCACGGCTGGCGCCATCGCGTCCTTGGCAGGGTCGACCATGGTCGGCGTAAACAGCAGCACCGCGACCGCCACCAGCAACGGCTCCTTGAGGTACCGCCACATCCAGCGGGTCATCAGAAACCATACCAGCAGGCAACCCAACGCGGCGAAGGCGTAGACGCTCCAGGCGATCAGATAGTCGTTTTCGGTCATGACGTCCGTGGTAAGCCAGGTAAAGAGGCGCTTATGATAACGGCTTTTGCCTGACGCGGCTTGCCTCGCTTCAGTATTCGGTTCAGCGTGTACCGATATTTTCCTGATTGATGCCTTAACAGAGAGCCCAGCATGTCCTTCCCGAATGCAACCTCCAGCGCCCCGATCGCTCGCAAGGCCGACGGTTCCGACCCCTACGCCTGGCTGCAAAACCGCGACACCGACGAAGTGCTCGACTACCTCAAGGCCGAAAACGCCTGGCAGGAGCAGCAACTGGCAGAACAGACCGGGTTGCGCGAAAGCCTGTTCGAGGAAATCAAGGGCCGCATCCTCGAAACCGACCTGTCGCTGCCCTCCCCCTGGGGGCCGTACCTTTATTACACCCGCACCACACAAGGCGATGAATACGCCCGGCACTACCGCTGCCCGCGCCCGGCCGACGACAGCAACACAGTGGACGAAAGCGCTGAGGAATTGTTGCTCGACCCTAACGAGATGGCCGATGGCGGCTTTTTCTCGCTGGGCGCGTTCAGCATCAGTCCCGACCACCAGCGTCTGGCCTATAGCCTGGACACCAGTGGCGACGAGGTGTACGCGCTTTACGTCAAGGAACTGAGCACCGGTCAGATCAGCAGCCTGCCCTTTGAAAACTGCGACGGCAGCATGACCTGGGCCAACGACAGCCAGACCCTGTTTTTCGGCGAGCTGGACGAAACCCATCGCCCGGGCAAGCTGCATCGCCATACCCTGGGCACGGCATCGGCCGAGCAGGTGTTCGACGAGCCGGACGGCCGCTTCTTCCTGCACTGCTTCCGCAGCAGCTCAGAGCGCCAACTGATCATTCTGCTCAACAGCAAAACCACCAGCGAAGCCTGGGTGCTGGACGCCGATCATCCGCAACAGGCCTTCACCTGCCTCGCACCGCGCAGCGAAGGTCACGAATATTACCCGGACCACGGGCTGCTCGATGGCGTCTGGACCTGGTTCATCCGCAGCAATCAGAGCGGCATCAACTTCGCGCTGTATCAGGCTGCGCAACAGGACAGTGGCGTACCGGTGCGCGAGGACTGGCAGACGCTGGTCGCGCACGACGACAAGGTCATGCTCGAAGGCGTCAGCCTCAACGCCAAAGGCATCAGCCTGAGCCTGCGCGAGGGCGGCCTGCCGATCATCGAAGTACGTCCGCAAGCGCTGCCGACCTATCGCGTGCAGCTACCTGACGCCGCCTACAGCCTGTATGTGCAGGACACGCTGGAATTCGACAGCGACAAAATCCGCCTGCGCTACCAGTCGCTGAACCGTCCGGCCCAGGTCCGTCAACTGACCCTGGCCAGCGGAGAGCAAGTGGTGCTCAAGGAAACCCCGGTACTGGGCACCTTCGACGCCGATGCCTACGTCAGCCAGCGTTTGTGGGCCACGGCCAGCGATGGCACCCAGGTGCCGATCAGCCTGGTGGTCAAGCGCGAACTGGCCGGACAGGCCACCCCGCTGTACCTGTACGGCTACGGCGCCTATGGCGAGAGCCTCGACCCGTGGTTTTCCCACGCGCGCCTGAGCCTGCTCGACCGTGGCGTGGCGTTCGCCATCGCCCATGTACGCGGCGGCGGCGAGCTGGGCGAGGCCTGGTATCGCAACGGCAAGCAGGAACACAAACAGAACACCTTCGGCGATTTCATTGCCTGCGCCGAACACCTTGTCGCCCAGGGCCTGACCAGCGCCGGACAACTGGTGATCAGCGGTGGCAGCGCCGGTGGCCTGCTGATCGGTGCGGTGCTCAACCAACGGCCCGAGCTGTTCAAGGCAGCGATTGCCGAAGTGCCGTTCGTCGATGTACTGAACACCATGCTCGACCCGGACCTGCCGCTGACCGTCACCGAATACGACGAATGGGGCAACCCGCAGGAGCCGGAGGTCTACGCGCGTATCAAGGCCTACGCGCCCTACGAAAACGTCACGGCTCAGGCCTATCCGGCCATGCTGGTCATCGCCGGTTACAACGACAGCCGTGTGCAGTATTGGGAAGCCGCCAAATGGGTGGCTAAATTGCGCGCCACCAAGACCGACGATAATCCATTGCTGCTCAAGACCGAACTGGGCGCCGGGCACGGTGGCATGAGTGGTCGCTATCAGGGCTTGCGTGACGTGGCGCTGGAGTACGCGTTTATCTTCAAGGTATTGCAGATCGCTGAATGAACTTGGTGTGAAACACCTGTCTTACTAGGATCGGGGGCAGCGGAGCTGCCCCTTTGTCAGGATTACCAGACCTAACATGTCAGAACCACTGTCCAACCTGAATAACGCCATACGCGACATGCTGCTCGATTGCGGCCTGTTCGACACCCTGCTGCCGGGCGATTTCTTTACCGTAGCCGGCTATTTCAGCATTACCGATATCGATAAAGGCGAGACCATCTTTGCCGAGGGCGACGCCGGAACCTTCATGTGCATCATCCATCAGGGCACCGTGTCTGTGCAGAAGCTTGCCGCAGACGGTCAACAGGTGGAAATCGCCGTTCTGCGCCACGGCCGCGCCTTCGGAGAAATGGCGGTGCTCGATGGCGAGCGCCGCTCGGCCAGTTGTATCGCAGCCACCAGTTGCCAGCTATTGAACCTGGGCCGTGATTCGCTGGACAAGATGCTCGAGGACGCACCGAAAATCGCCGCCAAGATCATTCGCGCCCTGGCCATCTCGTTGTCCAAGCGCCTGCGCATGGTCGATGGTCAATTACTCTCCCAACAGGTGTGAGTTTGCCCATCTGGCGCTAAACTTGTCGACATTCCGCTTTCAATGCGCACACGCACAGGTGACACCATGAGCACGGCCAATCCTCCTTCCCATACTGCCAAGCTGGACCGCATCCTGGCCGACGCCCAGCGCGACCGCGAGATGGGCTACCGCGACAAGGCGCTGCGCATGTACCCGCATGTTTGCGGCCGCTGCGCGCGCGAGTTCGCAGGCAAACGCCTCAGCGAACTGACCGTACACCACCGCGACCACAACCATGACAACAACCCGCAGGACGGCTCCAACTGGGAGCTGCTGTGCCTGTATTGCCACGATAACGAGCACTCGCGCTACACCGATCAGCAGTACTTCGCCGATGGCTCCCTGGGCAGTCCGAAAACCGCCAAGGCCACTCACAACCCGTTCGCTGCACTGGCCGGGCTGATGAAAAAGGACGAGTAACCTCGGCGCTTTCGACCAGCCACGCTCCCCTGCCCTACCCGCACTTCCCCTGGCCTGCGGCCACCCGACCGACCGGATATCTCGCCATGCCCACCCGAACCTCAAGACGAACCTTTGTGAAAGGGCTGGCCGCCAGTGGCCTGCTCGGCGGCCTCGGGTTGTGGCGCAGTCCGGCGTGGGCGGTGGCCAATCCGGGCCAGCCCAACGGGTTGTCCGGCACCGAGTTCGATCTGTATATCGGCGAAACCCAGGTCAACATCACCGGCAATGCCAAGACCGCGCAGACCATCAATGGCGGTATTCCCGGCCCGCTGCTGCGCTGGCGCGAAGGCGACACCGTGACCCTGAGGGTCAAAAACCGGCTCGACGAAGCCACATCCATCCATTGGCACGGCATCATCCTGCCGGCCAACATGGACGGCGTGCCGGGGTTGAGCTTTGACGGTATTGCGCCGGATGGCCTGTATGTCTACCGCTTCAAGGTCAGGCAGCATGGCACCTACTGGTATCACAGCCACTCCGGCTTCCAGGAACAGTCGGGGGTCTACGGGCCACTGGTGATCGACCCGAAAGAGCCGGAGCCGTTCGAATACGACCGCGAACACGTGATCATGCTCAGCGACTGGACCGACGAAGAGCCGGTCCAGCTGATGAAAACGCTCAAGAAACAGTCCGATTACTACAACAATAACCAGCGCACCGTCGGCGACTTCATCAACGACGTGGGTGAAAAAGGCTGGAGCGAGACCACCAGGGATCGCTGGATGTGGGCGCAGATGAGGATGGACCCGACCGATCTCGCGGATGTCAGCGGTGCGACCTACACCTACCTGATGAACGGTCAGGCACCGAACATGAACTGGACCGGGCTGTTCAAACCTGGCGAGCGGATCCGACTGCGGCTGATCAACGGCTCGGCGATGACGTACTTCGACGTGCGTATTCCGGGCCTGAAGATGACCGTAGTGGCCAGCGACGGCCTGCACGTCAAGCCGGTGACCGTCGATGAGTTGCGCATCGCAGTAGCGGAAACCTTCGACGTGATTGTCGAACCGGCGGAAGGTGCCTATACGCTGTTCGCCCAGTCGATGGACCGCACCGGTTATGCCCGTGGCACCCTGGCCAGCAGGCCCGGCCTGCAGGCTGCCGTTCCACCCCTCGATCCACGCCCGCTGTTGAGCATGGATGATATGGGCATGGCGGGCATGGAGCATGGCAGCATGAACCACGCCGCAGCCCCGGCAACGCACGACATGTCAGGCATGGACCACAGCAAGATGGGCCACGACGCGATGCCCGGAATGGACCACGCGCAGACGCCGGCCCAGAAAACGCCGACTCCGCAATCGCACCCCGAGAGCGAAAACAACAACCCGCTGGTCGACATGCAAGCCATGAGCACCTCGCCCAAGCTCGACGATCCGGGCATCGGCCTCAGGGACAATGGCCGCAGAGTCCTGACCTACGCTGACCTGCGCAGCACCTTCGAAGACCCGGACGGCCGTGAGCCCAGTCGCACGATCGAGCTGCACCTGACCGGGCACATGGAAAAATACGCCTGGTCATTCGACGGTGTGAAGTTCTCGGACGCCAAACCGCTGATGCTCAAATACGGTGAGCGGGTGCGTGTCGTGCTGGTCAACGACACGATGATGACCCACCCCATCCATCTGCATGGCATGTGGAGCGACCTCGAAGACGAGAATGGACAGTTCATGGTGCGCAAACACACCATCGACATGCCACCGGGATCACGCCGCAGCTATCGCGTGACCGCCGATGCGCTGGGCCGTTGGGCTTATCACTGTCACATGCTGTACCACATGGAAATGGGCATGTTCCGCGAAGTGCGGGTGGAAGAATGAGGACCTTGATGTTGAGCAGAACGCTGAATTCGCCCCGCCTGCCGATGCTGTTGCTGGCCGCCGGGCTGACCGCCACGCCGTGGGCCTCGACCTTGGCCGCCGGAATGGAGGGCATGGACCACGACAGCCATGCGATGCATATGGACGCCGGCGACAGCGAGGACACGCCCTCGACACAGGCTGCGCCCAACCAGAGCCGAACCCCGATCCCGCCGATCACTGATGCGGACCGGGCTGCGGTGTACACCATCCACGCGGGCCATCAGGTTCATGACAGCGCCATCAACAGTTACTTTCTGGCCGACAAGCTGGAATGGCAGGACGCCAACGACGGCAGCGCTCTGGCCTGGGACCTGTCCGGCTGGATTGGCGGTGATATCGACCGCCTGCTGCTGCGCTCCGAAGGTGAGCGAACCAACGGCAAGACCGAAGAAGCGGAAATCCAGGCGTTGTGGGGCCACTCGATCAGCCCTTGGTGGGACGTGGTCGCCGGAGCACGTCAGGATTTCAAACCGGGCGCGCCGCAAACCTGGGCCGCCTTCGGCCTGCAGGGCCAAGCCATTTCGGATCTGGATATCGAGGCCACCGCGTTCATCGGCGAAGCCGGACAGACCGCCGCTCGCCTGGAGGCCGACTACGACCTCCAACTGACCAACAATCTGGTGCTGCAGCCCACCGCGGAGCTGAACTTCTACGGCAAGAACGACCCGCAACGCGGCAATGGTTCGGGCCTGTCGACCAGCGAGTTCGGCCTCAGACTGCGCTACGAGATCACCCCGCAATTCGCCCCTTATGTCGGGGTGAGCTGGGACCGCTCCTACGGCAAGACGGCCGATTACGCGCGCGAGGACGACGAAGACACCCAGGACGCGCGACTGGTGGTCGGCGTGCGCATGTGGTTCTGAACACAGTCAATGGTATTGCTCCGAGGCTGCCGTATAATCCCCGGTTTTCTTCAGAGCACCCTCCCCGTGGCCAACAAACGGTACGCCTGCATCGGTCTTTACAACCCCAAGTCCCCGGAAAACGTCGGCTCCGTCATGCGTGCGGCCGGCTGTTACGGCGTGGCGTCGGTGTTCTATACCGGTAAACGCTATGAACGCGCGCGGGACTTCATCACCGACACCAAGAAAATCCATCAGGACATCCCGCTGATCGGCATCGAAGACCTCAAAAGCATTCTGCCGCTGGGTTGCATTCCGGTGGCTGTCGAACTGGTCGACGGCGCCCGCGCATTGCCCGAATACACGCACCCTGATCGCGCGCTGTATATCTTCGGCCCGGAAGATGGCTCGCTGGATCAGGAGATTCGCGACTGGTGCGAAGACGTGGTCTATATCCCGACCGAGGGCTGCATGAATCTGGCGGCGACCGTCAACGTTGTTCTCTATGACCGCATGGCCAAAGGTATCAATACCCGTTCGGGTCCGCAGTTCGGTCGCGAGAAAATTGATCCGGCCAGCGACCGCTGACGGAAAAGCATTGAACCTGTGTCGCGCATGGGCAGTCAGTTTCTGTGAATCAAGCAACTGCTTCCAATTTGCCAACTCCGACCTACTACCTCATGGAGAGCCATCATGCGCGACACCCCGATCATCGAACGCATCGACACACCTGAACTGCTTCAACGCAAACCCGAGCAGAATGTCCAGGGCTGGGAGCGTATCGGCTCGCTGGCTGGCGG
This sequence comes from Pseudomonas sp. MEJ108, assembly GCF_030208985.1. Lineage (NCBI taxonomy): Bacteria > Pseudomonadati > Pseudomonadota > Gammaproteobacteria > Pseudomonadales > Pseudomonadaceae > Pseudomonas > Pseudomonas sp. MEJ108. The sequence continues at coordinate 113,706 of NZ_JARVSW010000013.1, forward strand.
CGTACTGCTGATGGGTAAAGGCGTCCGTCGTGGCGGCTTTCTGGGCCTGATCCAACTGGCCATCGGCGGCGCGGCGCTGGCACGCGGCATCAGTGGTCACTGCTCGGCCAAGAGCCTGATGGAAAAAGGCCGCAGCGATCTGCAGAGCGCACGCTCGACCATCGAACGTGCCGGTGCGCAACTGAACACCCTCAAGGACGACGCTGAACATGCCGTGAAGACGGCGGCTGCCAAAGGCGTGGAAGCGCTGACCGAGCCAAAACCGGTCATTTAAGCGTTCAACCTGCGCGAAAAATCAGGTAATCCTCCCAGTCGTCTTCGGCCACATTGTTCTCGCTGAGCATGCGACCTGACTGGGAGATACGCTCGTGATGCACGGCCGTGCGATCACCACACACTAGATGGTGCCAGAGCGGCAGATCCTTGCCCTCGCTGACCAGGCGATAGCCACAGGTCGGTGGCAGCCATTTGAACTCATCTGTCTGACCGGGCGTTAACTGAATGCAATCGGGCACCGAGGCACGACGGTTTGCGTAATCGGAACACTGGCAGGTTTTCAGATCCAGCAGCTTGCAGGCAATTCGCGTGTAATAAACCGCGTTGTCTTCCTCATCCTCAAGCTTCTGCAGGCAGCACAGGCCACAGCCATCGCACAAAGACTCCCACTCTTGGGTATCGAGCTGGTCAAGGGTCTTGCGCATCCAGAAGGGTTCAACTTTAGCGGCCATGGTTCGGACAACGGTATCGATAATGAAAAGGCCGCCAGTCTAGAGGTACACGGGGTGCGGGCCAAGCACTTGCGACTGCCGGTAGCCGGGACTTGTCAGCGACAGGGCAAAACAGTAGCGTTAACGGGTTTTCAGTGCGTTCAAGCGATGCCTGCCGACCACGGCCCATCAAGCCACGCTCGTTTTCAACCTTCGCTATCAAGGACTCTCATGAGCACGAACCCTCGCATCGCCGATCACCCGATCGACCCGCAATTCACCGAACGCTGGTCGCCACGCGCCTTCAACGGCCAAAGCATCGACCAGGAAACCCTGCTGAGCTTTTTCGAAGCCGCACGCTGGGCGCCCTCGGCGTATAACTCGCAGCCTTGGCGCTTTCTCTATGCACGTCGCGATACGCCGAACTGGGAGCGTTACCTGGGCTTGCTGAACGAGTTCAATCGCAGTTGGGCGCAACACGCAGCGGCCTTGGTGATCGTCATTTCCAAGACCACCTTCGTCGCCCCCGGCGCAAGCGAAGAGAGCCCGGCCCTGTGGCACACCTTCGACACGGGTTCGGCATGGGGTTACCTGGCACTGCAGGCCAGCCTGAGCGGCTGGCACACCCACGGCATGGCCGGTTTCGATCAGGATCTGACCCGCAAGGAACTGAATATTCCCGAGGGCTACGCAGTGCACGCGGCCATCGCAATTGGCAAGCTGGGTGACAAATCGACCTTGCCGGACTACCTGCAAGGCCGCGAAGTGCCAAGCCCGCGCAAGCCGCTGGCAGAACTGGCCGCCGAAGGTGATTTTTCGCTGTAACCACTGGTGCAGTAATCGATGCCTGCGAGCCGACGCCTGAAACGTCGGCTCGCTGGCAAGGGCGTCAGTAACCTCGCGAAAAATCGACCTCGCCGCGCAGCGTTTCTCCGGCCTGAAAAGCGTTCAGGTTATGCACGAAAAGCTCGGTCATGGCCACAGGTGAGGTAGGCGCCGAGCTGTGACCGGTCAACAGCAGACCGTAGGCAGTCCAGAACGGATGCCGCTGCGGCAAAGGCTCCTGACGGCAGACGTCAATCACCGCGCCAGCCAGATGCCCTTCCTTCAACGCCTCGACCAGATCTGCGTCGACGACCGCCACCCCGCGTCCGACGTTGATAAACAGCGCCGTGGGCTTGAAGCTGGCGAACAGCTTCGCGTTGTACAGGTCGTGCGTCTCGGGCGTGTTGGGCAGCAGGTTGATGACGTAATCCATCTCGCCGAGCAGACGCGTCATGTCTGACAGCGCCGTCACTTCGATGAACGGCTCCTGAGTGCGCGCACTGGAAGCCACACCGTACACCTGCACGCCGAACGGCAGGAGGAACTCGGCAACGCGCTGACCGATATCACCGGCACCGACGATCAATGCCTTGCGGCCCGACAGGCTCTGCCCGGTGCGGTTGTCCCACTTGCGCTCGACCTGGCTCATCAGGCGCGCCAGCACCTCGCGCTCATGGCCAAGCATGTAGGTCAAAACGAATTCGGCCATGACCTGACCGAAAATCCCGACTGCACGGGTCAGGCGATAGTCGCGCGACAGGCTGTCAGCCAGCAGCGGTGTGATGCCCGCCCAGGTGGATTGCAGCCATTGCGGCGTGTGCCCCTGCCGCAACAGGTTGGCCATCAGGTCCGGCTGCCCCAGCCAGACCGGGCAGTCGCTGGCCATGCGCGACAATTCGGCAGAATCGCCAGTGCTGAAAACTTCCAGATCAGGCGCAGCCTTGCGCAACAATTGGGTGTAAACGTGGTAATCGTGCTCGGCAATCAGAACGCGCATGTTTCAAAAACCTTAAAAACAGGACAGGCAACCCACGTCGATGTGGGCCGCTTTACAACGTGAGCAACGATTACATGGGATCGTTGCGGCGCAGCAGCTCTTCGGGCAAGTGCTCGATGTAATCGTCTTCAGCCGGCGGCATCTGCAAGTGATAGCCCTGGCTGTCGAGGTTCTCCAGCACCACATTGATATCTTCGCGCGACAGCGCCCGCTCGGGGCTCAGCACCAGATCGAACGCATGAACCGGCTTGCCGAAGGCCACCAGCAGCTCTGGCGGCACACGCTTGAGGACGTCGCTTTTCAAAACGTAAAGGTACATCTCGTTTCTTTTCGGGCTGCGATAAATCGAGCAGATGCGCTTCAAGACGGTTCTCCGGGGGTGGCCAGGCTGTCCAGCAGCGCCTGACCCATCAACTCGCGACGCCAGCCACGCAGCGAGTCGGGCAATTGGTAAGGACCGTCGGGGTAGCCGCTCTTGAGCAGGGCTTCGAGGGTCTTCTTGCGCAGCATCAGCTCCGGCGCCATGTCCAGTTGCTCGGCGTATTGCTGGCCGATTGCGCGCAGACGCTTGATCGACCCGGCCGCATCAATGGGCAGTGGCTCGGGCAACGCAGGTGGCCACTCTTCGGGAGGCAACACGCTCGCGGTCTTGATCAGCTCGAGCAGAAACTCGCCGTCATGACGGACCGTACGCGGGTGCATGTCCTCGATCCGCGCCAGCGCGCCGAGGTTGTCCGGCTGGGTCTTGGCCAATGGCCAGAGCGAGTGCTCACGCACGATACGGTTGCGCGGCAGATTACGGGCGCGCGCCTCACGCTCACGCCAGGCACACAACTCGCGCAGCACCGCCAGCTGGGCGCGGGACAGCTTCCAGGCCAGCTTGGCGTCGCGATACACCTCGTACGGGTCCACCTCACGGCGCAGGTTGGCGACCAGTTCGGCGCCGTCATCCAGCAGCCAGGCGTATTTGTCGTCGGACAAGCGCGGGCGCAGGATGGTGAACAACTCGGCCAGGTGCACGGCGTCTTCGGCAGCGTAGCTGACCTGCGTTTCCGACAACGGGCGTTGCAGCCAGTCGGAACGGGTTTCGCCCTTGGGCAGGTCGATGTCGAGGACCTCCTGCACCAGGCGCGAGTAGCCCATGGAAAAACCGAGGTTCAGGTAGGCGGCTGCCAACTGGGTATCGAACAGCGGAACCGGCAGGCTGCCGGTCAGGCGCAGCAACACCTCGAGGTCTTCGCTGCACGCATGCACCACTTTGATGACGTCGGGGTTTTCGAGCAACGCAGACAGCGGCCGCCAGTCGTTGATCAGCAACGGATCAATCAGCCAGGCGCTCTGCCCGTCGCCGATCTGCAGCAGCGCGGCGATCGGATAAAAAGTGTCGACCCGCATGAACTCGGTGTCGAGCGCCACGAAAGGCAGTGACTGCCATTGTGCGCAATGCCGGGCGAGGCTGTCGTCGTCGCGAATCCAGTGAATATCGATGGCCACATGGCTCTCCCTTCAACAATGGCGCGCAGTATATATCGTCATGGGAGATTATCGCGCGTCTGTCGTCCGGGTCTGGCCCATCTTCATGCAAATGACGGACGGGAACAGCGACTGCCGGGCAAACGCGCTGCCGATGATCGTCCCCATAACGTGAGAGGACGATCAATACCCGGAACGCCGCGCACGTGGTTACTTGTCGGTGGCCGCCAACTCGCTGCGGCACCCGGCAAACATATCGAGGCTGGGGTCATAAACCTTGGTATCGACTTTCAGCAGGCCGAGCATGGAATGGAAAAGATTGTCCTGACTCAACGGTGCGTTACGCTGTTTGGCCAGGCACTCCGGCGTGACGGCAAAGGACTTCTGATAGGTATCGGACAACCAGACCATCATCGGCACATGCTTTTGCTGATCGGGCGCCAGCACATAAGGCGTGCCGTGCAGGAACAGGTTGTACTCGCCCAGCGACTCGCCATGGTCCGACAGGTAGACCATGGCGGTATCGACCTTGTTTTGATTGGCGCGTAAAAGATCAATCAGCGTGGACAGTACATGGTCGGTGTAAAGCAACGTATTGTCGTACGCATTGACGATGCTGTCCCGGCTGCAATTGTTCAGCGCATTGCTTTCACACACCGGGGTAAAATTTTCAAACTCTTTTGGGTAACGTTTGTAGTATTCAGGCCCGTGGCTGCCCATCTGGTGCAGAACAAGCACCGTGTCCTTGTCGAGACTGTCGATAAAGGTCTGCAGGTTTTGCAAGAGTATCTCGTCCCGGCATTCATGGTTGTTGCACAACAGCGGGTCCTTGAGATTGCTCACGTCCTGGAAGGTCACTCGATCACAGGTGCCTTTGCAGCCGGCCTGATTGTCACGCCATATCACGTCTATGCCCGCGCGTTTCAGTACATCCAGCAAGCCTTCCTGATTGCGCGCCTGGGTAGCGTTGTAATTCTTGCGCCCCATGTTGGAAAACATGCAGGGCACCGACACGGCGGTTTCGGTGCCGCAGGAATACACATCGGTAAACGCCACCAGCCCGCTTTCCTTGTTGAGGTTGGGCGTGGTGTTACGACCATAGCCAAGGATCCCGAAGTTCTCGGCCCGGGCACTTTCGCCGACCACCAGCACGGTCAACGATTTGCGAGCATGCGTGGCCCAATCCGCAGAACGTTTGGCGTCCTCGCCGATCTTGACGAACGGGCGCCTTGCAGAGAGCACCTGCTCACTCAGGTAGCCCAGCGACGCACCAATGTAATTGCTTGGCACCACCATCAGGCGCAACTCATGGTGATTGCGAAACAATGACGACAGCCCCTGGTAATTGGCCAGTGCAACGCCGCCGATTGCCACGCAGCACGCAACCGTCACCAGCAGTTTGCTGAACAGTTCAAGGTGCCAGCGACGGTAGCTGATCGGCAGTTTCCAGAGTATCAGCGAGGGCACTACGCCGAGCAGAAGGATATACAAGGCCAGTTTTAAAGACAGCAGCCCCTGCACTTCCGTAACGTTGGTTTCGGCGAAGTTTCGAAACATGCCAGCGTCGATCATGACCCCGTATTCGGTCATGAAATAAACCACCCCCGCGCTGATCATAAACAGACTGATCAACACCGGTTTAAACACACGACGGAATGCCAACAGCGTCAGCACGATATTGAACACGCAGAAAATCATCAAGCCAAACGCAAAGCGCATGGCCAACCCTTTACTATCGGCGCTGGTAATCGAGAAAAGATGCTGCCAGAGATTGATATTGAAACCCAGTAACAGAAACGCACTGGCAAGTAGGGTTACAACTTCTGGACGAACAGTTCTGGGTGTCGGCATCGTGGTCTGCTTATCGAATGAATATGCATCGGGCATTCAGGAGCCAGTGAACTCCCCGATGGCGCGCACTGTAGGCAGCGCATCATCAATTTTATGTGAAAATGGTGAGAGGATTGGGTTGAATGAAGCTTATTTCACTGTAAAGAAATTCGTTGCAGCATTACAGCATTTGCAGAGCAGCGTGTCTCCGCAAGCAAGCTTGCGGAGACGTCATCCTTTCAACCGCGCCTGATCAGACCGAGCGACGGCGGTAGGCCCGGTAGCCCGGCAACCAGAAATTACGCTCGATGGCCTCAAGCAGTGCCTCTTCGGTAGTTTCCAGCGCCAGCCCTTCGGCTTGCGCTTCCCTGGCCACAGCCAACGCGATCTTGCGGCTGACCTGCTGGATTTCCTTGAGCGGCGGCAACACCGCATCGCCCTTCCCTGTCACCATCGGCGAGCACTCGGCCAGCGCATTGGACGCCGCCATGAGCATCCGGTCAGTGATGCGCGATGCCTTGCAGGCCACCACGCCGAGGCCGATGCCCGGAAAGATGTAGGAGTTGTTGCACTGGGCGATATGCACCGTGCGACCGTTGATTTCCACTGGCGCAAACGGACTGCCGGTGGCCACCAGCGCATTGCCGTCAGTCCAGCGCAGGATTTCTTCCGGCGTGGCTTCCACTTTGGACGTCGGATTGGACAGCGGCATGACCAGGGGTTTGGCACAATGCTTGTGCAGTTCGCGAATCACCTGCTCGGTGAACAGACCGCGCTGCCCGGATACGCCGATCATTACTGTGGCACCGGCGTGGGTGACCACGTCGAGCAACTGCGGGAAGGCTTCTGATCCGGCAGTCCAGCCAGACACGTCGGCGGTCTTTTGCGCCAGTCGTTTCTGGAAGTCGAGCAGGTTGTCCATGCCTTCGGTCAACAGGCCGAAACGATCAACCATGAAGATACGTTTGCGCGCTTCGCTTTCGCTCAGGCCTTCGATGCGCATCGCTGCGATGATGTGCTCGGCGATCCCGCAGCCTGCCGAACCGGCTCCGACAAACACCACCTTCTGCTGGCCGAGGGTTTCATTCTTGGCCTTGCAGGCCGCCAGCAACGTACCCACGGCAACCGAAGCGGTGCCCTGGATGTCATCGTTGAAGCAGCACAGTTCGTCGCGATACTTTTCGAGCAGCGGCATGGCGTTGGACTGGGCGAAATCTTCAAACTGCAACAGCACGTCCGGCCAGCGACGCTGCACCGCGTCGATGAACAGCGCGATGAAGTCTTCGTATTCCTTGCCCGATACCCGCTCGTGACGCCAGCCCATGTACATCGGGTCGTCCAGCAGCTCACGGTTGTTGGTGCCGACATCCAGCACGATCGGCAGCGTGTAGGCCGGGCTGATCCCGCCGCAAGCGGTGTACAACGACAGTTTGCCGATCGGAATGCCCATGCCGCCGATGCCCTGATCGCCCAGGCCGAGAATTCGCTCGCTGTCGGTCACGACAATGATCTTGATCCGGTCCTTGGTCGCGCTGCGCAAAATGTCATCGATGCGGTCACGCTCGGGGTAGGAAATGAACAGGCCGCGATGCGTGCGGTAGATCTTGGAGAATTCCTGACAGGCCTGCCCCACCGTCGGCGTGTAGATGATCGGCAGCATCTCGTCCAGGTGGGAGTCGAGCAGACGGAAAAACAGGGTTTCGTTGTTGTCCTGGATCGAACGCAGGTAGATATGCTTGTCCAGGTCGCTCGCACACTGTTTGTACTGGCTGTAGACCCGGGTGACTTGCTCTTCGATCGTCTCTACGTTCTGCGGCAGGAGACCGATCAGATTGAATTCGACCCGCTCTTGCGGGGTGAAGGCACTGCCTTTGTTCAGCAGGGGCATTTCCAGCAGTGAGGGTCCTGCATAGGAAATGTACAAAGGTCGCGAAGTTTTGGTCATTTTCTCTAATCGCCTTTTTCGTCTACTCATTAATTCTTTACGTCGACCGGGGCGGGCAGCCTGGCTCAGTTCTTGTTGTTTTTTCTTGTCGCCAGTTCTCTATCAGGCCATGCCGAAAACCATTCGGCGGATAAGGTCAGGGCAGACATATTACTCGCCTGACAGCGGCTTGCGACATTTTGTCGCGCAAAGAGTGGCTAAGTGACGCTATTGCAGGCGCAGCATCCCATGACCAGCCGGTGCAGTCGGCACGCTGGAAGGCATCATGGTCTCGGGTTGAAAAAGCCCCGACGGACGTCGGGGCTTCATGGGATCAGGCTGCGCCAGGCTTTTCAGCGATAAGCCCGATGGTGAAACCGTCGACTGCCGAGATCCGGCCCCGCCACAGCACACCGGCGTCACAAATCGGGTTGCCATCGGTGGAATAGGTGCGGCAGTCCTTCAAGTGAAGGAAATGGAAGGCCGGGGTGTCTTCAGACGACTCACCGGGCTTGAAGGACAGGATCATCTCTTTCATGGTCGCGTCGGTACCGTTGGCGAACGAGCTGAACGGTGCCGAGATATCGTCGGCCAACTGCTCGAAATACGCATCGTGAGAAATCAGATGCCCGGAAACCAGATTCCCGCCCACCGACAGCGTCACGCCCATCTCAACCTTGGTGTTGGCAACAAACTTGACCAGCCATTGCAGCAACCAGTCGATCTGCTTGCCCTGCCACTTGAACTGAGCAATCACGTCATCGTGGCTCTGGCTGGGAGAAGGTTGCGACTTTTGTACCTGATCTACGTCCGACATCTGATAGCTCCTCGCCTCACAAAACGTTGAACCCAAGGTATAGATCAGATCGGGCGAAAGCGAAACCGGGAGGCAGGATTAGTTTGCGAATGGCCAAAGGGTAGGTATGAAAACCACGTAATTTCGCAGGAGGACGATGTCAGTGCTTGTAATCTGCATGGGCAGCCAGTCGTTCGCTCAACTGTTGCAGACAGCATATTGATGATTTTTTTTCACAATGACTGATCCAAAAGATCGGAGATCCGCCTAAAGGTCATCTATAGAATCGAATGATCGATTTCCGAAACGGAGTAAAACGATGACTCAGAACAATCAATCGCTCAGCCTGGAGAACCATACGGCGTTCAGCGGTACATTCCAGCCTGATCAGTTGACCATCGGATTCATCTCGCCCGCGCGGGGCTATCCTGACGGCCCTTTTCCCAGCCTGGAGGACCAGGCCGAGATCGTGCAGCGCCTCGATCAGAGCGATGCTGCGGCGCTGTGGCTGCGCGATGTGCCGTTTTACGATCCGTCATTTGGCGATACCGGCCAGGTCCTTGATCCGCTGGTATACGCGGGCTGGCTGGCAGCGCTCACTCATAGAATCGCCATCGGCACTGCAGGCATCGTCAGCCCGTTGCGAGAGCCGGTTATCACCGCCAAGCAGATCGCTACGGCGGACCAACTCCTGGGAGGCCGCTTTCTCGCTGGCATGGCTTCGGGTGACCGGGCAACAGAGTACCCGGCTTTCGGGGTCGACTTTGCCAGCCGGGCGGAACGCTATCAGGAAGCGCTAACGCTGATCAAAACGCTGATTTCAGAGTCGTTTCCGCGCCTGAAGACACAGCATTTCGGCCAGTTGCGGGGCGATATCGATCTGGTCCCCAAACCCGCAGCCCAACGCGTCCCTATCATTGCCATCGGTCGTGCTGGACAGAGCCTGGAGTGGCTTGCAGCCAATGTAGATGCCTGGATCTGGCATGGCGACGCGCTGCGCATGCCGGAGGCTGTACCGCATTGGCGTGAGGCAACCGCTTCCAGGGGATTCGTCCCTTTCGGCTATGGCGCGATGTTCGATCTCGACACCAATCCTGACGCGCCGCTACAAACGGGGCGGATGCTGCGGGGCGGTCGAAAGGCGCTGAAAGACTTCTTCTCGCGGCAACGCGAAGCAGGGATCAATCATGTCGCATTGAACCTCAAGCCCACGCGGCGCCCCTCTCTGGAGCTGATCGATGAACTTCAGGAGCACATCCTCCCCGAGTTTTCGATCACGTCAGGCTGAGGAGACAGGGACGGCTTCGCGCTTCTGTGTTGTCAGCGGCTTTGCGATCATCCCCGATTCAATGATTATTCAAGCCCGCTCAACTCGCCCGGCAGGCGTGAGATTGGCTCCCAGGTAGGCGACCAAAGCGCTGACTTTTGGCAGCGCCTCGCGACTCCGAAGCCAGACAAGATTCATCGGAAGGCCTTCGGTAGCAAGATCCGGCAGCACCTCCACCAGCCTGCCGCTGTTCAGATGCCCCTGGACCAGCCAGGTCGGTAGCTGAGCGATGCCAAGCCCCGCCAATACCGCCATCACCTCACCCTCTCCGTCTCCCACGGCAATGTGCGGATGCATGATCCTGCGCTCCATATCCCCTGGTTGGCGACCCTTGAAATACCAGGGGATCGCCATACCGTCATTTTGCCCATAGCCGATGCACTGGTGAGCATCGAGGTCTGACACCGTTTTGGGCTCGCCATGTTGGTTCACATACTCGGGCGACGCGCAAAAAATCAGCTTCTGCGTTCCAAAAAACTGGTGAGCGATGGCGGCTGGCCAGGCATCTGAACCACCGATCCTGACGACGATATCGATGCCCTCGTGCACCGGGTCGACGTAGCGATCGGAAAAAGACACATGGGGCTGCAGCCTGGGGTGCTGCTTCATGAAATCAAGAATCAACGGCAAGACATGTAAACGCCCGTACGAAGCTGGCAAATCAATACGCACCTTGCCCTGTGGCTCGGTCTGGGTCGAAGTCAGCGCAATCTCGACTTCCTCCAGATCCGAAAGGACCGTTGTGCAGGTACGGTAGAAGGTTTCCCCTGCCTCGGTGAGCGACAGCCGACGCGTAGTGCGCTGGAACAACCGGGTGCGCAGACGCCCTTCCAATCGCGCAATGCTCTTGCTGATCGCCGAGTTGGTCAGGTTCAACCGTTCAGCTGCGGCCGTGAAGCTGCCCATGTCGGCGACGATGACGAACACATCGATACCCTTGAGGCGCTCAGACGAAAACATAGACACTCCGATTATTGAATTCCATTCCACTCACTTGATAGAAACCAGCAAAAATCAAACGCCATTTCTCCAATAGACTATGTCAAAACCTGTTCGGATTGAAGCCTCATACAGCGCTGAACTGGCCCCGGACAACACCTCACGCTCGGACTATCAGTCCTGATGATGGCGGTCGCAACATCCCTGCTGGGCAAATTGGCGAATGGCTAATGGGCTTCGGAGTGCTCATTGCGCTACCGCTGACACGTCGCCAGTAATCCCCTGACAGCCGCCGTCCCAAAGGCTGCTGCCGTCATTGTCCTTTTGATTCCCCCTCCACAGGAGAGACTGCCTTGACTCTGTTCAATGAATTCAAACTCGGCAACACGCCCCTCAGCAACCGCGTCGTCATGGCGCCAATGACCCGCTCGCGTGCTCCGGAGGATATCGCCACCGAACAGATCGCGCTGCACTACACCCAGCGCGCCACCGCCGGCCTGATCGTGTCGGAAGGCACGCCGATCTCACGCGAAGGCCAGGGCTACCTGTTCAATCCAGGCATCTATACCCCGGAGCAGATCCAGGGTTGGAAGCTGGTGACCGACTCGGTCCACAGCGTCGGCGGTCGCATGTTCGCGCAGCTCTGGCATGTCGGCCGTGTGTCTCACACCTCGATCCAGATCGACGGCCAAGCACCGGTCAGCGCCACCACCAGACAAGCACAGGGCGCAGTCGCATTCGCCTATGGAGAAGACGGCGAACCCGGCTTCGTGCCCACCTCCGTGCCGCGCCCGCTCACCACCGAAGAAGTGGCGCGAGTCGTCGAGGATTTCGCCCAGGCCGCGCAGAATGCGATCGACGCCGGTTTCGACGGCGTGGAAATTCACGGCGCCAATGGATACCTGCTGGAGCAGTTCCTCAACCCGCAGGTCAACGACCGCACCGATCAATACGGCGCAAGCAACCTGCAAGATCGGCTGCGCTTCGTCTTCGAAGTGGTCGATGCTGCCTGCGCCAGAATCAGTGCCGACCGCGTCGGTATTCGCATCTCGCCCTATGGCCAGTTGTTCGACATGCCGCTCTACCCGGAGATCGACGAAACCTACTCGGCGCTGTGTGCAGGCATGCGCGAACGCGGCATCGCCTATGTACACGTCATGGACCAGACGCACTTCTTCATGGCCGGCGAAAGCTCGGCCGCGCAAGAACAGGCACTGCGCAAACTGCTCAAGCACTGCAAGGCCGAACTCGGCAACACCGCGCTGATCCTCGCCGGCGACATGACCCGTGAACGCGCTGATGCGCTGCTGGAAGAAAACCTGATCGACCTGGCTGCGTTTGGCCAGCCCTTCATCGGCAACCCCGACCTGGTCGCCCGCCTGAAAAACGGCTGGCCCCTGACGACCCCGGACCGTGACACCTACTACGGTGGCGATGCGCACGGCTACATCGACTACGCGCCCTACCGCGCTTGACCTACTGGCCGGGACGCCGCGTTCGAGCGGTGTCTCGGCTGGGTTCATGGTGAAAGCCGACTTTCAGGATAGAAGTGAGGGGCGGGCTGAGGATCATCAAATCCCGGAAACCAAAAAGCCCCGCATTGCGGGGCTTTTTGGATAAATAATGGCGGAGAGATAGGGATTCGAACCCTAGGTACCGGTGAAGGTACAACGGATTTCGAATCCGTCCCATTCGGCCACTCTGGCATCTCTCCAACGGCGCGCATCATAACAGCATCAACGCAGAAGGCGAAGCCCTTCTGCTGTTTTTTTTCGTGCTATCAAGCGCTTGCGTGTTTTTTTCCGCTTACAGCGGCACGCCCAGACGGTTTGCGACTTCTTCGTAGGCTTCGATGACGTCGCCCAGACCCTGGCGGAAGCGGTCCTTGTCCATTTTCTTGCGGGTGTCCTTGTCCCAGAGGCGGCAGCCGTCCGGGCTGAATTCGTCGCCGAGGACGATTTCACCGTGGAATACGCCGAATTCGAGTTTGAAGTCGACCAGCAGCAGGCCGGCGTCGTCGAACAGCTTGGTCAGCACGTCATTGACCTTGATCGACAGCTCTTTCATGCGAGCCAGTTGCTCGGCGGTGCCCCAGCCGAACGCCACAACGTGGGATTCGTTGATGAACGGGTCGCCCTTGGCGTCGTCCTTGAGGAACAGTTCGAAGGTGTAAGGGTTGAGCCTGGTGCCCTCTTCGATGCCCAGACGCTTGACCAGGCTGCCAGCCGCGTAGTTACGCACAACGCATTCGACCGGGATCATGTCGAGCTTCTTGACCAGGCACTCGTTGTCGCCCAGCAGCTTGTCGAACTGGGTCGGAATACCCGCTTCTTCGAGCTTTTGCATGATGAAGGCGTTGAACTTGTTGTTCACCATGCCTTTACGGTCGAGCTGTTCGATGCGCTTGCCGTCGAACGCCGAGGTGTCGTTGCGGAACAGCAGGATCAAGCGGTCAGCGTCGTCGGTCTTGTAAACCGATTTGGCTTTGCCGCGGTAGAGTTCTTCACGTTTTTCCATGATGGGCTCCGCTTGCTAAGTAGTTGGGCTAGGCGATATGTCGCCAGTCGAGCCCTGAATCTTGATCGGCCAGTTGCAGCCAGTCCGGGTCGCACCCGAGGGTATCGACGAAACATTGCCGGGCCAGATGCGGCAGGTTGTTCTTGCTGCTGAGATGCGCCAGCACCAGGTGCTGAAGGTCCTGCCATCCCAGTTCGCTCACCAGATTGGCGGCCTGATGGTTGTTCAAATGACCGGTTTCACAGCCCACGCGCTGCTTGAGAAAGACCGGATACTGGCCTCGGGCAAGCATGTCGCGACAGTGATTGGCCTCGATCATCAAGGCATCCAGGCCTTGATAACGCTGTAATACGTTGGAGCAGTAAGAGCCAAGGTCGGTCAACAGGCCGAAGCGGCGCTTGCCGTCACTGAAGACGAACTGCGTCGGTTCAAGCGCATCGTGGGCGACCGACACCACGTCGATGTCCAGTGCGCCGATCTGCAGACTCTCCCCGCCTGCCAGCAGGCCGGCAATTTCCACCGGCTTGCGCATTCCGCGCAACGTCCCGCTGCTGAGGTAGACCGGCACATTGTAGCGCCGCGACAGCAAACCCACGCCATGCACATGATCGGCATGTTCGTGGGTCACCAGTATGGCGCTCAGCTGGCTTGCCGAGACGCCCAGACGAGCCAGGCGCCGCTCGGTTTCCCGCAGGGAGAAACCGCAATCGACCAGTACGTACGTATCGTTGCTTGCGACCAGCGTGCCGTTGCCACGACTGCCGCTGCCGAGAACCGCGAAACGCACTTAACCCAGGTTGTCTTGAATAACGCTCAACACCCGACGTGCGATATCCGCAGGTGCAACGGTGTTGATGTTCTTCTCGACGGTCACTTGAACGTTGTCACCGACCTTGCTCAGGCGGACCTGATAGCGCTCGGCACGGGCATCGATCTCTTCCTTGGTCGACTTGCTGCCAAACATGCGGCCGAAGAAACCAGGCTCGTTTTCAGGCGTCTTGGCCTTTTCAGCCAGGTTGATGTAGTACAGACCCAGGCTGCGGTTGATGTCCTCGACACGCCAGTCGCCCTGATCCAGCGCACGGCCAACGCTCGACCATGCGCGGTCCAGATCGGCACCGAGGTTCAAGACCGGGTTGCCGCTGCCGTCTTCGCTCAAGGCAACACGGCTCGGGGTGTCGTAGTCACGTGCCGCCAGCAGGGAAATAGAACCGCCCTTCTCGGCGTTGCGGCCCATGCTGGCCAGCAGATCGTCGGTCAGTGCTGCATCAAGGCCCAGGTTGGTGGTACGCGTCGGGAAGGCCACGTCGGCAGTGCTGCCGGCAGGACGCTCGACGCTGACCACGTAGACTTCACTGGTATTGCGCTGCACGCCCGGCTCGATGCGAACCCGTACACGGGTTTCCGAGTCGGCCGAGACACCAGCAGCGCTCAGGCGCTTGGCCACCGAAGCGGACAGCTCATCGAGGCGCTGCCACGAGGAGCTGAATTCGCCGGTCTGCGGACGCTCTTCAGCGATACGGAAACCGTTGTCTTCGAAATACTGATGAGCCACCGGCCAGACTTCGGCGGGCTGACGCTGCGCCAGGATCCAGTGCGCATCACCACTCTTCTGCAGGCTGAAGTCGCTCGACTCGGAAGTCGTGCCCAGCGGCTGAGGACGCGGCACGGTGTACTCGCCGTCTTTCTGAGTGCTGTCAGCCACGTTACGCGGGATCGGCAGCAAAGGATCCAGACGCTTGACGCCGCTGACATCGGCGGGCAACTGCATGGGTGGGGTCTGGGTCGCCTGGAGGTAATCGCTGCCGCGATCACGGAAGTAACCATCTTCGCCCCAGAGCCAACCGCAACCGCTGGTGCTGGAGATAATAAGAGCAAGTGCGGAAAGTCCGGCCAATCGCTTCATTGCGTGATACTTCCTCAATTAAACCAGGACGCCGGACTGGCGCATGGCCTGACGCAGCGGTTCATGACAGGCTTCGCTGAGCCAGGTAAGCGGCAGACGGATACCGTCTGGCATCAGACCCATTTCATGCAAGGCCCACTTCACGGGGATAGGGTTGGATTCGATGAACAGGGTGTTGTTGAGCGGCATGAGCTTTTCGTGAATCGCCCGGGCCGTTTGCGCATCGCCACGCATGGCCGCTGCGCACAGATCGCTCATGGCGCGCGGTGCAACGTTGGCGGTCACGGAAATATTGCCCTTGCCGCCCAGCAGCATCAATTCGACTGCTGTAGCGTCGTCGCCGGAGTACACCAGAAAATCGCTGCTGACGCTGGCCAGGATGTCCTTGGCGCGTTGCAGGTTGCCGGTGGCTTCCTTGATACCAACGATGTTTTTCACCGTCGACAGACGCGCAACGGTCTCTGGCAGCATGTCGCAGGCCGTACGGCCCGGCACGTTGTAGAGGATCTGCGGGATGTCGACGGCATTGGCGATGTGGCTGAAATGCTGGAACAGGCCTTCCTGAGTCGGCTTGTTGTAGTAAGGCGTCACCAGCAGGCACGCGTCGGCACCCGCATTTTTGGCGTTGGTGGTCAGTTCGACAGCTTCACGCGTCGAATTGGCGCCTGTACCGGCGATGACCGGAATGCGACCTGCAACCTGAGTGACCACCCGGCGGATGACTTCGATGTGTTCGTTCACATCCAGCGTCGCCGATTCACCGGTGGTGCCTACGGCAACAATGGCGTGGGTGCCCTCTTGCAAGTGGAAGTCAACCAGTTTGCTCAGGCTGTCCCAGTCCAGACGACCTTGTGCATCCATTGGTGTGACCAGTGCCACCATACTGCCCGCAATCATGCAACCGCTCCTGCCGGAAAAAGAGAGCCGTAATGGTACTGGCGCTATCAGCCTTGTACAAGCGAAGTACCGCGCTCTGAGCATTCCCCTGAGCGATGGTTTTCGCTACCCTTCGTCCTTTGATCGGTACTGGTCACCTGCGCACCTCGCTCAATCGGTCGAATTTGTCGCCAGAAGCCCCGCCCCAGCGCACTCCAGCCCAGTCATGGTATATCCATGCGAGCCAGGCGCCGAGGGACCCGGCAAGTAATCTTGCGCCATCGATTGTCGAAACAGCCCCGCAAGTCCGAAAAAGTACCGACCGCTCATCGTCTAGGAATGCTGCATGTCGTCCACCCCCACAGTTCG
Organism: Pseudomonas sp. MEJ108; assembly: GCF_030208985.1. NCBI lineage: Bacteria > Pseudomonadati > Pseudomonadota > Gammaproteobacteria > Pseudomonadales > Pseudomonadaceae > Pseudomonas > Pseudomonas sp. MEJ108. The sequence continues at coordinate 130,192 of NZ_JARVSW010000013.1, forward strand.
CGAACAATTCCTTGTCATCAGTGCCCTTGGCGCAAACCCCATGGAGCTGACCAACGTCCTGTGCCGCGCCAGCCATGAAAACCGCTGCTCGGTCGTCACCTCGCGCCTCACCCGCCACGGCGAGTGCAGTGCGCTGATTCTTCAGGTGTCGGGCAGCTGGGACGCTCTGGCGCGCCTTGAAACCGGTCTGTCGAGCCTCTCCAAGAAGCATGCGTTCACGACCAGCGTCGTGCGCAGCGCCTCTCTTGAGAACCGTCCTGAGGCCCTGCCCTACGTGGCCTACGTCAGCTCGGCGTACCGCCCGGACATCATCAATGAGCTGTGCCAGTTCTTCATCGACCACAACGTCGAGCTGGAGAACCTGATCTGCGACACCTATCAGGCTCCGCAGACCGGCGGCACCATGCTCAACGCCACGTTCACGGTGACACTGCCTGCCGGGACGCAGATCAGCTGGCTGCGCGATCAATTCCTCGATTTCGCCGACGCGTTGAATCTGGACGCACTGATCGAACCCTGGCGCCCACAAGCCCCCATGTAAGGAGTCCTCATGACTGTCACAGTAGATCATCCGGTTCCCGATTTTCAGGCACCCGCTACCAGCGGACAGACTGTCGAGCTGTCTGCGCTCAAGGGCCAGCAGGTGGTGATTTATTTTTACCCGAAAGACAACACGCCCGGCTGCACCACGCAGGGTCAGGACTTTCGTGACCATATCGCGCAGTTTCAGGCAGCCAACACGGTTGTGCTCGGTGTTTCCCGCGACAGCCTGAAGACCCATGAAAACTTCAAGGCCAAGCAGTCTTTCCCGTTCGAGCTGATTTCGGACAAGGACGAAGCCGTCTGCCAGCTGTTCGACGTCATCAAGCTCAAGAAGCTCTATGGCAAGGAATACCTGGGCGTGGACCGCAGCACCTTCCTGATCGACAAGGAAGGCGTACTGCGTCAGGAATGGCGCGGCGTGAAAGTGCCGGGCCATGTGGCTGAAGTATTGGCGCAGGCCGAAGCCCTGAACAAAGGCTGATCCGCGTGCCCCGCTGCGGCGCGCAAGGTGCCGCAGCGATTCAGCCCTGCTGTCGCGGCTATCGCGTCAAAGCAACGGGGCTACCGTCGGCTCATTGCGCGGCCAGGCGTCGAGCACGGCCTTGAACAGCGTGGCCAGCGGAATCGCAAAGAAGATCCCCCAGAACCCCCATAACCCGCCGAACAGCAGCACGGCGCAGATGATTGCCACCGGGTGCAGATTGACGGCCTCGGAAAACAGCAGCGGCACCAGCACGTTGCCATCCAGCGCCTGAATGATGCCGTGAGCGATCATCAGGTAGATGAACTGGTCACCCCAGCCCCACTGGAACAGACCGATCAACGCCACCGGCACGGTGACCACTACCGCGCCGACATAGGGCACGACCACTGATATGCCTACCAGCATTGCCAGCAACGCTGCGTAATTGAGCCCGAGCGCGGCGAAAGCAATGTAGGTCACGCCACCACAGATAAAAATCTCGATGACCTTGCCACGAATATAGTTGGCAATCTGGCGCTTCATCTCATCCGCCACCCGGTTGATCAAAGCGCGCTCACGGGGCAGATAGCCGCGCGCCCAGCGGCCGATCATGTGCCGATCCTTGAGGAAGAAGAACACCAGAATCGGCACCAGCACCAGATAGATCATCAGGTTGACCAGCAGCGGCAGGCTGGAGATCGAGAACGTCAGCGCCAGTTGACCGATCTTGCCCACTTCACCCCGGGCGACCTCGATGGCCAGCAGCACCTGCTCGTCGGACACCAAATGCGGATAACGCTCGGGCAGCAATAGCAGCACGGATTGCCATTTGGCGAGCATACCCGGGGCTTCGTTGAACAAAGTGATCAACTGGTGCCAGAGCAGTGGCACCAATACCAGCAGGAACACCAGCAATACGCCGATAAACAGGGTGAACACCAGACCGACGGCGGCCATTTCGGGCATGCGCAGGCGCTCCAGGGCACTGACCAGCCCGTGCATCAGAAACGCCAGCACCAGACCGGCGAGGACCGGCGCCAGCATGCCGCCCAGCGTCAGGACAAGGGTGAACGCCAGAAACAGCAAAACCGCCAGGACCACCGCCTCCTCGTCAGAGAAGTAGCGTTGCACCCAATTGCGAAGCACATTGAACATCAAACATCCTTTTCGGAAAAAACGCGGCAGTGGGTCAGGCCTTGCGCAGCCAGTAACGATAAATGCCGGCATCGACCTCTTCATGCAGCAACTCGTGCCCGGCGAGCCTGGCAAAGGTTCGAAAATCGCGCTGCGAACCGGCATCGGTGGCAATTACTTTAAGCACCGCGCCGCTGGCCAGGCGGTTGAGCTCCATCTTGGCTTTCAGCAGGGGCAGCGGACAGTTGAGACCACTGGCATCCAGTTCGGCGTCACAGGCCTCGGGGCGCACTACAGCGTCAGACATCGTTTATCTCCAGGCGGACACATCGAATTACAAAGCAGGTCCGAAAAGGCAGGACGAACAAGGCGGCAAGAATACCTCACTCTGGTCAGCACGCCATTGAGCCAGCTACAGTACAGGTTCTTCTGACCAGAGCTTCATGCATGAATTTTTTGCGTCCTACACTGCTCACCCTCGCTTGCCTGTTCGCTACACACGGCATGGCGGATGACCTCCCCTCGCTTGGTGACGCCAGCTCCTCGATTGTCTCCCCCGAACAGGAGCACCGTCTGGGCCGTGCGTGGCTGGGGTTGCTGCGCGGCCAGGTGGCGCAGCTGTCGGACCCGCAACTCAAGGACTACGTCGAGACTTCGGTCTACAGCCTTGCCGAGACCAGTCAGGTTCAGGACCGGCGGCTTGAATTCATCCTGATCAACAGCCCGCAGCTCAACGCCTTTGCCGCACCCGGCGGCATCATCGGCGTCAACGGCGGGTTGTTTCTCAACGCTCAGACCGAGGGTGAGTATGCCTCGGTACTGGCTCACGAACTGGCTCACTTGTCACAACGCCACTTCGCCAGGGGCATCGAGGCCCAGCAACGCATGCAGGTGCCGGTCATGGCCGCGATGCTGGCGGGTATCGTCATGGCAGCCGCAGGCGCCGGTGACGCGGGTATCGCCACCATCGCCGGCTCACAGGCTGCCGCGATCCAGGAACAACGGCGCTTTTCGCGCCAGAACGAGCAGGAGGCCGACCGCATCGGCATTCTCAACCTGGAGAAGGCCGGTTATGACCCGCGCAACATGCCGACCATGTTCGAGCGCCTCATGCGCCAGTATCGATTCGACGCCAGGCCTCCGGAGTTTCTGCTGACTCACCCGGTCAGCGAGTCGCGGATCGCCGACACACGCAACCGTGCCGAGCAGGCCAAACCGGGCGGCAAGGAAGACAGTCTGCTGTACCAACTGATGCGCGCCCGCGTGGCGCTGATCTACGAAGAAACCCCAGGCATTGCCGCCAAACGCTTCCGTGCGCAACTGGTTGAAAACCCGAAATCCGATCCGGCGCGCTATGGCCTGGCCATCGCGCAGATCAAGGGCGGACAACTGAACGAGGCCAGGGAAACCCTCAAGCCATTGCTCGAAAAAGCGCCGAATGACATTACCTACAACCTGACGCAGATCGACCTGGACATCACCAATAACCGCCTGGCCGATGCGCAGCAGCGTGTCGATCGCATGCTGACGCTGTACCCCGGCAATTATCCGCTCAATGACGTGCGTATCGACGTGCTGCTCAAGCAGAACCGCACGGCCGAAGCCGAGAAAAGCCTTGAAGCACTGCTCAAGACCCGCCCGGATGATCCGGACATCTGGTACGTCGTGGCGGAAACCCGTGGCCTGAACGGCAACACGATCGGCCTGCATCAGGCGCGCGCCGAGTATTTTGCGCTGGTCGGTGATTTCCGTCAGGCGATCCAGCAGCTGGACTTCGCCAAACGCCGTGCGGCCAATAATTTTCAGCTGGCGTCACGTATCGATGCGCGGCAAAAGGATCTGATCGAGCAGGAGCGGATGGTCAAGGACATGATGAACTGATCGTCCGGCGTCGCAAGACGGCTTGACACGTACAACAATGAAAAGCCCGACGCTTCAGTCGGGCTTTTTCATGACCGCTGTCAGGCGTTGCCGGCCTGTCGCAAACGCGCTGCCTGAGTGAAGTCCAGCATGCGCTGCAAGGGGCGTACAGCATGGGGGATCAGCGCCGGGTCGACGAATATCTCGTTACTGCCCTCACGCAGGCACTGCAAGGTGCGTTCAAGCGTATTCATCGCCATCCATGGGCAATGTGCACAACTCCGGCACGCCGCGCCGTTGCCGGCCGTAGGCGCCTCGATGAAGATCTTGTCCGGGCACAGCTGCTGCATCTTGTAGAAGATGCCCCGGTCAGTGGCAACGATGAACGTCTTGTTGGGCAGGCGTTGCGCTGCGGCAATCATCTGACTGGTCGAGCCGACCACGTCAGCCAGCTCGATGACCGCTTCCGGCGACTCCGGGTGAACCAGAATCGCCGCCTCGGGGTACAGGGCTTTCATGTCTTCGAGCTGCTTGGACTTGAACTCTTCGTGAACGATGCAGGCACCGTCCCACAACAGCATGTCGGCACCGGTTTCACGCTGGATGTAGCGACCCAGGTGCTTGTCTGGCGCCCAGATGATTTTCTCACCGTTGTCCATCAGGCTCTCAACGATTTCCAGCGCACAGCCTGAGGTCACCACCCAGTCCGCGCGGGCTTTGACGGCTGCCGAGGTGTTGGCATACACCACCACGGTACGTTCCGGGTGCTGGTCGCAAAAGGCGGAAAACTCGTCGACCGGGCACCCCACGTCAAGCGAGCAGGTGGCTTCAAGCGTCGGCATGAACACGCGTTTTTCCGGGTTGAGGATCTTCGCGGTTTCGCCCATGAAACGCACACCCGCCACCAATACAGTGCTGGCCGCGTGGTTATTGCTGAAGCGCGCCATTTCCAGGGAGTCGGCCACGCAGCCACCGGTCTCCTCGGCCAGCGCCTGGATAACCGGATCACAGTAATAGTGAGCAACCAGCACGGCGTCCTGCTTCTTGAGTTCAGCAGCAATGTCGGCACGGTAACGCGCCTGCTCTGCCGGGCTCAACGTCCTGGGCTGTTTGGCATCGAGATGCGCCTGCACCAGGAAACGTTCGGAGATCTGTGTCATGTTCACGGGACCTGAAAGCGCCAGTGCGCGAAAGGCAAGTTTACACCCGAAATACAGGCAATAAAAAAAGCCTGACAGAGGCTGCGCCATCTGTACAAAGGCTTATGGCTGATATCCGGTGGACACCGGCCAGACTTCTTAAGGCGCGCCGATTCTAGCGCCAAAAAACTGATTTAACAGCTGTTTCTGGCTCAGCAGGCAGCGATGAGAAGCGTTCTTGAAGACCGCTTGCCGAGGGCACGGAAAGCCCGGTACTGGCTGTCGACCTCGACGTCGGCAAGGCGCGCTACAGCCTTGCATGCCGACGCCACCGTCTCAACGATCCGTTGCCCTGGATCGGCGGTGCACATACCGCACCAACGCAGCAAGAATCACCAGTGCTACCACCGCGAGGAAGATCGGCAGACGATAGGGCTTCAGGTCGCCGAGTAGATGCTGTAACGCTTCCCCCGCCCAATAGCCGGCGCAGACGAACAGGGTTGCCCAGACTGCCGCACTCAGCACATTGATCAGGGCGAAACGCCAGGGTGACAGGCCACTTGCACCTATCACCATAGGCCCCACCAGGCGCATGCCGTAGAGGAAGCGAACAGCGAATACGGAGGTCGTGGGGTAACGCTGGATAAGACCCTCGACCCGCTTGATGGCAGATTGGTGACGTTTGAGTCTGGGCAGCAGGCGCTCCCCGGAATAACGTCCGGTCCAGAATAGCAACTGATCGCCGAGCATACCGCCCAACGTGGCCAAGCCGATCACTTGCAGCAATTGCAGAGCACCTTGGTGCGCAGCCATACCACCAAGGATCAACACTGTTTCGCCTTCCAGCAAACAGCCCAGGAAAATGACCCAATAGCCGTAGGCGGCGATCAGCGCGTTGAGGTCAAGATGTTCGAACATGGTCTTTCCTGTACGTCTGACATCACATGAATCCAGGCTGAAATGCCAGCTTCGTCACTTTCTTCCCACCAGGTACCGTACGCCATGTTCACCAAACACTTCCGAATGGGGTTGGTTACATTCCAGGTGAAAAATATCTCCTGAGTTGTAGGTGAAATCGCCATCAGATTTATGGATGACCAGGCTGCCGTGCAGAACCAGCGCCATCGCCTCGAAGTTGTGGGCATGCGAGTCCAGCGTACCAAACGCTTCGCGCTCGACTTCAACAACGGTGCCGAACCCTTCGGCAGCCAGCAGTTGCAAAAAAGCCTCTTTTTCCATGTCTACTTTTCCTGAATCTTTTGGTGTGGGGCTGAACCGAATCGACGCCCGGAATGGCGGCGCCGGGACCACCCACCACGACAATTGCTACAGCCTCGCAATATTCAAAAACGCCGCCCCTATAGATCACCCCTTGGGAGCAACATTCAATAAGTTTTCCGACGCTTTGAACGCTTGCTTCAGATCAGTCCCACCTCCCCCCCCCGTCGCCCGGATGACTCGATAGGTACTCGTCTTTGTAGATAGCCAATTCTCTTGTGCGGCCGCTCTTTTCAGCCGTACCGGCAGCCCATGCATGGCGGCTGAGTGCCGCAACGCGGTATGAACTCGATCTGGTCTTGTTGAGGCCTGACCCAAGCCACAAACGCATTGGGCCAGACCTTCAGGCTAGACTTTAAACCGGTTGGTCATCTCCTGCAGTCTGGCGCTGACTCTGGCCAATTCAACACTCGATGTCGCTGTCTCTTCACTGGCGGCGGCTGTTTGGTCTGAAATGTCCCTGACATTCGTGACGCCCCTGCCTATTTCTTCACCGACGTTACTTTGCTGCTCAGTAGCAACGGCGATCTGTTCGTTCATCACCTCAATCTCATCAACAGATGCGGTAATACTCTGCAGCACTTCGCTGGCTTGCGTAGACAGTTCGACACTGCTGTCCGTCAGTGCCAGATTTTGCTCTAGAACCTGGCCCATATGATCGGTACTGGTTTGCAGTTCGTTTATAAGCAGCGCGATCTCGTCTGTCGACGTGCGGGTGCGCACGGCCAGGCCTCTTACCTCGTCCGCGACGACAGCGAAACCACGTCCTGCCTCCCCGGCACGCGCAGCTTCAATGGCCGCGTTCAACGCCAGAAGGTTTGTCTGATCAGCCACCGTTTTTATCACATCCAGCACGCCACCGATGCTCTGAGTATTCCCTCTAAGCGCCGCCATCGCTGTTCTGGTCATGTTCATCTCACGCGCCAGGGTCTCTATCTGGGAACGAGTCCTGTCAACGACTTGCCCACCTTTCTGGGCCAACTGACTGGCGATTTGCGCAGTATTTACGGCTTGGGCTGCATTACGAGATACCTCATGAGTAGTGGCTGTCATCTGCTGCATCGCAGTGGCAATCTGCTCAGTCTCCAGCTTCTGCGCGTTCACGCCCGCACTGGTCTGCTCGGTTACTGCTGAAAGCTGCTCTGCCGCGCTTGCCACCTGCACGATTCCCTCTTTCATTTCCCCAATCAAGCTTCGGAGCCCGGACGTCATGCGCAGCATGCTGCCCTGCAACGCGCCCAACTCATCATTTCGAGTCACTTGCGTTTTGTACGTAAAATCCCCTTCTGCAACGACTTCAACGATTTCAACAGTCTCTTTGAGTGGATGAACAATTGATCGAGTAATCAACCAGGCCGCAAGAACACCCAAGAGAGCAGAAAGGCCCAGCCAGAGCAAAATCTTCTCCTGTGCTTTCTCTGCATCGGAGGCACGAAACTCATTCTGGATAGCCGTCATCTTGTCCGTAATGCCAAGAATGGTGGCGATCGACGTTGTGATACCGCCTTGAGCCTCATCAACTTTGGCCTGAGCGGCAACTAATGTTTCCAGTTGCCCGCTATAGGTGGCCATTCCTGCCGCCAACGCTTGAACGTCAGCACGGGGCAAACTGGTATCTTTGAGCGTGTCGATACTGGCCACCACCTGCGCTATTGCCTGACGGACAGTGTCTTCCCCGCTTTTACTCGGGGATGCCGTATAAGAGCGAAACGCGGTTCGCATCTTCTGGACAGAGATAAACAGTGCAGGGAGTTTCTGACGATCCGCGGCATTCCCGCTCTCGTCGTTGGCGGCTTCTGCGATCTTCAGCAACAAACCGTTAATCGTTTCGCCCGAAGCGCCGGCAAGGGTCCGCAGTTGCTCACGCTCTCGAGTAGCCTCGACTGATCGAGTATAGAACCCACGGTAAAGCTGCATCGTCGTTTGGGCTTCTTTGAGCAGCGCGATGTTATTGGCTGTTTTGAAACGGGGCGAGATGCTCACCAGCTGACGCTCCGTCCGCTCGAGTGCCTCCAACCACTTTGAAGCCTGTGCATCATCCGCTTTTAAAAAATAAACCAAACGCTCGATACGCATGTCTCGGGCGATCGAGCTGAATTGAGCAATATCCCCAGACAGTTCAGCCCGACGCTTCAACGTATCGGTGGCATCCTTTCCCGTATAAGCCATTAACAAAATCATTAAAATCAACAGTCCGAAACCCACCAGTAGCTTCGCCCGAACCGTCATATTACTTAACACACCAGATGTTGCGCTGGACATATATCTTTACTCATTGATTTTTTGAAAATAAAAGTCCGCCGGACAGGTAGCGGAACATAGAGTCCGATACGCATCAGGATGAATTGATAATGTGAATCTGCTGAAACCCTCGACACGCTCGGTAAAAGGTCACGTCACAGATCTGAACTCACTGCGGCGTCATCCGGAGGGCCATTGAAGTACTTGAGTAAATACTCGAACTGTATGTGTTTTCTGGACAAAGAGGTGCCGAGGCAGGATAAGCCTGTTCATAACCGAGGGTCTCGAACTAAAGATAAAAGGCCGCTCCATGGCTATAAGCCACTATGTCGTCACTCTTTTCATTTTCTATAATTTTTTTGACGCATGTCGACGAACGGACGACTAAAATTCGTCTCGGCGCACGCCTGGCAACCCCAAATCCACAACTCATAATAATGAGTTACACAGAGAGGCAGCGAATAATTAACTTTATTATCGAACAGAGCACTTGCATTATTTGTCCTCTCTGACGCACCGATTTTAAAAAGACCTAATGGACGCTGTTGTCGTTAGGCACGCTTGCCGTTGGCTATGGCAAGACGATCAGCGCATACGACACCAAAGCGCGGGCAATGAGTTTGATATCGGACGAATCAGAAATCCAACTGAGCGCGCCACGGCGCGAAACGCCTAGGCCGAGCCGACGAAACTGCAGAAGTCCTGCAGGGCGATCTGATAAGCCCGGCGGGTACACGGGTTATTGATATTGACAAACCACTACACGGCCAATCTTACCGCAGCCAGATGCCGGAACAGCGCGCCGCCGTGGGTCAGCGCCCGCCTTCCTCAAGCGAGATCAATCCTCCCGGCATAGACCGCAATACGCGTCCCATTTCACCTTGATAGCAGGCGATTGATCCGAGGCCATAGATTCATGCCGCAAGCGCTCATGTACCGGCTCGGACAATAGGTGCTGCCAGCGCTCCATCTCGGCATCCATCTACATGCTACGAATCTCATCTCAGATGCAGCGCCGGCCGCCGCGAAACGTGTCCGAGCCTTGTACCAGAATCCGTCGGAGGTAGCATATTGATGAACGGGCGCTACTTATGCGCTTGTATCTGTGCGAGAGGTAAAGACATCGCCGCCGTGCTCGGAGCCAAAACACGAGGTGACGGCTGCATCAAAGGCAATGGTGTGGCCGTGAGCTGGGGGGGGGCGGACACCTACTGAAAACAGCTCCTCCCGATGCCTATGGAGAGCGCCTGAAAAACTGGAGCTTGGACATACTTACAATCCTGCCTGCGGAATGGAAAGTGCTCGTCAAGCCGAAAACAGCCGATCAGTTCAAGATCGTCAAGCAACTACTCAAGCAGGCCACCGAGCTCGTGATTGCGACGGACGCTGACCGCGGGAGATGATCGCGCGCGAACTGATCGAGTATTGCGGGTACCGGGGACCGATTCAAAGGTTATGGCTGTCTGCGCTCAATGAAGCATCCATCCGCCAGGCACTCAACAGCGTCAAACAAGGCTCTGAAACCTACCCGTTGTATCTCTCCGCGCTCGCTCCAGAGCGGACCGGCTCACCGGCATGAACTTTTTCGCGGCTTTTCACCTTGCTGGGCCGACAGTCCGAGTATACCGGTGTGCTCTCCGTCGGAAGCGTTCAAGCACCGCCCCTTCGGCTGGTGGTTGACGGCGACCGGGATATCTCAAACTTCGTACCCAAACCGTTCTGGAGTGTCGAGGTTCAGCTATGGACTGCAGGACAATCGTTCTTGGCGAAATAGGTCGCCGATGAATACATGGTAGATGAGGAAGGCCGTTGCCTTGATCGTTACCTGCCACAGCTGCTGCCAAGCGTCCTGGGCAACCCTTCGGAAAGCCTGGCTCTGCCAAGGTATAAGCCAGCACGGTGTTGAAGCCCTTGATCGCAGGCCGTCCAATCTGTTTGGCAACCCAGACGTTTTCTGTCATTCCCTCATCAAGTTCTGCAATTGCGAAGGGGCACGCAACCCAGGGCTGTAATTGCTGGTGTCCACCACTGGGACGCCGTCAGGTACGGAGCTGAACACTCCTAATGAAACAGATACTTGAACACTGCTTCCCGTGTATCTCGCACACTGATGACATCGGTAATCAAGCCCTTGTCTTTGAGCAGTAGCGGCGATCTGATTTCCTCATCCAATGCGGACACCACAGCTCTCTGCGCATCGGTCATGCTTGAGGACTTGATGATCTTTTCCATGGTAAGGGTACTGAAAACGCCTATATTGGCGTCAGGATAGGCCAGCACGGCGACAGGTTCAAAGCCTGGCCCGCTCATGGCATAAACACCACCGGTGTACGCCTTCCGAGCAACCAACAATAATTTTTTTACCTTGCATCGGGTATGTGCTCTGAATAAATCTGCCACAGCGGCAAAAATCCCATCGCGTTCAGCCTCTTCCCCAATCATGATCCCAGGAATATCTGCGATAAACAAAATGGGCAAGCTCATTTTCCCAGCCAGGTCAATGACATGAATCATTTTACGGGCGGTCCTTTTGTAGATGACGCCGCCGCCATGCGCGGAGTTGTTGGCAACCACGGCAAAAACCTGCCCTTGCAGGCTGGCCAGCCCGACTAAAACCTCAGGCGCATGAGAGGCACCGATTTCGATCAGGCTGTCGCTATCGACAAATGAACGTACCAGATGCTGCACATCAAAAGGAATATTATGAGACGGGGGCAGCAGGCGGTTGAAATCCACTTCAAGTGGGGTTGAAAACTCACCGTACGTCGAGCTTTTTCCAGCAATCAGATATAAGAGCAGTTTTCTCAGATCGGCGAACAGATCAGCCTCGTCGTCAAAAACCAAGTGCACGGACCCAGACGCGGTACTGTGGATATCGGACCCGCCGAGGGAATAAAGATCGGTCTGTTGAGCGAGCATCGCCTTGACCATGTCAGGTCGTCCCATACACAGAGCTCCTCGACGAGTCATCAGCACCAGATCGGCGAGCATCACAGGTAACGCCAAAGGCCCTGATGTCGGCCCTAAAATCACGGACATCAGCAAATTGAGTTTTGCCAACTCTGCCAGCGATGCGCTGACGCTGCCCATCCCGGACGGGGAAAGAAGCAAACTTGACATATCTGAAGAAAAAACTCTGGCTGTATCAAAGCCTTCAGTATCATTATTACCCCCGATTTTATCTTGAATATAGATAAGCGGGGCTTCAGCAGCTCGTGCCAAACCTACCGTTTTTATAATTTGCTGAGCCGTACTCCATTGCCGACTGCTTTGAAACTCGCAGTCACGACCGCGACTCATCGCAACATAGGTCTTGATTGAGTGGATCGTTCCTGCCCCGCAGATGAAATGGGTGTTCTGGCCCTCGAGGTCCTCCTTGAAACTACCTGGATCAAACAACCTAGAGACGCGTCTTTCGGAAACGCTCATCGAAACTCCTGACGTCGGTTTGCGTAGATAAACGCCGACACCGCGACACCCCGTCAACAAGCGTCGGCAACTGAAACCTCAACCCTTTAATACTTTCTCTATAAGACTCACGTTGCTCAGTAAAAAAGCATCTCGCGCTCTGGGCGCGTCAAAGCTCAAGCCGACCGGCAACCGCCCTTCCGGCCCGACGGGAATCGTTATAGAGGGGAGCATCGCGTTGCTGGCCAGGTCGGTATTGCGAATGGCCTGACTGAAAAACTCTGGTCGGTCAGCATGATCCAGATGAGGTACCCGGCAAGGTACCGTGGGATACCCCAGGAGCTTGATATGATGACGAGCAAATAGCTCATCCATTTTTCTTTTCAACAGCTCGCCATTTTGCAGTGAACTCAAATAGTGAGCCGGTTTTATAGCGCCCTCTCCAAGATGGTGATTGATGATGCCTTTTACGTTGGCATCATCAACCTGCGCAAAAATATGATGGATACCGTGCTTCCAGCCCAAGGAGAGCAATGACTGAGCAAAGTCGGCAAAGAATTCGTAAAGCGGAACGGTGAACGTGAGTGTCTGGTTCAGTTCCACAATATCGGCATCATCAATTTCAACAAACTCGAACCCTGTCTTGCGCAGCAGGCTGAGTGCATTAACGCATGCCCTCTCCACCTCGCCATCCAGATCAGACCACATGGAGACCGGTAGGCCGATTCGACAGGGACCCGTCCTGCTCAGAGGAAAAGACTGCTGCTTGCCTGACAACAGCCCATACACAAATTCGGCGTCGCCTGCTGTTCGTGTCAGTAACCCAACGCAATCCTTTGTATGAGAAACAGGGATAATGCCTGCCGTTGACCAGCGTCCAGTAGTGGGTCTGAAGCCCGTAATGCCGCAAAAAGCCGCCGGTATTCTTATCGAGCCCCCCGTATCGGTCCCCACCGACAGCGGAACGATTCCACTTGCCACTGCGGCGGCACTTCCACCACTACTGCCCCCGGCACAATACCCGGGGGCAACGGGGTTTCCCACGGCTCCCCAATGAGGATTGATGGATGTCACCCCGAAACTAAGTTCGTGCATATTGTTCTTGCCAGCAACCACAGCCCCGAGGGCTTTGAGTTGACTGACAATCGCAGCATCCTGATCAGCTATGAAACCGGACATCCCTCGCGTCCCGGCCGTCAACGGCAGACCGCGAACACAGATATTATCCTTGAAGGAAACTGGCACGCCCCAGAGTGAAGTACCCTTCCTTGCTTGATCAGCCTCGCCAAACTGGCTGACCGCATCACCCTCGCGTATGAAACAGTTCAAAAGGGTCAAGCGGGCCTCAGTGTCGAGCGCCCGCCCGCGCAGCTCTTCAGCCGCAATCTGTTCATCGGCCAATGCCCGGCACAGCGATTCAAGTGTGATCATTTCGCGCATACTCTTCTCCCTGTATAAGCGCTTCTCTCAGGACTGCTAATAGCGATAGGAGGCGTTAATACAGTCAAGCGGGTTGCCTTCTGACACCTGCCCTCCGGTGCTGCGCAGCACGGCACAGGCACTGTTCAATGCTGTCTGGACAGCACCTTCGATCCACCCTCCGGCAAAAGAGCAACTGCAGCCAGCCAGATAGAGCCCCGTGTCTTTATCGGGACTGTTCGCTGTCATCGGTTGAAAGAACAATCGATGCGAGTAAACATCCTCGCCGGGGTAATTGAGTTTGAAAGCGCCCGCAGAATGGGGATCGGTGAGCCAGTCATGGTGCAATACATACCGCTCATAATCCCCCTCAACAGGCAGGAGATAACTGGCGAACGTCGGATGCATCGCAGCGAGGTCATTAACCAGTACCTGACAACGTGTCTTTTTGTCAGACATCGCCAGCATTTTTTGAGCGTCGTCTTCCCACGTGTAACTGAGCAGAACAACTCCGTGACCATCAGGTTCATCGGGCTGATAATCCAGACAATAGACGCCGCGCACCAAGCCGTCCGACTGGATGGTGGTCGGAAGTTTGTTTTTTATCCAGAATTTGGTACGGGTGAGAATGAAAAGCTTCGATGATCCGGTCAGGTGGGTTTCGCGGACAGCACGAGCGACGTCACGACTCAGGAAGCGCTCGCTGTCCGTGAGGCAATGAATCATTTGCATGGCTCGATTACTGCTAGTGACAATCACTCGATCAAATAAGCCCTGTTCTCCTGCTGTTGTCTGGATGATGATTTTTTCAGAGTCTCTGGAAATGCGGCCTACCCGACTAAAACAAATGCGCTCCCTTAACGTTTTGCCGTCAAATGCCTGATCAGCGAGTCTCTTGGCCAGACTGGATATCCCGTCCGGAATCAGTCGCTGATCACTTTGGTATCCATTGATGACCATCCGGAGTATTTCCGTGAAGCCAGCCTGAAAGACTGGCAGAAAACCACCCGAGCCTATGCCAAGCGAGCCGAACAGCTCAAAGTCTTCAGGGCGAGCCCATTGGTCACCGCCTGGCGGGTGGGGGCCGGTAAAAATACAGACAATCGCGTTGTAGAATGAACAATCTCGGAATACATTGAGCCATCCTTGCCATGCGATCGCTGCCTCTTCCAAACAACCCGACTTGAGCATGGAGGCAATGTCCAGCGGGGCAACTAAAGAACCGCCTTCAAGGAGGTAACCATCGCGCAATAAAGACTGCCACCCCTCATAAACTCGCCTGAATAATGCGGGCGGCTTTTTGCCCGCTGGCCAGTAATAGCGTTTACCACGGTAATGCAGCTCCGTGTCCACCACACCTGGATCCGGAAAGGTGGTCGACGTTGAAATACCAAACTTTTTCAGGTAGTGGAAAAGGCCAGTTGCGCTGGGAGGAAAGCGCATCGCACCCATTTCTGCAATGTAACGTGGACGAGTCTGATCGAACACTTGAGACCATACCCGCCCCCCGATTCGATCACGCGACTCATATAAAACAACGTCCTTGACTCCCGCACGTAATAATTCAGTTGCAGCGACCAGCCCACTGATGCCGGCACCGACTATCGCTACCCGAGGGGTGGGCGTTCCGGATGAATAGCTGCCTATGCCTCCCGTCATCTCACATTTTTTCAGAAAGGGACCGTAGTCGTACAAAATATCAATACTGGGTGAATTAAAATGGTCATCCATAACGTGACGCTATCCTCTTCAACCTGACGTGCTGCCCGGTTACGTTTTTTTAAACTAAAGCTGAAACGGCAGCTGTGCACAGCAGTCGTCAACATCCAAAATTCCTAAACCAATCCCTTCAAACCCTATTAGTCCGCTAAGATTAGTAAGCATTAACGACCGCTGGTCGACCATGCATTGGCTTGCGTATACCGACTTTTTTCGACCTGACCGAATTCCTTAACGCCCCTGCAGACATCAAAGATGAGCCGCCTTAAAGCGGAGCAACATAATCATATACCGAGCGTCCAATCTCTATATAAGGCTGTGGGGAATGAGGCTTTCTAAGGCTGGCGCCCCGCCCCGCCAACTGCCGAGCTCGCATCGCAATCAGCAATGCACCTATTTCCATAAATAATACTAATACCTTTGCCGCCGAGTTCGCGGTACGATCAGCCGAGCTGAGCGAAAGCCTACGTCGGAGGGTTTAAAGACCCACAGCACTGCCAACTTTCCGCCTGCAAAAGAAGTATATGCCCCAACAGAAAAAGGCAGTCAACATGGCTTTAGCATACATTAAAATACAACGGCATCAATCATGCTATCGCGAAACGGCCTAATCGTCAGAGCTAAAAATCTGCATCGTTCGGATCCAACATCAGACTTGAATAAAAATTATCCTCTCAAAAGCGACGAGTCAAGCTTTATTATATGAAGACAGCTTTTCCTTCTCACCACCGAAGCGAACTGGTGATATCAATTAGACAGCTGGCTTAGTGATGGATGTACGATGTCAGTTCAATGGAGCTATTAGATGACAATCAGAAATACTAAAATTTCACTAGCGAATGACTGCAAACGTATCACTTTGCGTCTACAAAAAACTGCTCTATCTAAATCTCGATTCGAAGAATTTGACGAAGTAGGCGTGGTAACTCTAGTAACCCAAGTGCATCCGCGCCTTGATCCTTACAGAGCTCTTACAGACTTTTCACCTCCCACAACTGATCGAGCCTGATTGTATAACTCTCACTCATCAGCTCGCGGCGCATAGCCCATTCCGGATTGAAAGGAACACTCCCTGTTCGTAAAGCCCCTCTGCCCCAGCGTGTATTGATCTCGTCCAGGCCTCCCATCATCCTCTCCGCAGACGCCAGTTGCGAAGCTGCGAACATGTCATCCGTAAACTCGCCAGGCTGTCGCAGATCCAGCAACAGTACCTCTGCCTTGCTGTACTTGAACTCCGGTCGAAACAAACGATTCACTACCTCGTTCGCCGCCCTGGTCATCAAGCGCACGTCGTTAGTGGGGTAACCTCCTACTACACGGGCATAATACTTAACGCATTGCTCTGCTTGAGGTATGAGAACGTAGATCCGAGCCAGAGAATAATCGGGGTTAGGGGCGAAACCGAAAAAACCCATCGGGAGTTCAGACGGCTGCTTGTCCGGGTGCACATCAAGCTCAATCGGTGCTTACTGCCTCAGCTTCGAAAGATTTGCCAGCTGCCTTACAGATCGTCGCATCAGCCCCATGACGGAAGCCCAGAACCGCTATTCAACCATGACAATCCGCAACGCAAAAAAAAACCTGGAAATCCGCATTTTCATGGGCCTTCCAGATTTTCGAAATGGTGGGTCGTGTGGGATTCGAACCTACGACCAATTGGTTAAAAGCCAACTGCTCTACCAACTGAGCTAACGACCCTCTGTTGTGTGGCGCGTATATTACTGATTTTTATGAGTAATTCAACACCTTTTTTGAAAAACTTTAAAAATAGCGAGTCGGGTCTGCGATACCGGCAGCGGTAAAGCCCTCGGCGCGCAAGCGGCAGCTGTCGCATTTGCCACAGGCACGGCCCTGGTCGTCAGCCTGGTAGCAGGAAACCGTCAGCGAGTAATCGACCCCCAGCGCAGTGCCTGCCTTGACGATGTCCGACTTGCTCAGATTCTGCAGCGGCGCCCTGATCGTGAAGCCCTGCCCTTCCACACCGGCCTTGGTCGCCAGATTGGCCATGCGCTCGAATGACTCGACAAACTCGGGACGGCAATCCGGATAACCCGAGTAATCCACGGCATTGACGCCAATGAAGATATCCCTCGCGCCAAGGACCTCTGCCCAGCCCAGAGCGAGCGACAGGAAGACGGTGTTGCGTGCCGGTACGTAGGTGACCGGAATGCCTTCAGAAGGCGACTCAGGCACGGCAATGGAGCTGTCGGTCAATGCCGAGCCACCAATACCGTTGAGGTCCAGGCCAATGACCTTGTGCTCCACGGCACCGAGATCACCGGCAACCCGCGCAGCGGCATCCAGCTCGGCGCGATGACGCTGGCCGTAATCGAAGCTCATCGTGTAACAGACGTAACCCTCGGCGCGGGCCATGGCTACGACGGTCGCAGAGTCCAGGCCACCAGACAGGAGGATCACGGCTCTTTTTTCAGTCTTGGTCAATTCACTCATATCAGCGCCCCGGCTCGTCATCCCAAAGAATTTTATGCAACTGCATCTGCAGGCGTACCGGCAGGTTGTCAGCCACGATCCAATCCGCCAGATCACGGCCCTTGAGCTCGTGGTGACTGGCCGAGAACAGAACTTCGCCCGCACGACGATCAAGACCGTACTGGATCAGCTTGGAAACCGCCCAGTCATAATCCTCACGCGAGCAGATCACGAATTTGACCTGATCGTTCGCCGTCAGCAGCTCCATGTTCTCGTAGCGGTTACGCGAGACTTCTTTTGACCCCGGGGTCTTGAGGTCTACGACGCGACTGACACGAGGATCCACCGCCGAGATGTCCAAAGCACCACTGGTCTCCAGCGATACTTCATAGCCCGCGTCGCAAAGACGCTTCAGCAACGCAATGGCATTGGGCTGGGCGAGCGGTTCGCCACCGGTGACGCAGACATAACGAGGGCGATAGGAAGCCACTTGTCCAAGGATGTCGTCCAGCGTCTGAATGGTGCCGCCGCTGAACGCGTAGGCACTGTCGCAGTACTGGCAGCGCAACGGGCAGCCGGTAAGGCGGACAAATACGGTGGGCAGGCCTGCCGTACGGGTTTCACCCTGCAGCGAGTGAAAGATTTCGGTGATGCGTAATGTGTCTTGCATATCAGCCACGGGCGTAACAGCTAAACAGGCCGTCCGCCTCCGTCAGGCACTTCAAGGGACTCGGCAATCGCGGAATCCAGAAAAGCGTAAGGTGTACCGGAATTTCGGGTGCGAGATTCTAACGAAAAAAGCCGCGACTAGCGCGGCTTTCTTGATCAGCGGGTCAACACATCAAAGGCGCTGCAGATCTCGCTGCGCCAATTGTGCAGCTGAAGTGCCAGGATACTGGGCAACGACCTGCTGCAATATGCCTTTCACCTTGTCGGTATGACCCAGACGGCGTTCGACATCAGCCAGCTTGTACAGCGAATCAGGCACCTTGGCATGCTTCGGATACTGTTGACTGACTTTGGCGAACGCCTGACCGGCGCCCTGAAGGTCGCCTTTGGCCAGATTGACTTCACCCAGCCAGTATTGGGCATTGCCCGCATACGAACTGTTTGGGTATTTGCGCAGGAAAGCGGTGAAGGCCTGGCTGGCCTTGTCGAAATCCTTTGCCTTGATCAAATCGAAGGCGGCTTCGTAATAAAGCTTTTCCTTCGCCGGATCAGGAGGCTCGGTGCCTGCTGCCGATGCCTGCTGAGCCGCGGGGGCCGAAGGCGTCCCGCCGGCGTCGATAGCGCCACCAGCAGGTTGGGAATTATTGGTAGCCGGAGCGGCTGAGCCACTGGCTATACGTTGATCGAGTTCCTGATAACGCTCCAGTGCTTCCTGCTTCATGCGCTGGATGTCATTTTGCTGGACCTCGACAACACCACGCAAACGCGCGATTTCGTCCTGCATTTGCTGCAGCTGCATGAACAGCTGACCTTGTGCCGAGGCAGGGGCCGTAACCCCTCCCCCGGCATAGGCGCCGGACGTGCCATAACCCGCTGGCGGATAACTGCTGCTGCCAGAGCCAGAATTGTTATCGACCACAGGTGCCGCACCCAACGCTGAAAGCGGAAGGGCAAGGGCCAAAACGGTTAGAGCACGTCGGCACGTTCGCATGTCAAATTACTTACGCAGTTCGACGCGACGGTTCTGAGCCCAGGACTGCTCGTCGTTGCCGGTAGCAACTGGACGCTCTTCGCCGTAGGAAACCAGTTCCAGCTGGGCTGGGGAAACACCTTGCAGTACCAGGTAGCGCTGAACGGCTTTCGCACGACGCTCGCCCAGTGCCATGTTGTACTCACGAGTACCACGTTCGTCGGTGTTGCCTTCCAGAACAACGCGAGCGCCGTTAGCTTTCAGGTCTTTGGCGTGCACGTCCAGGGAGCGCATTGCTTCTGGCTTCAGGTCCGAACTGTCGTATTCGAAGTAGAAGGTGGTGATTGCGCGCAGAGCAGCTTCTTCGCTCAGGGAGCCGTCAACAGCACCCGAGTTGGCGCCGTAACCAGCGTTAGGATCAACAGCAGCACCGCCTGCACCGGCATTGTCGCCGCCTTTGGACGAGCAACCTACAGCTACAGCCATGGCCAGAGCCAGCGCAGCAAATTTACCAAACTTCAGCATTTCCATCTTGAAACTCCTAATGAACCCCAGTGTGTTAAGCAAATCGTGTAGCGCCGCGTCAGTTCAGGTAAGGGGACCAGGAAGGTTCTCTGACTTCGCCTTGAGCGGTAGGAAGCGGGAGCCTTACGCGTCCGTTAATGGACACGAGCATCAAGACTCCCCGGCCCTGCTGGCGGGTGGCGTAGATTACCATGGTGCCGTTGGGCGCAACAGTAGGCGACTCATCAAGGTTGCTATCTGTGAGGATTTTTACGCTACCGCGGGCCAAATCCTGCACTGCCACCTTGAAATTAGTGAAGCCGTCCTGCCGGTGAATCATTACCAGCGTCTTTTCATCGGCTGACAATTTCGGGTTGGCGTTGTAGTTACCCACGAACGTCACGCGTTCGGCACCGCCGCCATTGATATTGGTCTTGTAGATCTGTGGCTTGCCGCCACGGTCCGACGTGAAGTATAGCGTAGACCCGTCCTTGCCGAAGAAAGGTTCAGTATCAATCGAAGAATCGTTGGTCACGCGGCTCAATTGACGCGACGCCAGATTGATTACATAGATCTCCGGGTTGCCGTCCTTGGACAGTACGAATGCCAGCTTGCTGCCATCCGGCGACCAGGCAGGCGCGCCGTTCAGGCCTTCGAAGTTGGTAATCTGTTCGCGACGACCGGTGTCGATGTGCTGAACGAAGATGCGTGGACGCTTCTGTTCGAACGAGACATAGGCAATACGTTTGCCGTCCGGCGCAAAACGCGGCGACAGGATTGGCTCACGGGATTGCAACAGGGTTACTGCACGAGCACCGTCGTAATCCGAACGCTGCAAGGTGTAACGCGTGTTGTTTTCCGAGAAGCGTTCGGCCGTCACGTAAAGCATACGAGTGGAAAACGCACCCTTGATACCGGTGAGCTTCTCGAACGACTGGTCGGCAATGTAGTGCGCCATGTCGCGCAACTGATCATTGGTACCCGACACGTTACCGGTCAGCACCTGCTGCTCGGTGGCCACGTTGAACAGCGCGTACTGGATCTGCAGACGTCCGCCGGCAGGCGTGATGTTGCCGACCATGACGTACTGGGCACCCAGCGCTTTCCAGTCACGGAAGATGACTTCGCTGGCCTGGGTCGGCAAGCTGATCATGTTCTGCTTCGGGATCGGCGCGTAGTAACCGGAGTTGCGCAGATCGTTGCTTATGATTTCGGCCATGTCTTCAGGCAGAACGCTACCGCCCTGCCATCCGAAAGGCACAACAGCGATTGGCGCTGCGCGGTCACTGCCGCTGGTGACCAGAATGTTCTTTTCTTCTGCCGACACCATTGCGGATGCGAAACAGAGAACGACCAGCAGTCCTCGAAAAAGGTTGATCACAAGGCTAGATCTCCAGGTGTGAATGTCATCTTGAATGAACGATAGGGCGCGAAGTCAGCCGGCTTCAGACCCTGCATTTCTGTCAAACGTCCAATGTTCTTCACCGCAGCAACCGCAGAGCTGTCAAACGGTCCGTCACCACTGGATTTGGCAATCGATACAGAAGCAATCGTACCGTCCGGCAACATCCCGATCTGCAACGTTACCGACATGTTGTTACGTGCCGATGGTGGACGACTCCAGCCTTCCGAAGCCCTTACACGAATCAGGTCATCGAAACTGCCAGCCGTTTCATCGCCCCGCTCGTCAGCCAAAGCCTGTTGCCGCTCCGGTTTATCGGACAGCAAATCGGCCAGTGCCTGCGCCTTCTTGTCTTCAGCGGATTTACGGGCTGCTTCCTGCGCCTTCTTGGCGGAATCGGCAGCGGCTTTTTTCTTCGCGTCCTCGGCAGCCTTTTTCTTGGCGTCTTCTGCGGCCTTTTTCTTGGCCTCATCAGCAGCCTGTTTCTTGGCTTCCTCGGCAGCAGCTTTCTTGGCGTCTTCTTCGGCTTTTTTCTTCGCCTCGTCTTCGGCCTTCTTCTTGGCTATATCAGCCAGCTGCTTCTCTTCAAGCTTTTTGGCGTCGGCAACCTTCTTGGCTTCATCGGCTTTCTTGGCATCGTCAGCCTTTTTGGCCTCTTCTGCTTTCTGTTCGGCCTTTTTGGCTTCGTCGGCTGCTTTCTGCTCTTCGGCTTTTTGAGCAGACTCTTCTTTCTTTTGTTCCGCAGCTTTTACAGCTTCCTGTTTTTGCTGCTCGATCTTTTTCTGCTCCAGCTGTTCGACTTCTGTTTGTCGCGCAGCGGTTTTCTTCGCCTCACCGGCAATCTTCTGGTTGGTCTGGGTAGTGGCCTGGCTCTTGGACTTGAGCTGATAGAGCGTTGCCTGAACGATAGGCTTGGCTTCGGGCAGATCCGGAGTCATGGCAAAGCTGACGAACAGCATGCCGAAAATCAGAATATGCAATGCCACGGCCCAGACACTGGGCCAGAAGTAGCTTTCCGAGGCGGACGGCTCTCGAATCGGCTGCATCAGGGTGCCTCGGTAATCAAGCCAACATTCCCGACCCCAGCCTTCTGCAGCCCGCCCATCGTGCCCATGACCGAGCCGTAATCGACGGTCTTGTCACCACGAATGAAAACCTGCGTCTGCTTGCCTGCGTCACGACCGGCAGCGACGATCTTGGTCACTGCGGCAGTCAGCTGTGGCAGGGTCATTGCCTTGTCCATCTGCTTGTCGGTATCGACTTCGCTGCCAAGGTTCCAGTAATAGGTCTTGTCAGCCTTGATCGAAATGGTCAGGACCTGATTGTTGTTGTCTTGCGGCAAAGCCTCGCTGGAGACCTTGGGCAAGTCGACTTTCACGCCCTGGTTGATCATGGGAGCCGTCACCATGAAAATCACGAGCAACACCAGCATCACGTCGATGTAGGGCACTACGTTCATTTCGGCGACCGGCTTGCGTTTTCTGCGACGATCTCGAGCGATTAAAGCCATGGGGAATTACCTGCTCACTCTTCGCTGGTGTGCACTTTACGGTGCAGGATGGCCTGGAACTCGTCAGCAAACGTGTAGTAACGGCTGATCAAGGTCTCACTGCGCGCGGCGAAACGGTTGTAGGCAATAACGGCCGGAATGGCTGCAAACAGGCCGATGGCCGTTGCAATCAATGCTTCGGCAATACCCGGTGCCACGGTAGCCAGTGTTGCCTGCTGTGCAGTCGCCAGACCGCGGAAGGAGTTCATGATCCCCCAGACAGTACCGAACAGACCGACATAAGGACTGGTAGAGCCCACGGTCGCCAGATACGGCAGACCGGCTTCGAGTTTCTCTTCCTCGCGGGAGATGGCAACACGCATGGCGCGCGCCACACCTTCCATGACCGCATCAGGATCGACGCCGGACTGCTGACGCAGACGCGAGAACTCCTTGAAACCGGCACGGAAGATCTGCTCGACGCCCGAATCCGGATCGGGGTTGCTGCCCGCCTGACGGTACAGCTTGGACAGATCGATACCCGACCAGAAACGCTCTTCAAAGCTGTCCAGCGCACGTCGACCTGCGCGCAGCATGTTGCTGCGCTGAAAAATCACGATCCACGAAGTGACCGAAGCAGCTACCAGAATCAGCATTACCAACTGAACAACAATGCTGGCATTGCTGACCAAACTCCACATGGAGGAATGGTCGACGACGTTAGCTTCCACGCTTTATCTCCTGCTCTGAATGTATGCCCGCGCCGCTCTGGTCGGCGAAGGCCGCTCGCAGAGCTTCGGGAATGGCCCGGGGTTTAAAACTATCGGCGCGCACGCACGCCACCAGGAACTGCCCTTCACAGAGCAGCGTTGCATCCGACGCCCGCCTGATCTGCTGTTTAAAGCGCAGGCTGACGCGATTCAATTCGGTTACTTCTGCACTGACGAGCAACTCGTCATCCAGCCGCGCCGGCTGGTGATAACGGGCCTCACTGGAGTGCACGACAAATAAAAGGTTTTCCTGCGCCAGTTCGGATTGGGCAAAGCCCAATTCCCGTAGCCGCTCGGTACGAGCCCGCTCCATGAATTTCAGATAATTGACGTAGTAGACGATGCCGCCGGCATCGGTGTCCTCGTAATAAACGCGACAGCGATGTGCGAACGACTGAACCCCGTTTTGCGCGCGCATACTCTAGAGCTTACTCCTCAGGTTGCCAATCGGGTCAGGCAACTGTTTTTCAACGTTTTGCCACTTAGTTACTGGTATCGGCGGCAGGACTGGCAATGTGACCACGCAGACTGCAAATAAATTGCAAAGCATCGCTATAAATCCACAGGCTCGTCGCCAAAATCATCCGGCACCGGTATCTCGCCCATCCTCGACGGGATATTCAGGCCGAAATGCAGATACGCATGCCGGGTCACCACACGCCCGCGAGGTGTGCGCATGATATAGCCTTGCTGGATCAAATAGGGCTCGAGTACGTCTTCGATCGTATGACGCTCTTCGCTGATGGCCGCCGCCAGGCTGTCCACGCCCACCGGACCACCGTCGAACTTCTCGATCATGGTCAGCAGCAAACGCCGGTCCTGATGATCGAAGCCGTGCTCGTCGACGTCCAGCAGGTTGAGGGCCTTGTCGGCTGTCTGCCGGGTGATCTGCCCGTTGCCACGAACCTCGGCAAAATCCCGCACCCGACGCAACAGGCGGTTGGCGATACGCGGCGTGCCACGGGCGCGCCTGGCGATCTCGAAAGCGCCTTGCGGCTCGATGACCAACCCCAGAATGCCTGCCGAGCGCGAGACAATCGTCGAAAGATCGGCGATGTTGTAAAACTCGAGTCGCTGCACGATGCCGAAGCGGTCGCGCAGCGGATTGGTCAGCATGCCGGCTCGAGTGGTCGCGCCGACCAGCGTGAACGGCGGCAGATCAAGCTTGATCGAGCGCGCTGCCGGGCCTTCACCGATCATGATGTCGAGCTGGAAGTCTTCCATTGCCGGGTACAGCACTTCCTCGACGATCGGCGACAGACGATGGATCTCGTCGATGAACAGTACGTCATTGGGTTCAAGGTTGGTCAGGATCGCCGCCAGATCGCCGGGCCGCTCGAGGACCGGGCCGGACGTACTCTTGATCGACACGCCCATTTCCTGAGCGATGATGTTGGCGAGCGTGGTCTTGCCCAGGCCGGGCGGACCGAAGATCAGCGTGTGATCCAGCGCTTCGCTGCGACCACGGGCAGCCTGGATGAACAACTCCATCTGCTCGCGTACGGTCGGCTGGCCGATGTAATCCGCAAGGCTCAGTGGCCGAATCGCGCGGTCCATCTGTTCATCACGATCACGGCCACCAGTGGCAGTTATCAGACGGTCGGCGTCTATCACTTAACCCATCCCCTTCAACGCACGGCGAATCAGATCCGCACTGCTCAAATCTTTTTCCTTGATGGCGGAGACAGCCTTGCTCGCCTCCTGAGGTTTGTAGCCCAGCGAAATCAGTGCGCTGACCGCATCGGATTCTGCCGATGCCACAGGCTCAGCCTGATTGGGACCATTGGAAACCAGCGTAAAGGTGCCTGGCAAGGACTCCCAGGCCTTGAAACGATCCTTGAGCTCGACCAGCAGACGCTCGGCAGTCTTCTTGCCCACACCGGGGATACGCGTCAGCGCCGACGTGTCCTGCGCCTGTACGCAACGTACCAGCTCATCGACTTCCAGACCGGACATCAGCGCCAGCGCCAGTTTGGGGCCGACGCCATTGAGCCGGATCAGCTCACGAAACAGTTCGCGCTCGCGTTTTTCGTAGAAGCCGTACAAAAGGTGCGCGTCCTCGCGGACCACCAGGTGGGTGTGCAAAGTCACCGTCTCGCCAACATGCGGCAGCCGGTACAGGGTGGTCATCGGTACTTCCACCTCATAGCCGACACCGTTGACATCCAGCACCAGATGCGGAGGCTGCTTTTCGGCGAGAGAGCCGCGTAAACGTCCAATCACGTTTCAGATCCTTTCGTGTTGCCTGTCGCTCGCGCGAAGAAGTTGAACACCGTCATCATAGAAAATAAGCGGACATATAATGCCTCTAGAGCCGCAAGCGGCCGCCGCGACTGCGCGCAGTGCCCAAGCCGTGAGGAATCAGACTGGAACGCGTATGCGCGTGGCACAGGGCGATGGCAAGGGCATCGGACGCATCGATTTGCGGCTTCTGGGTCAGTTTGAGCAGGTGCATGACCATCATCATCACCTGTTCCTTATTGGCGCCGCCGGTTCCTGCAACTGCCTGCTTGACCTGGGTTGCGGTGTATTCGGCAATTTCCAGCGCCTCTTCGGCACCCGCCACGATGGCTGCGCCCCTGGCCTGCCCCAGCTTCAATGCCGAATCGGCGTTACGCGCCATGAAAACCTTTTCGATGCCCATCGTCACTGGTTCGTAGGTCTTGATGACTTCCCGCACACCGCGATAAACGATCTGCAAACGCTCATACAGCTCGCCGCTGCCGGTGCGGATGCAGCCCGACGCGACATAGACACAGCCGCGCCCGGTGTCGCGTACCACGCCATAGCCGGTGATTCGCGAACCGGGATCGATACCAAGAATAAGAGTCATAACGCCTGCAGCTTGAGGAAGTCACGCAAAACAATAGGTGCAGCATAAAGGCAGAAGCCGGAGGCCGATAGCTGTGCGTTGCTCACAGCTTCGTTCCCCCGGCTTCCGACCTGGTGTTACCTGCAAGCGATCAGCCCAGTTGCTCCATCACTTCGTCCGGGATCTCCGCATTTGAATACACGTTCTGCACGTCATCCAGGTCTTCGAGCATATCAATCAGCTTGAGTACCTTTTCAGCGGTTTCCAGATCAAGCACGGCACTGGTGGTCGGCAGCATGACAATCTCTGCGTCTGCAGCCTTGAAACCCGCAGCCTCCAATGCGTTACGCACCGCATAAAACCCGGAGAACGATGTGAACACATCGATCGAGCCGTCTTCGTTGGTCACGACATCGTCAGCATCAGCCTCCATGGCAGCCTCGATCAGCGAATCCTCATCGACCCCGGCAGCGAAGGAGATCTGCCCCTTGCGATCGAACAGGTAGGCAACAGAGCCGTCGGTGCCGAGATTGCCGCCGCATTTGGTGAATGCATGGCGCACAGCCGCCGCGGTACGGTTGCGGTTGTCGGTCATGGTTTCGACCATGATCGCCACGCCGCCCGGACCGTAGCCCTCGTAACCCAGCTCCTCGACATCATCACCGTCGGAGGCCCCTACCCCTCGCGCCACCGCACGATCAATGGTGTCACGGGTCATGTTCGCACCAAGCGCCTTGTCCAGCGCCAGACGCAGACGCGGGTTGGAACCGGGATCACCACCGCCCTGACGCGCAGCAACGGTCAGCTCACGGATCCACTTGGTGAAAATCTTGCCTTTTTTGGCATCCTGACGCTCTTTGCGGTGCTTGATGTTCGCCCACTTAGAATGACCTGCCATTTTTCGCTCCAGATTCTTTTTGAAACACCTTCACCTTTCGCCCTGAACAGACGGGCAAAAAGCTTCACTCAATAAGGGGTAAATGCAGGGCGCATCATTGATACGCCCTGCCCGGCATCACTCGGCCTTTGGCTGCTCGCGCAGACGGATGTGCAGCTCGCGCAACGCTTTGGCATCGACAACGCCAGGCGCCTGGGTCATGACATCAGCCGCGCTCTGGGTTTTCGGGAACGCGATCACTTCACGAATCGATTGCGCGCCGGTCATCAGCATTACCAGACGGTCCAGACCGAAAGCCAGACCACCGTGCGGTGGCGCACCATATTTCAAGGCATCGAGCAGGAAGCCGAACTTCTCCTGCTGCTCGTCTTCGGCAATGCCCAGCAGACGGAAGACCGCCTGTTGCATTTCCTTGCGATGGATACGGATCGAACCGCCGCCCAGTTCGGTGCCGTTGAGCACCATGTCGTAGGCACGGGACAGCGCGGTCGCCGGGTTGGCTTCCAGCTCTTCAGGCGTGCACTTGGGTGCCGTGAAGGGGTGGTGCAAGGCGGTGAAGCTGCCGTCGTCGTTTTCTTCGAACATCGGGAAGTCAACGACCCACATCGGTGCCCACTCGCAAGTGTGCAGCTTGAGGTCATTACCGATCTTGATGCGCAGCGCGCCAAGGGCCTCGCTGACGATCTTGAACTTGTCCGCACCGAAGAAGACGATGTCGCCATCAACCGCACCAACGCGATCGAGGATGACGTTCAGGTTGTCTTCCGGGATGAACTTGACGATCGGCGACTGCAAGCCTTCCGGCCCCTTCGCGCGCTCGTTGACCTTGATGTAGGCCAGCCCCTTGGCACCATAGATGCTGACGAACTTGGTGTAGTCGTCGATCTGGCTGCGCGCCATGCTGGCGGCGCCCGGTACACGCAGTGCGGCAACGCGCCCCTTGGGGTCGTTGGCCGGGCCGCTGAACACCTTGAATTCCACGCCGGTGAGCTGATCGGCAACATCCACCAGTTCCAGCGGGTTGCGCAGGTCCGGTTTGTCGGAACCGTAGCGGCGCATGGCCTCTTCAAAGGTCATGTGCGGGAAATCACCGAACTCCAGGTCCAGGACTTCCTTGAACAACTGACGAACCATCCTCTCGGTCAGACCGATGATGTCCTCTTCATTGAGGAAGCTGGTTTCGATGTCGATCTGGGTAAATTCCGGCTGACGGTCGGCACGCAGGTCCTCGTCGCGGAAGCACTTGGCGATCTGGTAGTAGCGATCGAAGCCGGCGACCATCAGCAGTTGCTTGAACAGCTGAGGCGATTGCGGCAGGGCGAAGAAGCTGCCCGGGTGTGTGCGGCTTGGAACCAGATAGTCGCGAGCGCCTTCTGGTGTGGCGCGGGTCAGGATCGGCGTCTCGACGTCGAGGAAGCCGTTGTCATCCAGATAGCGACGGATACTGGTAGTGATACGCGAACGCAGACGCAGCTTCTCGGCCATTTCCGGACGGCGCAGGTCGATGAAGCGATAACGCAGGCGTGTTTCCTCGCCGACGTCGGAATACTCATTCAGAGGGAACGGCGGCGTTTCGGACTCATTCAACACCTCAAGCTCGTAACCCAGAACCTCGATGGCGCCTGACGCCATGTTCGCATTCACGGCACCTGCCGGACGAGCACGAACCTTGCCCACGACCTTGACCACGTACTCGCTGCGCACGCGATCAGCGGCAGCGAAACTGTCGGCCCGATCAGGGTCGAACACGACTTGAGCCATGCCTTCACGGTCGCGGATATCGAGGAAGATAACGCCCCCGTGGTCACGACGACGGTGGACCCATCCGCAAAGGGTAATTTCCTGGCCTTCCAGACTCTCGTTCAGTTGGCCGCAATAATGGCTGCGCATCATGATGGTGTTTTCACTTCTCGTAATTCGAATTCGGTGGCGATTTCGCTCCTGGCTTGCGCTCAGAGGTACAAGGCACCGGCACAAGGCCAAAGCCAGCCCTGACCCACGCAGAGTCACGCCCGCTAGCAAGACGGAGGATTATATAGAGTTAATTGGCACCGTGCAGCCGGACGAACCTATTAACGACCGGATAAGTTCGTGACCACCCCGCGCAGCCGAGCCGTTCACTCGCGCTGCGGGGGAAAGCGCAGGCACACCTGAGCGGGCCCACAGGAATGAGGATAAAGCTATGCTAGACGTGGGAATTTTCCAGGCAGTCGCCCTTCAAAAGATGCGCCACACAGACAACACGAATCAAACCACTGAAATTCTTTACGCCCCCGTACCGCAAGTGAACCTCCCGATCAATGTAGGACAGTACCGCATTGACAGAGCACTCATTGGAACTGGCGATACCTGAAAGAATGTTCCAGTACACGTTCTCCAGACGCAGGCACGTAGCCAGACCGTTAAGCCGAACGGATTTGGAGTGTGGTTGCGCCAGCGTCATATTGAAATCCTCGACAAAAGGGTCATGGCGTATTTCCACCTCCCGATGCAGCAACTTAAGCTCTCGCTCAGCACTTCGTAACATCATAACCGTCACCTTCGAATCATTGAGTTTTAAACACCAAAAGAAATATTCAAAAACAAATAAATGTCCCGATGTATAAAACATGATTGACGATTTTATAGCCAGAAGCCCCTACACTTTGTCACTGTAGGAGATGGCTACAGGAAACAGCGGAATAGCGTTATTAACCTTGAAGGAGCCGCCAATAAAAGCGAGGAGAACTGCAGCACAACGCGCGACTGCAGGGCCTTGAATTGCCGGAGCGATTGCGCAATGAAGGCAGGTACAGGAAGTACCAGATACGGCGGGGGATCAACAGTTCAGGAGCGGGACGGGTGGCACTTGAAGCCACTCGCCCCTGGCCGTTACTTAGACTCGAGCATCGAGCGCAACATCCAGGCCGTTTTCTCATGCACCTGCATGCGTTGCGTCAGCAGATCAGCTGTCGGCTCGTCACTTACCTTGTCCAGAAGAGGAAAGATACTACGAGCGGTACGGACAACTGCCTCTTGACCCTGCACCAGACTTTTGATCATATCTTCAGCGCTTGGTACGCCTTCTTCTTCCTTGATGGAAGACAGGCGCGCATACGTCGAATAAGTACCCGGCGCCGGAAAGCCCAGAGCACGAATACGCTCGGCGATGGAATCAACCGCCAGTGCCAGTTCGTTATACTGTTCTTCAAACATCAAATGCAGCGTGCGAAACATCGGCCCGCTGACATTCCAGTGAAAGTTGTGAGTCTTGAGGTAAAGCACATAAGTATCCGACAGCAGATGCGACAGACCGTCCACGATCGATTTGCGATCCTCTTCACTGATACCGATATCGATTGCCATGTTTCATGCCCTTTTGGTGAGGATTGAAAAGCAGTAAAGACCGCTACTCTATCAAGAGAACCCGAATGGCGCAGCTTTCCGTTGGTACGACGCTGGCTGCTGGCAGCGACTCACGCCAATACCACGGCGACTCCTGCGTGTTCGCAGCGGGCTGCCAGGAGCAGAAAATTGAAGAATAATCAGCAAAATCCGCCAGAGCGCTCTGTTTCAGCATGTGCAGAGGTACTAAAGGACAACGTGATGCCAGGGACGGACAGGCACCGGCACCATTATCGATTGCTGATTTGAGTAGGATCAGGCTTTGCTGTTAAATACA
The DNA here is from genome assembly GCF_030208985.1 of Pseudomonas sp. MEJ108. NCBI lineage: Bacteria > Pseudomonadati > Pseudomonadota > Gammaproteobacteria > Pseudomonadales > Pseudomonadaceae > Pseudomonas > Pseudomonas sp. MEJ108. The sequence goes on from NZ_JARVSW010000013.1 coordinate 161,001, forward strand.
CGGCGTGTCGCCAACGAGTTGTCATTCAGCGCTGGCACATAGGCCGGCCCAGCGTTCGTGCATCACGCCTCATCTTGTTCAGAAGCGTACCGGACGTTACCAGCTATTTCTTGTAATCCTTCTTGCATGTGAGCTTTTTAAAATGTTGAAAATCGTCCATCTGGTAACGGGAGCAGCAGCCCTGTTGCTCTCTTTCATACCTAGCCTGCGTAGTGAAGCGGCATCTCTCTACCTGCAAAATCCTGACGCGATCTGCTTGGCTTTTCTAGGGCTGCTTAACCTGATACTCGCTCCGGTCATTCCTTACTGGAATCGAGGCCCGCGTCATAATCTGCAAAATCTGGTCAGTGCACTGCTTGTCATTGCGGTAATCGTACAAACGCTAACCTTGCTTGTTCCTCTACCCGGCATCGCAGGTCAACCCGCCATTCTGGTGAGCCTGGCTGTCGCCATCGCAGCCGTCGCCTTGCACCTGGGCGTCAGCTTTTACAGGTCTTACACGCCCTCGTCCGCGCCGCAAAGCCACGACATGGGGAATCGTGATACTGGCACCGTAAAGTGGTTCAACACCTCCAAGGGCTTCGGCTTCATCTCCCGGGATTCCGGCGACGATATTTTTGTGCATTTTCGTGCCATTCGCGGTGAGGGTCATCGCGTACTGGTCGAGGGGCAACGCGTCGAATTTTCCGTGATGAACCGCGACAAAGGCCTGCAGGCCGAAGATGTCATTGCAGCCCTGCCCCGCCGCTGATTGTTTCAAGCAACAAAAAACCGCGACCTCCTGACGGAAGTCGCGGTTTTTTTATGCCAGCCGATCAATAGTGAGGTGGCGGCGCATCTTCCTCGAAGGTCTCGAACTGACTGCCCATTTCCTCCTGACGCTTGAGCATCGCCGCCATCTGCAGTTGCAGATGATCAAGCTCGCGCCGCTGCTTTACCAGCACGTCATTGAGCGCCTGGATCGTATCGTCCTGAAAGGCCATACGGCTTTCAAGCTCCATGACTCGCTCTTCAAGGCTCATGATTGCTCCTCCTCAAATCGGAAATCATTTGTCAGTACCGGCTTCAGTTGCTGGCGGATTGCCGAGAACTGTTCGTCAGTATAAGCGATGGCAGCCTGCTTGCCCCACACGGGCGCAGGCCAGGCGGCATCGTCACGCTTGCGCACGATGACGTGCATATGCAGCTGGCTCACCACGTTCCCCAAGGCGGCAACGTTGATTTTATCCGCATCGAAGAGCTCGTTCAGCACCCTGGACAGTGCAGTCGTCTCCTGCCACAACTGCACCTGATCTGCAGCGCTCAGCTGAAAGACTTCAGTGATCTCAGCCCGACGCGGCACCAGAATGAACCATGGGTAGTGACTGTCGTTGGAGAGCAGTAACCGGCACAACGGAAAGTCGCCAATCGGCAGGGTGTCTTGTTGAAGACGGGAATCCAGAACGAACACGATAAAAAGCTCCTGACTGCCAGGTAAATGCACCTGCCCTGCCTGTGGCAGGGTGCTGCGATAGGCAGGCAGGATACTAGGCTTCGCGTGAGGCTTCACCTATGCACCAGAATGCACCCACCACAACGGTCGCCGCACCAATTTGACGCCACTGAATGACGGCAGATCCCGCTGCAAACAGCCACACGTTGAACCAGTGCCTTACAATTGCCTGCCTGACGTACATGAAAATGAAACATCCACTGCCTCACCATGACCGCCACCAGAGCAATGCTCCAGGTTTAGGCGAATCCGATAAGGACTGCACCAAAATCACACACTGCTGTTGCGACAGCAACAAAGCGGATTCGTTTTCTACTCAACGTGAGCCGATACCGGTAACGTTTTGGGGAATCAGGGCAGCGTTCATCCTTGGCGAGGAAAAGCCACAGGTATTTTTAAAAAATAAAAATGGCTAACAAAAACATGTAGATAGAGCAAAAATGCGATCCTGATTCTGATTTTTCACAAAATTTTTTCATTTTCGGAAACTTTGTGCACGCTTGTTGCTTTATCACCCATATGATCAAGGCACCCCTGGCGGAAAACAGGGGTGGCAGAATCAAGGGAAACAAGGCTTGCGACCCTGAGGGACGCTGTGACGGACCGCACTTTGATCAATCAGACAAGGTGCAGAATGCCACTACAGGCTAACTCGGCTGCGCGTCGTAAAGATTCTGAAAGGATAAGGCTGTAGCTATAGCAACCCAAGTCAGCGTGATATAGATTCCGCCGACAAAAATAGAAAGAGCCGCCCAGATAAAAAAACAGGTGGGACGGCAGACAAATCTTCTAAAAACCAAAGGAGCAATCACGATGAGAGTGATGAAGTGGAGCGCAATCGCACTGGCCGTTACGGCAGCCAGCGCCCAAATGGCAACAGCCGCACCTTTCGTCAGCGATCAGGCTGATGCCAAGGGCTTTGTGGAAGGCAGCACGCTTGACCTGAAGTTGCGCAATTACTATTACAACCGTGACAAGAAAAACAACCCTGCTCCAGGCGGTCGCAGTGACAAAGACTGGACCCAAGGCATCTGGGCCAACTTCAGTACCGGCTACACTCAAGGCACCATCGGTGTAGGCGTTGAGGCATTCGGCTATGGAGGCCTCAGGCTTTGGGGTCTCGACAAATACTCAGGCTCTGGAAACCTGGTCACTGACGCCAATGGTGATAACGAGGCTACGCAGGGCAAGCTGGGCGGCGCTGTAAAATTCCGCGTATCGAAGACTGAATTGAAAATCGGCGACATGCAGCCTACCAGTCCAGTATTTGCGGTTGGCGGATCACGCCTGCTACCTCAAACCGCTAGCGGTCTAAGCCTGCAAAGCAGTGAGATTGCAGGTCTTGATCTTGAAGCAGGACACTTCTACTCGGGCACAAGCCAGGATGACACGAGTCACGACGGCAGCATCTGGGCAACTTACGCAAACGGCTTCAACGGCCTGAAAGCCAGCAGTGCAGATTTTGTTGGCGGCAAGTACGCAGTGACCGATGGTTTGGGCGTGGCTTTCTATGCAGCCAAACTCGAAGACATCTGGGATCAGTACTACGGTAACGTGAACTATGCATTGCCTTTGGGGAATGATCAGTCACTGGCTTTCGACGTCAACCTGTACCGCACCCTTGACGAAGGCAGCGCTAAAGCTGGGTCGATTAACAACACCACTTACTCGGCGTCGGCGGCTTATTCGTTCCTGGCAGCGCATACCATTACCGTTGCGTACCAGAAAGTCGACGGCGATACGCCGTTCGACTATATCGGTATAGGCGACAACAATCGTGGCGGCGACTCTATTTTCCTGGCCAACTCCGTTCAGTACTCTGACTTCAACGGCCCAGGCGAGAAATCGTGGCAAGTGCGCTACGACCTGAACATGACGCCTTACGGCGTTCCTGGCCTGAGCTTCATGACACGCTACCTCAACGGTGACAACATTGATGGCACCAAAGTAGACGCGTCCAGTGCCTATGCCAACATGTATGGAGCTGACGGCAAGCACCACGAAACCAACCTTGAAGCCAAATACGTTGTACAGACTGGCCCGGCCAAAGACCTGTCCTTCCGTATGCGTCAGGCATGGCACCGTGGTAACGATGCCCAGGCAGATGGCGACGTCAACGAGTTCCGCCTGATCGTCGATTACCCGATCTCGATCCTGTAATCACCGCTCAGCACTCGTTAATAGAAGAAGCCCGGCACATGCCGGGCTTTTTCATGCCCCCAAGAAAGCACTCCAACGCCACATGCAAGCCAGCCCCGCCCTGTACGCGACCTGCACAGCGCCGTACAATGCCAGGTCATTTCCTGTCTCAGCAACCGACAACGGCCAACCATGCGCACCAGTCAATTTTTGCTCGCCACACAGAAAGAAACCCCTTCCGATGCGGTCGTGGTCAGCCATCAGCTGATGCTGCGCGCCGGCATGATTCGCAAGCTGGCCTCCGGCCTCTACACCTGGCTGCCGATGGGCCTGCGCGTACTGCGCAAGGTCGAAGCCATCGTTCGTGAAGAAATGGACGCCGCAGGCGCACTCGAAATTCTGATGCCCGGCATTCAACCCGCAGAACTGTGGCAGGAATCCGGACGCTGGGAGCAGTATGGCCCGGAGCTGATGCGTCTGGTCGACCGCCACAACCGTGAGTTCTGCCTGGGCCCGACCCACGAAGAAGTCATCACCGATCTGGCACGCAATGAGCTCAACAGCTATAAACAGCTGCCGATCAACCTGTACCAGATCCAGACCAAATTCCGTGACGAGATCCGCCCACGCTTCGGCCTGATGCGTGGACGCGAGTTCGTCATGAAAGACGCCTACTCGTTCCATGCCGATCAAGAATCGCTGCAGGTCACCTACGACCGCATGCATCTGGCGTACAGCAACATCTTTACCCGACTGGGCCTGAAGTTTCGCCCGGTCGAAGCGGATAACGGCTCGATTGGTGGCGCAGGCTCGCACGAATTCCACGTACTGGCCGAATCCGGCGAAGACGATATCGTGTTCAGCGACGGCTCCGATTACGCAGCCAACATCGAAAAGGCCGAGGCGATTCCTCGCGAGAAGACGCGCCCTGCCGCGACCGAAGAGCTGCGTCTGATCGACACGCCGAACACCAAGACCATCGCCCAACTGGTCGAAGGTTTCGGTCTGCCAATCGAGAAAACCGTCAAGACCCTGGTGGTGCATGCTGCCGAAGAAGGCAAGCTGATCGCCCTGATCATCCGCGGCGATCATGAGCTCAATGAAATCAAGGCCAGTCAGCTGGAACAGGTCGCCAACCCGCTGGTCATGGCGTCCGAAGCCGAACTGCGCGACGCCATCGGCGCAGGCGCGGGCTCACTGGGCCCATTGAACCTGCCACTGCCGTGCATCATCGACCGCTCTGTCGAGCTGATGAGCGACTTCAGTGTCGGCGCCAACATCGACGACAAACACTATTTCGGCGTCAACTGGGAGCGCGATCTGCCGGTTCCGACCGTTGCCGACCTGCGCAACGTGGTTGCGGGCGACCCAAGCCCGGACGGCAAGGGCACGCTGGAAATCAAGCGCGGCATCGAAGTGGGTCACATCTTCCAGCTGGGCACCAAGTACAGCGAAGCGATGAAGTGCCAGGTGCTGGGTGAAAACGGCAAGCCGGTCAATCTGGCGATGGGTTGCTACGGCATCGGTGTTTCCCGAGTGGTTGCCGCTGCCATCGAACAGAACAGCGACGAAAACGGCATCATCTGGAACGACACCCTCGCGCCGTTCCAGATTGCGCTGGTCCCGCTGCGCTACGAGACGGACGCCGTTCGTGAAGCGACGGACAAACTCTACGCCGACCTGACGGCTGCCGGTTTTGAAGTACTGCTCGACGACCGCGACAAGAAGACCAGCCCGGGCATCAAGTTCGCCGACATGGAACTGATCGGTATCCCGCACCGTATCGTGGTCAGCGACCGAGGCCTGGCCGAAGGTAATCTGGAATACAAGAGCCGTACCGAATCGCAACCTCAAGCCATTGCGGTCGCGGACGTGCTGTCGTTCATCCAGGGCAAAGTGAACCGCTGAGTCAACGTGCGCACCTGCTCGCAGGTGCGCCGCTCTTCACTCGCCCAATCCGCATCAGAGATCCCATGCTCAAACGAAGCACCCTAAGCCTCGGCAGCGCCGTTCTGTGCGGCTCATTTCTCGTCGGCGGCTGTGCCAACCAGCTCTCTCAGCGCAGCGAGCACGAGGAGCGAGTCGAACGCAAACTGCTCGAACACACCCTGCAAGTCGATATCGGCGAACCCAAGACACTGGAGTTGCCGCAACGCCGCGTGCGGATTCACGAGCACAAATCGTTCGAGGTCACCGACTTTGAAGTCACCCGCCACTATGACCGCTATACGCCTTACCAACCGTGGCGGGAGGTCTACGAGATCCCGCTCGGCGCAGTCGCTGTTGTCGCAGGTGTCGGGGCTAACGTGGTCAACGTGTTTGCGCTGGGTAATCTGCCGGAAAGCATGACCAAGGACTGGATTCACTATGGCGTGGCAGGTCTGAACCCGTTCATGAACGCCCCGTCCCACGGTCGCGCCGAGCAGAATCTGGCGAGCATCGACGAGGTTCAGAAGGACAAGCGGATCGAGAACTCCACCCTGCCCTGGAATGAACGCCCGGTGATGGTCAAGGCTGGCAATGAAACTCACGAAATGAGCACTGACCGCAACGGCATCCTGCGCCTGAACCTGCTGGACAGTCCGTTTGCCGAACAGGACCTGAGCCGCATCACGCGCATTTATATCAATGTCGAAGACGATCAGGACAGCGCGCACACGAGCGCCAGTTTGCCAATCAGCCATTCGCTACGCGGCAAGTTGCTGGAGGCGCACGCCCTGATCTACGACGACCTTGAAGATGATGAGGTCAGCCAGTGGGTGCATCGCGTCAAACGTCTTTCTGACATGGGGCTGGAAGAAGAAGCCAGCGAGCTGGAACAGAACCTGATCGAACTGACGCGCAACGACCCGCAACTGCAGGGTGAATTTCTCAAATCGCTCGCCAGAGACGCTGGCCGCCTGGTCGCCGTTCCTGCCCAGAGCCAGTAAAAAAATCCCGCAACATGAAAGGCCGCGGCGTTTAACCGCGGCCAGTCATTGTCGAGAGAACAATTCCAGCTGCTCATGGGCTGCACGCAGGTCGTGCAGGCGCACGCCTATGCCCAGCAACCTGACCGGCTTGCCACCGCGGGCGAACGCCTGAGCCAGCAACTGTTCATAACTGCCCAGATCCCTTCCGGCTCCGGACTGCTCCAGAGTCGTCTGCGTAAAGTCATGAAACTTCACCTTGACGAACGGCTTGCCGGGCCGGTACTGCCCTTCCATTCTGGCCATCCTGCCACTCAAGGTTTCCAGCAGGTCGGGCAGCTTTTCCAGGCAGGCCGCCAGATCAGGCAGATCCGTGTCGTAGGTATTTTCAACGCTGACTGACTGACGTCGGCTGTCATTCTGCACCGGTCGGTCATCAATGCCGTGCGCCAGACTCCAGAGGCGCTCACCGAAGCTGCCGAACTCCCGGACCAGCGCGAGCTTGCTGCGGCTTCGCAGGTCGGCGCAGTCGACGATACCCAGCCGGCCGAGTTTGTCTGCGGTGACTTTGCCTACGCCATGAAGCTTGGTGACTGGCAGGGAAGCGACGAATTCCTCGACCTGATCTGGCGTAATGACGAACAACCCGTTGGGCTTTTTCCAGTCGCTGGCGATCTTGGCGAGAAACTTGTTGGGCGCAACGCCCGCCGACACGGTGATGTGCAATTGATTCGAGACCCGACGACGGATGTCCTGCGCGATGCGCGTGGCGCTGCCGGAAAAGTGCCCGGCCTCGGACACATCCAGAAAGGCCTCATCCAGAGACAGCGGCTCTATCAGGTCGGTGTAATCGCGAAAGATCGTGTGGATTTCCCGCGATGCTTCTTTATAGGCATCCATGCGCGGCTTGACGATGGTCAGGTCCGGGCAGAGCTTGAGCGCATGCCGGGACGACATGGCCGAACGCACGCCATAGGCGCGCGCCTCGTAATTACAGGTCGCAATCACCCCGCGCCGCTCCGCAGAGCCGCCTACCGCCAACGGTTTGCCGGCGAGGTCGGGCTCGTCACGCATTTCAATGGCTGCATAAAAGCAGTCACAGTCGATGTGGATGATTTTGCGCTGCGTCATGACCTGATGGGATTTTGCAATCAATGGCCGGGCAGTATCTCATTCGTGCCGCCAAGTAACATCCAATGATGCGAAAGGCCGCCACGAAAAGTAGTCAAAAGCCCATCACGCATGACCGAAACAGCTGCAAAGCCCCGTCATGCAAGCGCCGATGCCGTGCAGATCGATCACTTGGATCCGCTAAGCGTTTGAAGAAAAAGCACTTTTTTAAAACTAACCATTGACACCTCGTCATCTCTCTGTAGAATGCCGCCACACAGACGCGGGATGGAGCAGTCTGGTAGCTCGTCGGGCTCATAACCCGAAGGTCGTCGGTTCAAATCCGGCTCCCGCAACCAAACATCAGAAAAGGCTACTCGAAAGAGTGGCCTTTTTTGTGCGTGCCTGAAAAGCCCTCTTCTCAAGCCCTGACCTGCACGCCGCCGTGGCCCTCTGCCTTGGCTATAGAGCGTGCACAATGTGCACAATCTGCTATTCATTTGCATGCTTTGCGGATTAAGGGTTGACACTTCAGCGTTCGGCTGTAGAATGCCGCCACACAGACGCGGGATGGAGCAGTCTGGTAGCTCGTCGGGCTCATAACCCGAAGGTCGTCGGTTCAAATCCGGCTCCCGCAACCAAACATCAAGAAAGGCTACTCGAAAGAGTGGCCTTTTTTGTTTCCGGTAAAAAAGTAGCGCGGGCAACGGCTAACTGTCTGACAAAAAAGACTATTTCCAAAGCCCTTTGAAACCCTATCATCACATCTGTAACGTAATGCGTGCATTTACGACAGTTTTTGCGTGCGCTGCCGATAGGTGTTACTAAGCTGAATCACGACTGAACCGTAGCTGAACAGCATCACCCGGCTCGATTCGCCATTCGCTCGTTAGACGTTGACGCGCTAACATCCTGAAATATTTTCTGCGTAGGGATTGGTAACTTGGCTGCATACCTCCATCCTGTCGCGCACGATCCAAGGAGTGATTGATGCGCGACAACATGTCCGATTCCAATGAAACCATTGATGCAGAGCAACCCGTCAGCCCACCGCGCCATAACTGGCGGGAGCTGCTGAGCAAATACCGACAGCCCATCGGGCTGGCGGTGATGCTGCTGTTGTTCAGCCTGGCCCTTATAGCCTGCCGCCACATGCTGGTCGAAATGGACTGGTATGCGCTGCACGACTCGCTGTTCGCAGTCCCCCTGCCCGCCCTGGGCGGTGCGCTGCTCGCGGCAATCGTCGGCTATATCATTCTGATGGGCTATGAACTGTCCGCCAGTCGATACGCCAATGTCGACCTGCCTATCAAGACGCTGCTTCTCGGCGGCTTCACCTCATTTGCCATCGGCAATGCGGTCGGCCTGTCGATGCTGTCCGGTGGCTCGGTGCGCTACAGGCTTTATTCACGCCATGGCGTAGGCGCAATTGAAATCGCCCGCATGACCGTGTTCGCCAGCCTGTCACTGGGCTGTGCGCTGCCGCCGCTGGCTGCACTGGCCACGCTGAGCAACCTGTCAGGCGCGTCACTGGCCCTCAAGCTTCCCGTCGACGTGCTGGCTGTAGTCGCTACAGCGGTGTTGATCGGCAGCCTGCTGCTGGCGGTGTTAATCTACCGTCGACGCCTGCCGGAACAGGACATCCCGCACAATATTCTGGTTCGTCTCGGTCGTCGCACCTTGCGCCTGCCGGATTTGAAGCTGACGCTGATTCAGCTGGTGATCACCGCGCTGGACGTCGCCGCCGCAGCGATGGTGTTGTACCTGCTGCTGCCGCATGCGCCGCCGCTGGGTGCATTCATCCTTATCTACCTGCTGGCGCTCGCTGCTGGCGTGCTCAGCCATGTGCCTGGTGGCGTCGGCGTGTTCGAGGCGATTCTGCTCGCAGCCTTTGCCAACGAACTGGGTGCCGCGCCGCTCGCCGCTGCACTGCTGCTGTACCGCCTGATCTACGTGATCCTGCCGCTGCTGCTGGCCTGCCTTACCCTGCTGTTCACCGAGGCTCAGCGCCTGCTGCCGACCAGGCAGGCCATGCGCGTCGCCTCAGGACTGGCGGCACCGATTCTGGCACTACTGGTTTTCTTGTCGGGGGTGGTGCTGCTCTTCTCTGGTGCCACCCCTGAAATCGATACCCGTCTGGAAAACGTCGGCTTCATGATCCCGCATCGACTGATCGATGCGTCGCACTTTGGAGCCAGTCTGGTGGGCGTGCTGTGCCTGCTGCTCGCCCAGGGCCTGCGTCGCCGGCTGTCGGCTGCCTGGATGCTGACCTCTATCCTGCTGCTGGTAGGTGCAGTGCTGTCGATACTCAAGGGCTTCGACTGGGAAGAAGCCAGCATGCTGCTGCTGACCGCCTGCCTGCTGCTGACCTTCCGCCGTTCGTTCTACCGTCCAAGCCGCCTGCTGGAGCTGCCGTTCTCGCCGGTCTACCTGATTGCCAGCATCTGTGTGGTCGGCGCCTCGATCTGGCTGCTGCTGTTCGCCTATCAGGACGTGCCCTACAGTCACCAGTTGTGGTGGCAGTTCACCCTCGATGCAGACGCCCCGCGCGGCCTGCGTTCGGCGCTCGGCAGCGCCGTGCTGCTGGTCGTGGTTTCGCTGACCTGGTTACTGCGTACTGCCAGACCGGTCATCAAGCTGCCCGACGCCGCGGATCTGGACAAGGCGGCCGAGATCCTCAAGGCCTCCAAACAGCCCGATGGCGGCCTGGTGCTCACCGGCGACAAGGCGATCCTGTTCCATCCGGCCGGCAATGCGTTCCTGATGTACTCGCATCGCGGCCGCAGTCTGGTAGCACTTTACGACCCGATCGGCCCCACACAACAGCGTGCCGAGCTGATCTGGCAGTTCCGCGACCTGTGCGACGTGCACCATGCGCGCCCGGTGTTCTATCAGGTACGTGCAGAAAATCTGCCGTTCTACATGGACATCGGTCTCACCGCCATCAAGCTGGGTGAAGAAGCGCGCGTCGACCTGCATCGCTTCGACATCGACGCCAAGGGCAAGGAGATGAAAGACCTGCGTTACACCTGGAACCGGGGTGGCCGCGACGGTCTTTCGCTGGAGATCTACGAACCGGGCCAGGCGCCGATCGACGAGCTGAAAGTGATTTCCGACGCCTGGCTGACGGGCAAGAATGTCCGCGAAAAAGGCTTTTCGCTGGGCCGTTTCAGCACTGAGTACCTGAAGTACTTCCGCATTGCCATCGTGCACTTCCAGGGCAAGCCGGTCGCGTTCTCCAACCTGCTGGAAACCACCAGCCCGGAACTGGCCAGCCTGGACCTGATGCGCTCCCACCCGGATGCACCCAAGCTGACCATGGAATTCATGATGGTCGGCCTGATTCTGCATTACAAAGCCCAGGGCTACGCGCGCTTCAGCCTGGGCATGGTGCCTTTGTCGGGCCTGCAGCCACGACGTGGCGCACCCATCACCCAGCGTCTGGGTTCGATGATCTTCCGCCGTGGCGAACAGCTGTACAACTTCCAGGGGCTGCGTCGCTTCAAGGACAAGTTCCAGCCCGATTGGGAACCTCGTTATATGGCCGTGCCTGCCGGACTCGATCCGCTCGTGGCACTGGCTGACACCGCCGCCCTGATTGCGGGCGGCCTGACTGGATTGGTGAAACGCTGATGATTCGACGCTCCTGGCGCCTTTTGCTCGCAGCTCTGGTAATTGTTCTTTTAATCGTAGCGCTGGGGGTCTGGGTCTGGACCCGCCCCGCTCCGCCCGCATCACTGGAACACTCGAACCTTGACGGGGGCGCGCCGCTGACCAGCGTAACGCCGGCCACCAGCATCAAGACCCGTATCGCACTGGCCGTCACCGCTGAAGACATGCTGAGCGACAAGCAATTGCTGGCGATCAGCAAGGATGCGTCGGCACGCATCATTCAGGTGGTGCTGCCCAAGGACGACTGCGTTCTGCAACAGAAGACCTTTCAGGACGCTCTGACGAAGCTCGACGGCCCGGCAAAGGTCGTCGGTGGCATAGGCCCGGGCGCAACCCTGGCCTGGCGCTGGCTGGCCGGGCAGACCGATGACCAGGCGCAGGCCATTTCGGTAGGTTTTGCGCTCGAGCACGTGTCTAATCCGCCGCCCGTTGTGGAAGAGGACGAAAAGCCGCCGCAGATCTGCGACGTGCCGCTGCCGCAGAAGGCTGCGCACGGTCACTGGCTGGCCGCCTGGAACGACGCGCCGGATGATCCGAGCGCAGCCTTCGTGCGCGATCAGAGCAACGCCGACACCAGCATCAGCGACTACGACATCCCGTTGCCTCAGGTGCTCAATACCGAACTTCGTCATCTGTTGCTCGGCGAGAATGACAGTGGCGGACTGGGCATACCGACGGTCGAAGTTCCGGCCAGCCAGCCTTCCGACACCGTGACGCTGTTCATGTCCGGTGACGGCGGATGGCGCGACCTGGACAAGGTCGTGGCCGGCGACATGGCCAAGATGGGCTACCCGGTGGTGGGCATCGACGTACTGCGCTACTACTGGGAACACAAGACGCCGGAACAGACCGCCGTCGACCTCACCGACCTGATGAACCACTACCGTCAGAAGTGGGGCACCAAGCGCTTCATTCTGGCGGGCTACTCGTTCGGTGCTGACGTCATGCCGGCTATCTACAATCGCCTGGCCGCAGACGATCAGAATCGGGTCGACGCGATCATTCTGCTGGCCTTCGCGCGCACTGGCAGCTTCGAGATTCACGTCGACGGCTGGCTTGGCAACGCAGGCAAGGAAGCCACCACCGGACAGGAAATGGCCAAGCTGCCAGCCGCCAAGGTGTTCTGCGTTTACGGCGTCGAAGAGAAGAAAGACAGTGGTTGCACTGACACCACCGCCGTCGGCGAGGCGGTTCAATTGCCAGGCGGTCACCACTTCGATGAGGACTATCCGGCACTGGCCAAACGTCTGATCGACGCGATCAACAAGCGTCAGGGCAAGACTGCCGCTCAGTAACGCCACAGTCTGCGACAAAAAAATCCCGGCACCGTGAGGTGGCCGGGATTTTTTTATCTGCGCTGCCGGGCAACCCGGCCAACGTTTACATCTCCACTTGGGTACCCAACTCGATCACCCGGTTGAATGGCAGCTTGAAGAAGCGCAGGTTGCCGTTGGCGTTCTTGAGCATGAAGGCGAACAACGCTTCACGCCAGCGAGCCATGCCATCCATCTTGGACGGGATCACGGTCTCGCGGCTGAGGAAGTACGTGGTGCGCATGGGACTGAAGTCCAGCTCCGGCAAGTGACACAGGGCCAGCGCAGCCGGTACATCGGGCTCATCGATAAAGCCGAAGTGCAGGATCACCCGATAGAAGCCTTCGCCATAGGATTCGACTTCGAAGCGCTGAGCGGACGGCACACGCGGCGAGTCTTCATACACCACCGTCAACAGCACCACTTGCTCGTGCAACACCTGGTTGTGCAGCATGTTATGCAACAGCGCATGGGGTACGGCATCCGAACGTGCAGTCAGGAACACTGCCGTGCCCTGTACCCGGTGCGGCGGCTGGACGCGAATGCTGCCGATGAAGATCGGCAATGGCAGGCCGCCCTCGTCGATTCGCTCCGCGAGCAACTGCTTGCCGCGCTTCCAGGTGGTCATGAGGATAAACAACACCGCGCCCGCCAGTACCGGGAAGGCCCCGCCCTGGAAGATCTTCGGCACGTTGGCCGCGAAGAACAGACCGTCCACCAGCAGCAGGCAGATCAGCAACGGAACAGCCAGCAATGGCGGCCATTTCCAGAGCATCAGCATGACCGTCGACACCAGAATGGTGGTGCAGAGCATGGTCCCGGTCACCGCGACGCCGTAGGCAGACGCCAGCGCGCCAGACGATTCGAAGCCGATCACCAGCAGAATCACACCCGCCATCAGCGCCCAGTTGACGGCACCAATGTAGATCTGGCCTTGCGCGTCGCTGGAGGTGTGCTGGATGTGCATGCGCGGAATGTAGCCCAGCTGGATCGCCTGCAGCGTCATCGAGAAGGCGCCGGAGATCACCGCTTGCGAGGCGATGATGGTCGCCATCGTCGACAGGCCGATCAGTGGCAGCAGCGCCCAGCCCGGCGCCAGCAGGTAGAACGGGTTACGAACCGTTTCAGGATTGCCCAGCACCAGCGCACCCTGACCGAAATAGTTGAGCAGCAGCGCAGGCAGCACAAGGATGAACCACGCGCGTGAAATCGGCTTGCGACCGAAGTGACCCATGTCGGCATACAGCGCCTCGGCACCGGTCAGGGCAAGCACCACAGCCCCCAGAATGGCCACACCAATGCCCGGATGGATAATGAAGAAATTCACGCCCCATGCCGGGTTGACCGCTTTCAGCACTTCCGGCGACTGCATGATGCCGTAGACCCCCAGCGCACCGAGCACCAGAAACCAGGTCACCATGACCGGGCCGAACAGCACACCGATACGCGCGGTGCCATGACGCTGAATCAGAAACAGCCCCACCAGCACAATCAGCGCCATGGGCACGATCCAGTGATCGAGGCCATCGAACGCCAGCTCCAGCCCTTCCATCGCCGACAACACCGAAACCGCAGGGGTGATCATGCTGTCACCGTAGAACAATGCGGCGCCGAACAGGCCGAATACCACCATCATCATTTGCAGCCGGGGATGCTTGGCCGAAGCGCGCCGCGCCAGGGCCATCAGCGCCATGATGCCGCCCTCACCCTGGTTATCGGCACGCAGGACGAACGCCATGTACTTGAACGAAACCACCCAGATCAGCGACCAGAAGATCAGCGACAGCACGCCGAGAATCGCGTCATGGGTCACGTCCACACCGTAACCACCCTGAAACACCTCCTTGAGGGTGTACAGCGGACTGGTGCCGATGTCGCCGTAAACCACCCCTACCGCGGCGATCAGCAGCCCGATGGGCTTGGCAGCGCCTCCGGCCTCCGCATGACTGTTTGCTTGACTCATCCACTACTCCCGGAAACCAGACATGAGGTTCAACACTGAGAACATCACAAGGCGTAACAATTCAGATTCAGCCAGACATTGACATGCCTCGGCGCGATGGCGCGAAGCATAACGCAGCACTCGTCGTAATTCTTGGTGAAACGCAGATCGTCGCAACGACCCGGCCTGCCACCACGCCTTGATCACTGCCTGATGAAGGCGTTTTTCGAGGCAGCGTTTCTCATGGAACGACAAAAATATCGGCCGGTCATTAGTTAAGCCTGCCGCATCAGGGGTCTTCAAGAACCGCATCGACGCCCGGGCCCCCTGATTACCTCTGACCGAGATGCTCTGATGACCACACAAAACCTGACTGTCCAGCCTTTACCCTTCCAGCCCTCATTTGAAGTCGTTCCGGATGATGAAGCGCAGACCAGCAAAGAGCTGGTCGAAGCCATGCATTCCATCCTCGAGACCACTTATCAAGATACAGGGCACGCCATTCGCAGTGTGCATGCCAAGGCTCACGGCTTGCTCCACGGTCAGATTCAAGTGTACGGCGACCTGCCCGAGCCATTGGCCCAGGGTGCCTTCGCCAGGCCCGGCAACTTCCCGGTGGTCATGCGCTTCTCGACCAACCCGGGCGACATCCTCGACGACAAGGTATCAACGCCTCGAGGCCTGGCCATCAAACTGGTCGGCGTCGAAGGCCCGCGCTTGCCCGGCAGCGCAGAGGCAACCACCCAGGACTTTGTCATGCAAAACGCCAAGGCGTTTACTGCCAAGGACCCCAAAGCGTTCTTGAAGACCCTGAAGTTGCTGGCCAAGACCACCGACAAGGCGCCGAGCATGAAACGCGCGCTGTCTGCCGTCCTGCGTGGCATCGAGTCGGTGATCGAGTCTGCCGGAGGCGAAAGTGGCACACTGAGAAGTCTCGGCGGGCACCCGATGACCCACATCCTGGGCGAGACGTTCTACACCGTCGTACCGTTTCTGTACGGCCCCTACTACGCCAAACTCAGTGTCGTGCCGGTCTGCGCCGAATTGATTGCACTGACCGACAAGGCTGTGGACCTGAAAGACAACCCGGACGGTCTGCGCGAAGCAGTCAAAGCGTTCTTTCTTGAACACGATGCCAGCTGGGAAGTGCGCGTCCAGTTGGCCACGGACCTGGAAAAAATGCCGATCGAGGACGCCTCGGCGATCTGGCCGGAAGACCTCAGCCCTTACGTGGCCGTGGCTCGAATCGATGTGCCCCGCCAGTCATCGTGGTCGGAGCAAAACGTCCAGGAAATCGACGAAGCCATGGCATTCAGCCCGTGGCATGGCCTTGAGGCGCATCGTCCATTGGGCGGCGTCATGCGCGTGCGCAAACCGGCCTATGAACACTCGGCGGGCTTTCGCAGCCAGCACAACGGCTGCCCGATGCATGAACCGCGGCGCTGAGAGCATGTGACAGCCAGTCCAGGCCTGCGCAGTCGGGCCTGGACTTCATTCAAACTGTCACTGCCGCCCTTTGCAACATCGGCTATTTCCCTCAATACACTGCGTGTGCCGGCGTTACTGCCGGTCGTGATGCGATCGGCTCGTCAAGCGCTGGCCCTGGCTGCGTCTCGCGTACGTCGTAATTCTCATGCAAACGCTGGTCATCCTGCCCACTCGCCGCTAGAATTGCGCACTTTTTGATCAGAGGCGCAGCAAGCGCCCAGTCAGCGCCTGCGCTTCGCGTCCGGGCGCCCTTCACGCCGAGGTTTGCCATGTCCACCGTCACCACGCCGTCCGCCCCCAAGGTTGGATTCGTTTCACTGGGTTGCCCAAAGGCACTCGTTGACTCTGAACGCATCCTGACCCAGCTGCGCATGGAAGGTTACGAAGTCGTTGCGACCTACGAGGACGCCGACGTGGTGGTGGTCAACACCTGTGGCTTCATCGATACGGCCAAGGCCGAGTCGCTGGAAGTGATCGGCGAAGCCATCAAGGAAAACGGCAAGGTCATCGTGACCGGCTGCATGGGCGTCGATGCGAGTGTCATTCGCAATGTGCATCCGAGCGTGCTGTCGGTGACCGGCCCGCAGCAGTACGAGCAGGTGGTCAACGCGGTGCATGATGTCGTGCCGCCCCGCCAGGATCACAATCCGTTGATCGACCTGGTGCCGCCACAAGGCGTCAAACTGACTCCGCGCCACTACGCGTATCTGAAAATTTCCGAAGGCTGCAACCACAGTTGCAGCTTCTGCATCATCCCGTCGATGCGCGGCAAGCTGGTCAGCCGCCCGGTGGGTGATGTACTGGACGAAGCCAAGCGCCTGGTCAAATCCGGCGTAAAGGAACTGCTGGTCATTTCCCAGGACACCAGCGCCTATGGCGTTGACGTCAAATACCGCACCGGTTTCTGGGACGGTCAGCCGGTCAAAACCCGCATGACCGAGCTGTGCCAGGCGCTGGGCTCGATGGGTGTCTGGGTGCGCCTGCACTATGTCTACCCGTACCCGCACGTCGACGAACTGATCCCGTTGATGGCCGCGGGCAAGATCCTGCCGTACCTGGACATCCCGTTCCAGCACGCCAGCCCGAAAATCCTCAAGCTGATGAAGCGTCCGGCCTTTGAAGACAAGACGCTGGCGCGCATCAAGAACTGGCGTGAGCAGTGCCCGGACCTGATCATCCGCTCGACCTTCATCGTCGGTTTTCCCGGCGAAACCGAAGAAGACTTCCAGTACCTGCTGGACTGGCTGACCGAAGCGCAGCTGGACCGGGTTGGCTGCTTCCAGTACTCGCCGGTTGAAGGCGCGCCCGCCAATCTGCTGGACGCGGCCATCGTGCCGGACGACGTCAAGCAGGATCGCTGGGATCGCTTCATGGCTCATCAGCAGGCAATCAGCGCTGCGCGCCTGCAGATGAAAATCGGCAAGGAGATCGAAGTGCTGATCGACGAAGTCGACGATCGTGGTGCCGTGGGCCGCTGCTTCTTCGACGCCCCGGAAATCGACGGCAACGTGTTCATCGGCCTGGACGACGGCAGCACCGTTCAGCCCGGCGACAAGATCATGTGCCGAGTGACCGATGCCGACGAATACGACCTGTGGGCCGAAATGCTCTAAGTACTCTCCCTGGTCGCAAGCGAAAGCCCTGCCCTTTAACCGGCAGGGCTTTTTCGTCTCTGGCTGTTGTCTATCCAGGACCGGCTTAAAGGAGGACGCGAGATGCAGCTATACACACCGGATACCCATGATTACCCGGAAATGACCGAGGTATGGGAACGCTCGGTGCGCGCCACCCATGACTTTCTGCCAGACGCCTACATCACCCGGCTCAAGGGGCTGCTGCCGCAGTATCTGGGCAGTGTGACCCTGTTCTGTACAAGGGATGAGCAGCTCAACATCACCGGCTTTGCGGGTGCGCACAAGGACAGTCTGGATATTCTGTTCATCGACCCGGACCATCGCGGCCAGAAGCTGGGCACGCAGTTGCTGACTCATGCAATCGAGCAGTTCAATATCCGCGAGCTGGACGTCAACGAGCAGAATACGCAGGCATTGGGGTTTTACCGCAGGCATGGTTTCGAGGTTGTCAGCCGCTCTGAAATCGATGGTCTGGGCCAGCCTTACCCCATGCTCAGAATGCGCCTGATCAGTCGTAACTGACACCGATTGCAGCGCAAATGCAATGTTGCCGCGATTAACCGTCGCCGGGCGGTTACAATGGCGACTTTATTTTAGCAAACGGCTTTTTTGTCATGACAGACCCCATTCGCCTTTCCAAACGCCTTATCGAGCTGGTCGGTTGCTCCCGCCGGGAGGCCGAACTGTTTATCGAGGGTGGCTGGGTCACTGTGGACGGCGAGGTCATCGAAGAACCGCACTTCAAGGTCAGCACCCAGAAAATCGAGCTCAGCCCGGACGCCAAGGCCGACTCGCCCGAGCCGGTGACGATCATCCTGCACAAACCCGCCTCGGCAAGCGCCGAAGAAGCGTTGCAGATGATCACGCCGGGTACGCTCTCCGTAGAGCACAGCTACAGCAAGCGTCCGCTCAAGGGCCATTTCATGCGCCTTGAGGCGATTTCAAGCCTGCAGGCCAACGCCAGCGGCTTGATGGTATTCAGCCAGGACTGGAAAATCCTGCGCAAGCTCACCGATGACCGCAGCAAAATCGAGCAGGAATACGTGGTGGAAATCTCGGGCGAGATGGTTGCTCACGGCCTCAATCGGCTGAACCACGGCCTGACCTACAAAGGCAAGGAGCTTCCAGCCGTGAAAGCCAGCTGGCAGAACGAGAACCGCCTGCGCTTTGCAATGAAAAACCCGCAGCCCGGCATCATCGCCCTGCTGTGCGAGGCCGTCGGCCTGAAGATCGTCGCTATCCGCCGCATCCGCATCGGCGGCGTGTCCATGGGCAAACTGCCCGAAGGCCAGTGGCGCTACATGACGGCCAAGGAAAAATTCTGACCCTCGCGCCACCCACCTTATTACAGCGCGCATGACCACCGTCATGCGCTGCCCTACGACTTATCAGGAAACACGCCTCATGATGAACAACGATGTACTGCGCAGCGTGCGCTACATGCTCGATATCAGCGACAGCAAGATTGTCGAGATCACCGCACTGACCGGTTTTGAAGTGTCGAAGAGCGATGTCATCGCTTTCATGAAAAAAGAGGAAGAAGAAGGCTATCTGGATTGCAGCGATGAAATCATGGCGCACTTCCTCGATGGCCTGGTCTACTTCAAGCGTGGCAAGGACGACAGCCGTCCGCCACAGGCGATCGATTTGCCGATCACCAACAATATCGTCCTGAAAAAACTGCGCGTGGCGTTCGAACTGAAAGAAGACGACATGCACGCCATCCTCAAATCAGTCGACTTCCCGGTTTCCAAACCAGAACTGAGCGCCCTGTTCCGCAAGGTCGGACACACCAACTACCGCGCCTGTGGCGATCAACTGCTGCGCAATTTCCTCAAGGGCCTGACCCTGCGCGTGCGTGGCTGAATCGGTCCCGATGAGCTACAACGTCTCCCCTGTCGGCTTCGTGCGCTCCTGCTTCAAGGAGAAGTTCGCCATCCCGCGCCAGCCACAGCTGGCACCGGCGGCACGCGGCGTGCTGGAGCTGGTGCCACCTTTCGATCAGGGTGAAGCGGTTCAGGGGCTGGAACAGGTCAGTCACGTCTGGCTGCTGTTTCTGTTCCACCTGACACTGGAAGACAAGCCACGCCTGAAGGTGCGCCCGCCGCGCCTGGGTGGCAACCAGTCGATGGGCGTGTTCGCTACCCGCGCAACCCATCGCCCCAATGGCATCGGCCAGTCGGTGGTCAAGCTGGACAAGGTCGAGCCCGGGCGACTCTGGCTGTCCGGCATCGACCTGCTGGATGGCACGCCGGTGCTGGACATCAAGCCCTATGTGCCCTACGCCGACGCAATCGCCGACGCGACCAACCACATCGCCAGTGCTGCGCCAGACCTGATACCGGTGCGCTGGCAGGAGGCCGCGCTGCAACAGGCTCGTGAACACGCGTTGCGCCTGAACGAGCCGCTGGTCGAACTGATCGAGCAGTGCCTGGCCCAGGACCCGCGCCCGGCCTATCAGCTGCCCACGCCGGAACGTCGCTATGGTGCTCAGTTCTGGGATCTGGACGTGCGCTGGCACTACCCGCAGGCCGGCGTGATTTGCGTGCTTGAAGTGCTGCTCGCCTGAGGCTGCTGCTGATCTGAACTGATCGAGGCAACAAATCCCGCACAACAAAAACCCGCCTGATCCACTCAAGGAAGAGGCGGGTCTTGTGCAGCCGGCTTACTTCTCGACGAACGCACGCTCGATCAGATAGTCGCCCGGCTCACGCATACGCGGCGAAACGGTCAGGCCGAAGCTGTTGAGCACTTCGCTGGTCTCGTCGAGCATGCTCGGGCTGCCGCACAACATGGCACGGTCGTCCTGCGGGTTGATCGGCGGCAGGCCGATGTCGCTGAACAGCTTGCCACTGCGCATCAGGTCAGTCAGACGACCTTCGTTCTCGAAAGGCTCGCGGGTGACCGTCGGGTAGTAGATGAGTTTGTCACGCAGCGCTTCACCGAAGAATTCATTCTGCGGCAGGTGCTCGGTGATGAATTCGCGATAGGCGACTTCGTTCACGTAACGCACGCCGTGGCAGAGGATGACCTTCTCGAAACGCTCGTAGGTTTCGGGATCCTGGATGACACTCATGAACGGCGCAAGGCCGGTACCGGTGCTCAGCAGGTAAAGATGCTTGCCCGGCTTGAGATCGTCCAGCACCAGCGTACCCGTAGGCTTCTTGCTGATGATGATCTCGTCGCCTTCCTTGAGGTGCTGCAACTGGGAAGTCAGCGGGCCGTCAGGCACCTTGATGCTGAAGAACTCCAGATGCTCTTCCCAGTTCGGGCTGGCAATCGAATAGGCGCGCATGAGCGGACGACCGTTTGGCTGCTGCAGACCGATCATCACGAACTGACCGTTCTCGAAACGCAAACCAGGGTCGCGGGTGCACTTGAAACTGAAGAGGGTGTCGTTCCAGTGGTGGACGCTGAGGACACGCTCGTGGTTCATGTTGCTCATGTACGTGAGGACTCCTGAAAAAATAGTGCGCGCAGAAGCACTGCGCTATTGCGCAACATTCTAGTGGCAGACACAATATCTGTTAAATGAATTATCAAGATATAGGTTATCGGTTATATAGATATGCGATTTACTCTCCGTCAGCTCCAGGTATTTGTGGCCGTCGCCCGGCAGGAAAGCGTCTCCAAGGCCGCAGTACTGCTTTCGCTTTCGCAGTCGGCTGCCAGCACCTCCATCACCGAGCTGGAGCGCCAATCGAGCTGCCAGCTGTTTGACCGTGCCGGCAAGCGCCTCAGCCTCAACGCCACCGGCAGACAATTGCTGCCCCAAGCCGTCGCGCTGCTCGATCAGGCCAAGGAAATCGAAGACCTGCTCAACGGTAAATCAGGCTTCGGTTCACTGGCGGTCGGGGCGACGCTGACGATCGGCAATTACCTGGCGACCCTGCTGATCGGCGGCTACATGCAGCGCCATCCGGAAAGCCAGGTCAAGCTACATGTCCAGAACACGGCGCATATCGTGCAACAGGTTGCGCACTACGAGATCGATCTGGGCCTCATCGAAGGCGATTGCAGCCACCCGGACATCGAAGTGCAATCCTGGGTCGAAGACGAACTTGTGGTGTTCTGCGCCCCGCAGCATCCGCTGGCCAAGCGCGCCCAGGTAACCCTGGAAGAGCTGACCCATGAAGCCTGGATACTTCGGGAACAGGGCTCAGGCACACGCCTGACGTTCGATCAGGCGATGCGTCATCACCGTAACGGGCTGAATGTCCGACTGGAGCTTGAGCACACCGAAGCCATCAAACGCGCAGTGGAATCCGGGCTGGGCATTGGCTGCATTTCCAGACTGGCGCTGCGCGACGCCTTTCGTCGCGGCAATCTGGTCGAACTGGCCACGCCGGAGCTGGACCTGGCCAGGCAGTTCTACTTCATCTGGCACAAACAGAAATACCAGACCTCGGCCATGCGCGAGTTTCTCGAACTGTGTCGCGCATTCACCGCCGGGGTGCAGCGCAGCGACGAGATCGTGCTGCCCAGTCTGTATTGACGATCTGTACCAAAGCGTCAGCCCAGCAGAATGATCGCCCACACCAGACCAATCATGCTCAGGGCGATGAACTGGGCAGCACTGCCCATGTCCTTGGCGTTCTTGGACAGCGGGTGCAGCTCCAGCGAGATGCGGTCAATGGCCGCCTCTACGGCCGAATTGAGCAGCTCCACGATCAGCGCCAGCAGGCACACGGCAACCAGTAAGGCATGCTCGCCCTTGCTGACGTGCAGGAAAAACGACAGCGGGACCAGGACCACGTTGAGCAGTACCAACTGGCGGAAAGCCGCTTCACCTTTGAAGGCTGCGCACAAACCGTCCAGTGAATAACCCGCGGCATTAAGAATACGTTTCAGACCGGTTTGGCCTTTGAAGGGCGACATAGAGAGGCTGCTGTGTAAAAAAGATGAGGAAAGCTAAGGCAATAAAGGTCAAAAAAGCGTGAATACTCGCAACCTGAAAGCCGTCAGCTGGACGAAATGGACTCAAGCTGCTGTAACAACAATGCTGCCTGGGTACGCGTGCGTACGCCAAGCTTGCGGAAAATGGCTGTGACATGTGCCTTGATGGTCGCTTCGGACACGCTGAGTTCGGAAGCGATCTGCTTGTTCAGCAAGCCTTCACAGACCATCGTCAGCACTCGAAACTGCTGAGGCGTCAGGCTGGCAAGGCCTGCGCTGGCAGCCTTTGCTTCGTCTGAAACACTGATCACTTCATTGACCTGCGGCGGCCACCAGACGTCACCGTCAAGCACCGTGCGTACCGCCTGCTGAATGACTTCCAGCGAGCTGGATTTGGGAATGAAGCCGCTGGCACCAAACTCTCTGGAGCGCACCACGATGGAAGCTTCTTCCTGCGCCGAGACCATCACCACCGGTATCTGCGGGTACTGGCCACGCAACAGGACCAGCCCGGAGAAGCCGTAGGCCCCTGGCATGTTCAGGTCCAACAGAACCAGATCCCAATCAGCCTTCTCCCCCAGGCGCGACTCAAGCTGGGCAATGCTTTCTGCCTCGACCAGCCGTGCGTCAGGCCCCAGGCCAATGCTCAGCGCCTGATGCAGCGCACTGCGAAACAGGGGATGATCATCAGCGATCAGGATGTCGTAGGTCATGTAATGATCCTGTTTTTATAGTGAGGGGCCGAAGACTCGGCCGCCCAGCAAGGCTGGCGAACGCACAGTGCGAAACCCGAAGCGGGCCCCGGCGCACTGCCAGACCAGATGAATCGGCTTCCAGGCGGCGCCAAGCATGCCCAGCATGGCCATGACGGTCAAGCGCGAAGCGTCGATACCCGGGAACATAGATGGCAATTAGCCAAACCCGTGCAGTTCGGCAGCCCCTGGTTATGAACAGCCTTCAAATGAACGCCTTCAAGTGGGTATGCGCCACGTCGTCGGGATCAATCGGGTTCTGGTACTTGGCGCCCAGGTAATGAGCGCTGAACACGTCCAGATAAGCATCCAGCACTCCGCTGGCACTGGCGTCACCGGCCAGTTCCAGACACAGGGCGGCCACTTCCGCCGTGCAGAAGTGATCGTCACGCCTCGATCGACGCAAACGGTAACGCGAGATCTGCTCGGGCTCCAGACTCAAAACCGGAAACTGCTCCAGATACGGGCTCTTGCGAAACATCTTGCGTGCTTCGGTCCAGGTGGCATCCAGCAGAATGAACAGCGGGCGCTTGCCATCCAGGCGCGAGACCCTATTGACCACGCGCTCCTCGGCGACAAATTCTCCGGGAAAGACGATGTAGGGCTGCCACTGCGGGTCGTCCAGCAAGGCGAGCAATTGCTCATCGACCTCTATCCGCGACCAGAGGAAGGCATGAGTGTCCTGGATGACATCGGCGATCAGCCAACCAGTGTTGGTCGGCTTCAAGGGCTCGGTGTCATACATCAGCAGGCAGATGCCTGAATCGGCAGCGACGCTGGGTCGCCATTCGCACAGACAATAGCTGGAGATCACCCGGCATTCCGGGCAGCGCGGCGCGCGCGAGCCTCGGGCAATAAAAGGCCTGGTACTGCGGGCCAGACGCTCATCGCGCAGGCGGGACACGGCATGGCTCATTACAGGACACACCTGCGGGGGAGATACATCGACACCACAAAGACTCGGCAGGACTAAAGTGCGCGCAGTTTATCAGAGCCCCGGCACTTCAACGCGCTTTCGGTACGGCAGCCTCTTTTCGTCCAGAGTCTAGGCCCGAGGAAGACTCCTGCTCTATACTGCTGCGCCACAGCACCCCCGCGCTATCGGTGGGCTGCCCGGAACGCACTTTGAAGTCGCTGGTCCAACGGCCAGTGACTTAATCAGGAGAGTTTAATGCTGCGCCTTATCGTACCCACCCTTACGCTTTTGCTCGTTACTCCACTGTGCGCCCAGGCGGCGTCGAAACAGGAGTTCGAACTCAGCAAGATGCTGGAAAAAGTCGCTAAGGAAAGCAGTGTCGGCACGCCGAGAGCGATCAACGAAGACATCCTCGATCAGGGCTATACCGTCAGCGGCAACCAGCTGATCAACCACCTGAGCGTTCGTGAAGGCCAGGCTCAGCAGATGCGCGCCAACCCGGACGTGATGCGCAACCAGTTGGGCAATAGCGTGTGCCACAACAATGGTTTTCGCCAGTTGATGACCAAGGGTGCCGTACTCAAGTATCAGTTCACCGAGTACAAGACCAACCGCCCGGTTGCGACGCAGACCTTTCAGGCTTCCGACTGCACTGTAAAGCCCAAGCAATAAGCCACGCCCGACATGTAGCCTCCCCCCGCGCGCCTGTTCTTCAGGCGCGTCATTCGAGCAGTACTCAAGACATCCTGCAACCAATCCACCCTGGCAATGAACAGGGAATGGGTAGCCTTTCTCTGCAAACCGGGACATCATCGATTCAACACGCCCCACCGGGCCATCGATCCTGCAGGAGGAAAAATCCCGAATGCCGTATGTACCTGACGATCTTCTATCCCGACACTTTCAAAGCGACGGTCTCGACCTGACCAGCAAGATTGAAGAGCACATCAATGAGGTGGCTCCGGGCACGAAAAACCTTCCGCTGTACCGCGACATGATGCTCACCGTGTTGCGCATGGCCCAGGATGACCGTAACCGCTGGGACGTCAAGATAACGCTGCAGACCCTGCGCGAACTGGACAAAGCCTTTCGGGTGCTAGAGCGCTTCAAGGGCCGCCGCAAAGTCACTGTCTTCGGCTCCGCTCGTACACCAATGGAACATCCGCTGTACGCCCAGGCCAGAGAGCTGGGAGAAAAACTGGCCAGCTCCAACATGATGGTCATCACCGGCGCAGGCGGCGGCATCATGGCGGCAGCCCATGCCGGTGCAGGCTTGAAACACAGCCTCGGGTTCAACATTACCCTGCCCTTCGAACAGCACGCCAACCCGACGGTAGAGGGCAGCGAAAACCTGCTGCCCTTCCACTTCTTCTTCACGCGCAAGCTGTTCTTCGTCAAGGAAGCCGACGCGCTGGTGCTATGCCCAGGCGGCTTCGGAACTCTGGACGAAGCCCTGGAAGTGCTGACGTTGATACAAACCGGCAAAAGCCCGTTGGTGCCTGTGGTATTGCTGGACACGCCTGGCGGGAGTTTCTGGCAAGGTGCGCTGGACTTCATCAAGCACCAGTTGCAGGACAATCACTACATTCTGCCAGCCGACATGAAGCTGATGAGGCTGGTTTACAGCGCCGACGAAGCGGTGCAAGAGATCAATCGGTTTTACGCCAACTTCCATTCCAGCCGCTGGCTGAAAAACAAGTTCGTGATCCGTATGCATCATGCGCTGAGCGAGCAAGCTCTGGAGCACATGCAGGAAGCGTTCGCTGACTTGTGCATCAATGAAAACTTTCACCAGCACAGTTATCAGGGCGAAGAACACGATGAAGCGCAGTTCAGTCACCTGACACGACTGGCGTTCACCTTCACAGGCCGCAATCAGGGCAGGCTTCGTGAACTGGTGGATTACATCAACCAACAGGAAAACTGGGAAGACGCTTCAGCGACCAGGGACGCAGCTCAGAAACGGGCGCCACAGTAAACGCCCCGATATATCAGTCATCTCCGCCACGGCCGCTTAACAAGCGGCCGATCATTTCCAGCGGATAGCCTCGATAACTCAAAAAACGCCCCTGTTTGGCTCGCTCGCGCGCATCGACAGGCAGAGCACCGGCAAACTTGCGCTGCCAAAGCTCGTAAAGCTTCTCCTGCCAATCAATACCGCAGTCCCTGAGCGCCTGCTCAATGTCGGCACGTTGCAAGCCACGCTGACCAAGCTCTTCGCGAATACGAACAGGACCGTAGCCCGAACGTGCCCGGTAAGACACGAAGCTTTCAAGGTAGCGGGATTCAGAGAGCAGACCTTCCTCGACCAGGCGATCAAGGGCGGCATCGATAAGCTCGGGGGGAGCGCCGCGCTGACGCAGTTTACGCGTCAGCTCGACTCGACCGTGCTCGCGACGTGCGAGCAGGTCCATTGCAGTGCGCCTGACGGCGACAGGTGTATCGAGTACGGCAGGCATGGCTATCAGATATCGACATCTGCTTCAGACATATCATCGGCAGCCACTGCTTCACGGGAGCCGACAGCCTTGGTGTCGACGCCAGGGGTCAGCAATTTGTCGCGGATCTGCTTCTCGAGCGCTTTGCAGATTTCCGGGTTATCTGCCAGGAACTTGGCCGAGTTGGCCTTGCCCTGACCAATCTTGCTGCCCTGGTAGCTGTACCAGGCACCGGACTTCTCGACAAAACCATGCAGAACGGCCAGATCGACGATTTCACCGTTCAGGTAGATACCCTTGCCGTAAAGAATCTGGAACTCGGCCTGACGGAACGGCGGAGCCACCTTGTTCTTCACAACCTTGACGCGGGTTTCGCTGCCGACAACCTCATCGCCTTCCTTGACCGCGCCCGTACGACGGATGTCCAGGCGTACCGAAGCGTAAAACTTCAGCGCGTTACCACCGGTGGTGGTTTCCGGGCTGCCGAACATCACGCCGATCTTCATGCGGATCTGGTTGATGAAGATCACCAGGCAGTTGGCGTTCTTGATGTTGCCGGTGATCTTGCGCAGCGCCTGCGACATCAGACGCGCCTGCAGACCCACGTGCATGTCACCCATTTCGCCTTCGATCTCTGCCTTCGGCACCAGCGCAGCAACGGAGTCGACCACGATCACGTCGATGGCATTGGAGCGCACCAGCATGTCGGTGATTTCCAGCGCCTGCTCACCAGTGTCCGGCTGCGAAACCAGCAGGTCGTCGACATTGACGCCCAGTTTGCCTGCGTACTCCGGATCCAGCGCGTGTTCGGCGTCGACAAAGGCACAGGTAGCGCCCATTTTCTGGGCCTGGGCGATGACCGACAGCGTCAGTGTGGTTTTACCGGAAGACTCAGGACCGTAGATTTCCACGATCCGGCCTTTTGGCAGTCCGCCAATACCGAGAGCGATATCCAGACCCAGCGAACCGGTGGAGATGGCAGGGATCGCCTGGCGATCGTGATCGCCCATGCGCATCACGGCGCCTTTACCGAACTGACGCTCGATCTGACCCAAGGCCGCAGCCAAGGCTTTCTTCTTGTTGTCGTCCATTGAAGTCCTCACGTAATCAAATTCAATTAGGGCCTTGATGGCCACAACACCTGTATAAGTAGACAGTATTATTCCACAGCAGTGAGCGCGCGCCTACCCCTGTTTTGGCATTTCTCCGCGCGCAAGCTGTATCAGCCCGTGCAGCGCGGCTTCGACCGTCTGTCGACGAACCTGATCACGGTCGCCATCGAACCGGTAACAGCGGCTGACCGACGCATCATCCTTGCCCCAGCACAGCCACACAGTACCGACCGGTTTGTCCGGCGAACCGCCGCCGGGGCCTGCGACACCGCTGACCGCGACGGCGAATCGTGCACCGCTTTCACGCTGCGCGCCTCGCACCATGGCTTCGACGACCGGCTGGCTGACCGCCCCGACCTGTTCGAACAATACCTCGGGCACCCCTAACTGACGGGTCTTCTGGGCATTCGAATAGGTCACGTAACCGGCTTCGAACCACGCCGAGCTGCCGGCAATGCGCGTGATCGCTTCGGCGATTCCGCCCCCCGTACAGGATTCGGCAGTGGTCACTTGCGCGTTCATTGCGTCGAGAAGCCTGCCAAGCGTATCGGCAAGCCCGGTTATCTCACTCACGGTGTAATCGTTCATGCTGGAAAGCCTGTAAAGGTGAATCCTGGAGCCGCGCACCTGCCGCGCAACGGTACTGAGCATGCTGCTTTACTTGTCATTTTTCCTGCGCCCGGGCTTTTTGACCGTTTCCACCGTGGTTTCTCTCGGCCTTTTTCTGGCTTCTTCCAAAGGGATGAAGCGCCCGCTGACAGAGTCCCTTGCTCGTTTGTTCTTCATATAAAAATCCTTTTTTATAAGTTACCGCCCGGAGATCGAGTGGCAGCGATGAAAGTCTATACGGCAAATCGAGCTGCATGGCTGTCTGGAAACGCCCGGTCACCAATACGCGGGCGCCACGCTGTCACTGCACCACCCGGTCGAGCGTGATAACCTTGCCGCCATCGCACATACCCGGCAGACGCCCCTTGCTTCAGACAAGGGCTACCCGTCGCGTCTCAAGGTTGCCTCACTCCTCTCAAGAACTTGCCTAAGCCACTGATGAATAAAGCAATTTCCGACCTCTCCGCACACACTCCGATGATGCAGCAGTACTGGAAACTCAAAAACCAGCACCTGGATCAGCTGATGTTTTATCGCATGGGCGATTTCTACGAGATCTTCTACGAAGACGCAAAGAAAGCCGCCAAGCTACTGGACATAACCCTGACCGCACGCGGCCAGTCGGCAGGTCAGAGCATTCCCATGTGCGGGATTCCCTACCACGCAGCCGAGGGTTATCTGGCCAAGCTGGTGAAACTGGGCGAATCGGTGGTGATCTGCGAGCAAATCGGCGACCCGGCCACCAGCAAGGGGCCGGTGGATCGTCAGGTGGTGCGGATCATCACGCCAGGGACCATCAGCGATGAGGCCTTGCTCGACGAGCGCCGCGATAACCTGATCGCCGCCGTGCTGGGTGACGAACGCCTGTTCGGCCTGGCGGTACTGGATATCACCAGCGGCAACTTCAGTGTGCTGGAGATCAAGGGTTGGGAGAACCTGCTGGCCGAGCTCGAGCGCATCAACCCGGTCGAGCTGTTGATTCCGGATGACTGGCCACAAGGTCTGCCCGCCGAGAAACGCCGTGGTTCTCGACGTCGCGCACCCTGGGATTTCGAGCGCGACTCAGCCCATAAAAGTCTGTGTCAGCAGTTTGCAACCCAAGACCTGAAGGGTTTCGGTTGCGAAAACCTCACGCTGGCCATTGGTGCTGCCGGCTGCCTGCTCAGTTATGCCAAGGAAACCCAGCGTACCGCCCTGCCCCATTTACGCAGCCTGCGTCACGAACGTCTCGACGATACCGTGATCCTCGATGCCGCCAGCCGCCGTAACCTGGAACTGGACACCAACCTGTCCGGGGGCCGTGACAACACCCTGCAATCGGTCATGGACCGCTGCCAGACCGCAATGGGCACGCGGTTGCTGACCCGCTGGCTGAACCGGCCACTGCGCGACCTGACCATCCTTCAGGCACGGCAGACATCGATCACCTGTTTTCTGGAACGCTATCGCTTCGAAAACCTGCAGCCACAGCTCAAGGAAATCGGCGACATCGAGCGGATTCTGGCGCGTATCGGCCTGCGTAACGCGCGGCCACGTGACCTCGCCCGCCTGCGCGACGCACTGAGCGCCCTGCCCGAACTGCAACAGGCGATGAGCGATCTGGACGCGCCCCATCTGCAGCAGCTTGCGCAGACTGCCGGTACCTATCCCGAGCTGGCCGACCTGCTGCAGCGCGCGATCATCGACAATCCACCAGCCGTCATCCGTGACGGCGGCGTTTTGAAGACGGGCTACGACGCTGAACTGGATGATCTGCAGTCGCTGAGCGAAAACGCCGGTCAGTTCCTGATCGATCTGGAAGCCCGCGAAAAAGCCCGTACCGGCCTCGGCAACCTGAAAGTCGGCTATAACCGCGTGCATGGCTACTTCATCGAGCTGCCAAGCAAGCAGGCCGAGCAGGCGCCGGCTGATTACATACGCCGCCAGACCCTGAAGGGCGCCGAGCGCTTTATCACGCCCGAACTCAAGGAGTTCGAAGACAAGGCGTTGTCGGCCAAGAGCCGTGCACTGGCTCGGGAAAAGATGCTCTACGAAACGCTGCTCGAAGACCTGATCGGTCATCTTGCGCCGCTTCAGGACACGGCAGCGGCTCTGGCCGAACTGGACGTGCTGAGCAACCTTGCGGAACGCGCGCTGAATCTGGACCTCAATTGCCCACGCTTTGTCGCCGAACCGTGCATGCGCATCGAGCAGGGTCGCCATCCGGTGGTGGAACAGGTTCTAAGCACGCCTTTCGTGGCCAACGACCTGGCGCTGGACGACAGCACGCGCATGCTGGTCATCACCGGCCCGAACATGGGCGGTAAATCGACCTATATGCGTCAGACGGCGCTGATCGTACTGCTGGCCCATATCGGCAGCTTCGTCCCCGCCGCCAGCTGCGAACTGTCGCTGGTCGACCGGATCTTCACGCGCATCGGCTCCAGCGACGACCTGGCGGGCGGACGTTCGACGTTCATGGTCGAAATGAGCGAAACGGCAAACATCCTGCACAACGCCACCGATAAGAGTCTGGTGCTGATGGATGAAGTCGGGCGCGGTACCAGCACCTTCGACGGCCTGTCGCTGGCCTGGGCGGCAGCCGAGTGTCTGGCGCAACTGCGTGCCTACACGCTGTTCGCCACGCACTATTTCGAACTGACGGTGTTGCCGGAAAGCGAACCGCTGGTGACCAACGTGCACCTCAATGCCACCGAGCATAACGAGCGCATCGTGTTCCTGCACCGCGTCCTGCCCGGGCCTGCGAGCCAGAGCTATGGCCTGGCCGTGGCGCAACTGGCCGGTGTGCCGGGCAAGGTCATCAGCCGCGCCAAGGAGCACTTGCAACGTCTGGAAACCACCAGCCTGCCGCACGAGCAGCCGCGCGCCAAACCCGGCAAGCCCGCTGTCCCGCAGCAGAGCGATATGTTCGCAAGTCTGCCGCACCCGGTGCTCGACGAGCTGTCGAAGGTCAAGGTCGACGATATGACCCCGCGACAGGCGCTGGATTTGCTATACACATTGCAAACTCGCCTGTGACGCGAAGCGTTACATACTGTTAGAATCCCGCGCGGTTTGGGACGCTCTCGGCTTTTAGCCTGGTCGAGGCGTTTTTCGAGCCGCGTGAAAATGCAGCGAACCGCCGGTAGGTAGCAGGGAGAGGTAGCAGACGACGCAGTCTTACTGCCTCAAGGCCACCCACCACAAGCACGTGTTTTCATAGGGCCGGGAAACCTCCCGAACCTGGCACCCCTGTCTGGAAGGGCTCTGCCGCAGCCGCCTGAGGAGAAAATTAGAAATGACCTTCGTCGTCACCGACAACTGCATCAAGTGCAAGTACACCGACTGCGTAGAAGTCTGTCCGGTGGACTGCTTTTACGAAGGCCCGAATTTCCTGGTGATTCACCCGGACGAGTGCATCGACTGCGCGCTCTGCGAGCCAGAGTGCCCTGCCGTAGCCATTTACTCTGAAGACGAGATTCCTGCCGGCATGGAAAACTTCATTGAGCTCAATGCCGAGCTTGCTGAAATCTGGCCCAATATCACCGAAAAGAAAGACGCTATGCCGGATGCGGCAGAGTGGGATGGCAAAACCGGCAAGATCGCTGATCTGGAACGCTAGATTCCATACAGACAAAAGGCCCTCAAGAGGGCCTTTTTTGTTGAAGACGATTTTCTGCAGATAAAAAAAGGGGCGGTATGACCCGCCCACATTTTTCCTTGATCCCTGTATTCCCTAGTCATCGTCCTGATGAATCGCGTCCCGCGATATCCCGGCCTTC
Organism: Pseudomonas sp. MEJ108; assembly: GCF_030208985.1. NCBI lineage: Bacteria > Pseudomonadati > Pseudomonadota > Gammaproteobacteria > Pseudomonadales > Pseudomonadaceae > Pseudomonas > Pseudomonas sp. MEJ108. Next base: position 193,184 of record NZ_JARVSW010000013.1, read on the forward strand.
ATCCTTGATGGCCTGTGCCTGTCCGTTGGCACAGCTTCGATATTAGAGATTTAACCTTGGAGAGCAACACCCGAAACGCTCCAGAATATTTCCTGGAAGATCGCCTTTCAAAATTAGAACCTCTTCTAAAACAAAGCCTTGCAGTGGAAAAACCGGCGAGTTGGCGACAAGCCTCACTCTGCTTAACTGAATGACTTACAGCAAGCGTACGCAATGACTTACAGGCTTTGAAACTTATGAGTACAGGCACGTAGTTATCGACCAGGCAGAACAGCGTCTGCTGGCAGCACGTGCAGTAACATTGGAATGACGGAAGACATATAAAAAGGCCGATATACACACAGTGTTATATCGGCCCTGGATGGTGGCTACGGAGGGGGATTACTGGAAGAGCGACTCGCTGGACAGACCGTTTTTCTCAAGGATCTCGCGCAGACGCTTGAGTCCTTCGACCTGAATCTGCCTTACACGCTCACGCGTCAGACCAATCTCAAGCCCAACATCTTCAAGTGTGCTGCTCTCATGCCCGCGCAAGCCAAAGCGACGAATCACAACCTCGCGCTGCTTCTCGGTCAGTTCAGACAGCCATTGATCGATGCTCTGTGAAAGATCATCGTCCTGCAGCAGCTCGCAGGGGTCTGTCGGACGGTCGTCGGTCAAGGTATCGAGCAGTGTCTTGTCCGAATCCGGCCCCAGCGAAACGTCCACCGACGAAACACGCTCGTTCAGGCCCAGCATGCGCTTGACCTCGCCTACCGGTTTTTCCAGCAGGTTGGCGATCTCTTCAGGAGAGGGCTCGTGATCCAGCTTCTGGGTCAGCTCTCTGGCCGCACGCAGATAAACGTTCAGCTCCTTGACCACATGAATCGGCAGCCGGATGGTCCGCGTCTGATTCATGATCGCGCGTTCAATGGTCTGACGAATCCACCAGGTGGCGTAGGTCGAAAAACGAAAGCCGCGCTCTGGGTCGAACTTCTCAACCGCCCGGATCAACCCCAGGTTGCCCTCCTCGATCAGATCAAGCAATGAAAGCCCACGATTGACATAGCGTCTGGCAATTTTCACTACCAGCCGCAGATTGCTTTCAATCATGCGTTTGCGCCCGGCCGGATCTCCACTTTGCGACAGACGCGCAAAATGAACTTCTTCTTCCGGGGACAATAGAGGAGAAAAACCGATCTCATTGAGGTACAGCTGGGTAGCATCGAGCGCCCGCGTGTAGTCAATGTACTTGTGTTGTTTGAGCGATGTTGAATGCTTGACCTTGGTACGTCCCGAGACAGCGGCTGGCTGCTTCTCGTTTGACGCTTCCTTCAGGACAATGCCGGCTTCCATAAGGAGCACTTCATCATCGATGTCAAACTCCGGCGCTTCGTTGCCAAGAGCCATTGTTTTAGTCCTTTGGTGAGTTCGACCTCAAGCTCCAGCATCGCCTGGTTCCATGGCAACGCTTGAGCCTGTTCCTACTACGCCAGGAACAGGCTGACAACTATCAACGACGTGGCAAGAATCCTAACGGATCTACAGGTTTCCCTTGGCGGCGAATCTCAAAATGCAGTTTCACCCGGTCAGTTCCTGTTGACCCCATTTCGGCAATCGTCTGCCCTGCCTTGACCTGTTGTCCTTCCCGTACCAAAAGCCTGCGGTTATGACCGTAGGCACTGACGTAGGTATCGCTGTGTTTGATGATGATCAATTCGCCGTAGCCCCGTAATCCACTTCCGGCGTAAACAACTGAACCATCAGACGCTGCCAAAACAGGCTGTCCCAAATCACCAGCGATATCAATTCCTTTATTCAAACTGCCGTTTGAGGAAAATTTTCCTATCAAAATGCCACTCGAAGGCCAGGTCCAACCCGTCGGAGACTTGCCGGCCGGGCCTGTCCCGGTGGTCGCCGACGGAGGTATAACCACAGGTACAACCGCAACGGGTTTGGACATGACCGTGGTTTTGACGGATCCGGAACTGCCGGTACTGGTCGATGTAGACGTCACCGGACGCCCCGCGCCGGACGTTGAAACCACGTTCGGCGTTGAAGAGGAGCGTCCGTCAAAGCGAATTGTCTGACCGGGCTTGATGGTAAACGGCTCCGGGATCTGGTTACGGGCAGCCAGCGCCTTCCAGTCCCAGCCGTAACGAAATGCAATGGAAAAAAGTGTGTCACCGCGCCTGACCACATATTGGCCGGTGGTCACCGTCGGGCGCTGGGCGACTGCATTGCCGTTGCGATCGACCACGCGAACGCCGCCTGAAGGCGAGCTGGAGCAGCCGACCAAAAGGACACTGAGAGCAATGCCAATCACCAGACGCTGATAACTTCTTGAAGACCTGAGCTGCTGAATGACTGTGAGACTCACCCGCCACTCCCTTTACTGGTGACTGAATTCAAAAAAGATGCCTATTGTGTCGTAATAGCAACGGGCAGCCAGTGATAAGCCGCTGAAAAACGCTGTTAAGTATCAATCAGCTGCGTGGAAATGATGCCATCAGGCCATTCAAGATTCCGGGCCGCGCGCTGTAGACCGATGACTGACGCCAGAATTCATTGTTTACCGCAGACAATCTTCAAGCGATGGGCCCGTTGAGCAAGGGTACGAAGCGCACAGCCCCCAGCACATGCCGGGAAAAACCGTTTTCTTCACGAATGATCAGCATCAACTGCTGAACCTCCCCAGAGCCAACAGGGATGACCAGACGGCCTCCCGGAGCCAGTTGATCGAGCAATGCCTGCGGTACATCGGTTGCCACCGCCGTGACGATGATGCCGTTATACGGCGCCAGGGCTGGCCAGCCCTCCCAGCCGTCACCCCAGCGAAAAACCACGTTGCGCAGATTGAGCTCGACCAGACGCTCCTTGGCGCGATCCTGCAGCCCCTTGATGCGCTCGACCGAAAACACTCGCTCTACCAGCTGGGCGAGCACAGCGGTCTGATAGCCGGACCCTGTACCGATCTCCATGACCTTGTCCAGCGGCCCTGCTGCCAGCAGCAGCTCGCTCATCCGCGCGACCATGTAGGGCTGGGATATCGTCTGGTTGTGGCCGATGGGCAATGCGGTGTCTTCGTAGGCGCGATGCGCCAGCGCTTCATCGACAAACAGATGCCGGGGCGTCTTGCGAATGACGTCCAGTACCCGCTGATTGGAAATGCCCTCTTCACAGAGGCGTTGAATCAGACGCTCGCGGGTACGCTGCGACGTCATTCCGATCCCTCGACGCAATAAGTCATCCTGCTCGCGTGACATCAACGAAGTCCCTCCAGCCAGGTGTTCAGGCTGCTGAATCCGTCCTGACAGGTTCTATCCAGTTGCAACGGCGTGATCGATACGTAGCCTTGTACGACCGCATGAAAGTCGGTCCCGGCACCGCCGTCCTCGACATCGCCGGCAGCCGCGATCCAGTAGCCTGCACGGCCACGCGGGTCGACGACCCTGATCGGTGCTGCAGCGCGGGCACGATGCCCCAATCGGGTCAATTGAATGCCGCGGATATGCTCGAGCGGCAGGTTGGGAATATTCACGTTCAATACCGTGCGGGGTGGCAGGTCGAGTTGCTCATGGGCCTCGACCAGCAAACGCGCGTAATGCGCCGCCGTCGCCAGATTATCCGGCTGACGTGACAGAAACGAAAAGGCAAACGACGGGCGCTGCAGAAAACGCCCTTCCAGGGCTGCAGCGACCGTTCCGGAATACAGTACATCGTCGCCCAGATTGGCCCCCAGGTTGATGCCTGAAACCACCATGTCCGGTTGACGCTCCAGTAGCCCGTGAATGCCCAGATGCACGCAGTCGGTGGGCGTACCGTTGACACTGATGAAGCCATTTTCCAGGGTGTGCGGATGCAGGGGCCGGTCGAGTGTCAGAGAACTGCTGGCACCACTTTTGTCCTGATCAGGCGCAATCACCACGCAGTCGGCGTAGTCCGCCAACGCCGCATGGAGCGCGACAAGACCGGGCGCATTCACCCCGTCATCATTTGATATCAGAATACGCATGAGCTGTCCGTCTGCCCAACCGGCACCAGATCGATGAGTTCGCGGACCAAAACGGTAGCAAAGCATCCGGGCGGAAGGACGAATTCCAGTTGCAGAATGTCAGACTCGGGATAATGCCACGTCAGCCGCCCAATGGGCAGTCGCAGGATGCGACGTTCGTGCTCCATGCCCGCTCTGACCAGCCAGTCACGCAACACAGATTCGTCATCGGCAACGGTATTTTCCAGCGCTGCCGTCGCACCGCCAGCTGGCGAAGGGCCTTCACCCCACTGTGGTCCGGTGGGGTGCAGGTCGAGGATCGCCAGACGAGGATCGCTGCATTCATCCACCCCGGCCGGAAAAAAGCTGCGGCTGTCGGTGAACGCGAGCAAATCACCGACCTGAGCCTTCTGCCAGCTGCCATCGGCAACCCGGGCGGCCAACACCCGATTGAACAGGTAACTGCGCGCCGTGGACAACAGTCGCGAACGCACCGCGCGTTGCTCAGGCAGCGCCTTGCGGGCGGCGTAATCGCGTGCCTCGCCAAGATTTCCGCCCTGATAACCGAAACGCTGCGCGCCGAAATAATTGGGGATGCCCTGCCGGGCGATGGTTTCAAGACGCTGATTCAAGGCGTCCTTGTCTGCATCCAGCTGGGTCAGACGCAGTGTGAAGCCATTGGCCGCATGGGCGCCGCGCTGCAGTTTGCGTTTGTGGCGGCCGCTCTTGAGAATCTGCAGCGTGTCGTCCTGCGCCGCGGACAGGTCAGGATCGGCCTTGCCCGGCAGTTGAATGCTGAACCACTGGCGGGTCAGTGCCTGGCGATCCTTGAGCCCGGCGTAGCTGACTGTGCGCAGCTGAACGCCCGCAGCCCTGGCCAGCCGACGTGCCGCCTCTTCCGTGTTCAGACCGCGCTTCTCGACCCATAGCCACAAGTGCTCGCCATCCCCGGAAAGCGGAATGTCCAGCACTTCGTCGACCTGAAAGTCTTCGGCAGTCGCCTTGAGGACTGCACGCCCCAGCGCCTCGCCGTAAGCTCGCGGGCCCAGCAGTTCAAGTTCGTTCATGCGCGCAGCAACAACGCAACGGCATGCACCGCGATGCCTTCTTCACGCCCGGTAAAGCCAAGCTTTTCGGTCGTTGTGGCCTTGACGTTGACCTGGTCCGGCTCAACCTGAAGATCTTCAGCGATCAATGCCCGCATGGCATCGATATGCGGTGCCATTTTTGGTGCCTGAGCGACGATGGTGGCGTCGACATTACCGACCTTCCAGCCTTTGCCATGGATCAGCGTGAGGACATGACGCAGCAGCACGCGGCTGTCGGCGCCCTTGAACTGCGGATCGGTGTCGGGAAAATGCTTGCCGATATCGCCCAGCGCTGCGGCGCCCAGAAGCGCGTCGCTCAAGGCATGCAGCAGGACATCGCCATCGGAATGGGCCAGCAGGCCGAACCCGTGTGCAATCCGCACGCCGCCCAAGGTAATGAAGTCGCCTTCAGCGAAACGGTGCACATCATAGCCATGGCCAATACGCATAAAAAAACGCCCTGAAAAAAGTCAGGGCGTGATTCTACCTGCTTTGGCGCGCGTTAGCTGTTCAAGGCTGCAGCGTGATGCCTGAGATGGTCCTCAATGAAGCTGGCGATGAAGAAATAGCTGTGGTCGTAGCCTGGCTGCATGCGCAGGGTCAGCGGATAGTCCGCAGCCTTGGCCGCCTGAACCAGCGCCTCAGGCTTGAGCTGATTGACCAGAAAATCGTCACGATCGCCCTGATCGACCAGCGTCGGCAGCTTTTCGGACGCCTGCGCAATCAACACGCTGGCATCCCATTCGCGCCAGCGGGAACGGTCTTCGCCCAGATAACGCGAGAATGCCTTTTGCCCCCATGGGCAATCGATCGGATTACTGATCGGCGAGAACGCCGACACCGACCGATAGCGACCCGGATTACGCAATGCGCAGACCAGCGCCCCGTGACCGCCCATCGAGTGCCCGCTGATACTGCGCACCTGTGACGCCGGAAAATGCCCCTCGATCAGCGCCGGCAGCTCCTTGACCACGTAATCATGCATTTGGTAATGCCGTGCATAAGGCTGCTCGGTAGCGTTGAGGTAGAAGCCCGCGCCTTGACCGAAGTCCCAGGCGCCGTCAGGGTCATCTGCCACGTCGGCACCACGCGGACTGGTATCAGGCGCCACGATGATGATGCCCAACTCGGCCGCCAGTCGATGGGCGGCGGCTTTCTGCATGAAATTTTCATCCGTACAGGTCAGGCCGGACAGCCAGTACAACACCGGCAGCTTGCCGCCCTGCTCCGCCTGCGGTGGCAGATAGACGGCAAACACCATGTCGCAGCCCAGCACCTGGGAGTGGTGCTTGTAGCGCTTGTGCCAGCCGCCGAAACTCTTTTGACAGGAAATATTTTCCAAAGGCATGTGATGTCCTCCAGCTGCAAGCTACAAGCCGCAAGTTACAAGCATGTAAGAGACCTTCGTGCTTGCCGCTTGGAGCTGACAGCTTGCCGCTGCTCCTTAAAAATGAATGACGGTGCGGATGCTTTTGCCTTCATGCATCAGGTCGAACGCCTTGTTGATGTCCTCCAGGCCCATGGTGTGGGTGATGAACGTATCGAGCGGGATTTCTCCGGTCTGCGCCATGTCCACATAGCTCGGCAATTCGGTACGGCCACGCACGCCGCCAAATGCCGAACCGCGCCAGACGCGCCCGGTCACCAGCTGGAACGGACGGGTAGCGATTTCCTGACCGGCACCGGCCACGCCGATGATGACCGACTCGCCCCAGCCCTTGTGGCAGGATTCCAGCGCTGCACGCATCAGTTGCACATTACCGATGCACTCAAACGAGAAGTCGACGCCGCCATCGGTCATGTCGACGATGACTTCCTGGATCGGACGGTCGAAATCCTTCGGATTGACGCAATCAGTCGCGCCCAGCTGTTTGGCGATCTCGAACTTGGCCGGGTTGATGTCGATGGCGATGATTCGAGCCGCCTTGGCTTTGACCGCACCGATCAATGCCGAGAGGCCAATACCGCCCAGACCGAAGATGGCCACGGTATCACCAGGCTTGACCTTGGCGGTGTTGAGCACCGCACCGATACCGGTGGTGACGCCACATCCCAGCAGGCAGACTTTTTCCAGCGGTGCCTGCTTGTCGATTTTGGCCACCGAGATTTCCGGCAGTACGGTGTATTCGGAGAAGGTCGAGGTGCCCATGTAATGGAAAATCGGCTCGCCCTTGTAGGAAAAGCGCGTGGTGCCATCCGGCATCAGGCCTTTACCCTGCGTGGCACGAATCGCCTGGCACAGGTTGGTCTTGCCCGAGCGGCAGAACTTGCACTGACGGCATTCCGGGGTGTACAGCGGAATCACGTGGTCGCCGACCACCACCGAGGTCACGCCCTCACCCACCGCTTCGACAATCGCACCACCTTCGTGGCCGAGGATCGACGGAAAAATCCCTTCAGGGTCAGCCCCGGACAATGTGTAGGCATCGGTGTGGCAAACGCCGGAGGCTACTACTCTGAGCAGCACTTCTCCCGCCTTGGGCATGGCCACATCGACTTCAACGATCTCCAATGGCTTTTTGGCTTCAAAAGCGACAGCAGCGCGCGACTTGATCATCAATCTTCTCCGACGGGTAAAAACAAGGATTGCAGTGTAGTACAGTGCCAATTGACGAGTAATGCGGCTAAAAGCAAAACATTAATGCTGTACAGGGATAATCGATGTACACCAATCGTTGGGAAGGTCTGGATGAGTTCGTTGCTGTCGCGGAATGCGGGCAGTTCACGGCGGCGGCTCAGCGGCTCGGGGTCTCCTCGTCGCACGTCAGCCGTCAGATCGTGCGTCTTGAAGAACGCCTGCAGACCCGTCTGCTCTACCGCAGTACACGCAAGGTCGCACTCACCGAAGCCGGGCAGACCTTTCTGCATCACTGCCAGCGCCTGCAGGACGGCCGTGAAGAAGCACTGCGCGCCGTGGGCGATTTGGCCAGCGAACCGAAGGGGTTGTTGCGCATGACCTGCGCCGTGGCGTACGGGGAGCGCTTCATCACGCCGCTGGTCACGCGTTTCATGGATGTGTACCCACACCTGCGGGTCGATATCGAGCTGAGCAACGACACGCTGGATCTGGTTCATGAAGGCATGGACCTGGCGATTCGTCTGGGTCGGCTGCAGGATTCGCGTCTGGTCGCAACCCGCCTCGCGCCACGGCAGATGTACCTGTGCGCTTCGCCGTCCTACATCCAGCGTTACGGCCGGCCGCACAGCCTTTCGGAACTGAATCGCCACAATTGCCTGATCGGTGGCAGCGACACCTGGCAGCTTCAGCAGAACGGGCGTGAATTTTCCCAACGTGTGCAAGGCAACTGGCGCTGTAACAGCGGCCAGGCCGTGCTGGATGCCGCGCTGCACGGGGTCGGCTTATGCCAGTTGCCGGATTACTACGTGCAGAAACACCTCAACGACGGCACGCTGGTGTCGTTGCTGGAGGCACATCAACCGCCCAACACCGCCGTGTGGGCGCTGTATCCGCAGCAAAGGCACCTGTCACCCAAGGTGCGCAAGCTGGTGGATTATCTTAAGGAAGGGTTGGCGATGCGGGATGAATATCGCCAATAGCGAAAACCTAGCGCCCGAACTCGCTGCGGCGCTGACGTAGCCATTCCAGGTCCTCGGGGCGAGTGACCTTGATGTTATCCGAGCGCCCCTCGATCAGGCGGGGCGACTGCCCTGCCCACTCGATGGCCGATGCCTCATCGGTGATGCTGACGTTGGAGACCAGGCTGTCCGCCAGGGCGCGATGCAGGGCCCCAAGACGAAACATCTGCGGCGTGAACGCTTGCCAGACCAGGCTGCGATCCACAGTCTCAAGCACGCGACCGCTGCTGTCGGCACGCTTGAGCGTATCGCGGGCCGGCACGGCCAGCAGGCCGCCGACAGGATCATCGGCCAGCTCGCCGAGCAGATTATCCAGATCACTGCGCGCCAGATTCGGACGCGCAGCGTCATGAACCAGCACCCAGTCATTGTCGCTGGCGCCCTGAGCATGCAGGTGCAGAAGCGCGTTGAGCACCGAGCCTGAGCGCTCGCTGCCGCCGTCCACGCGCTGGATGCGAGTGTCATGCGCGCAGGGCAATGCCGCCCAGTAAGGGTCGTCCACAGCCAGACTGATCACCAACCCCTTGAGACGGGGGTGATCGAGAAAACAAAGCAGGCTGTGTTCCAGAATTGTCAGGCCGCCCAGTGACAGGTATTGCTTGGGACGGTCGGCTGCCATGCGAGCACCAATGCCCGCTGCAGGTATCACTGCCCAGAAGGCAGGAAGAAAGTCTTTCATCGCACCAACTTGATTATTGCGCGAGCTGGTAAAGGGTTTCGCCATCCTTGACCATGCCCAATTCATGTCGGGCACGCTCTTCGACGGTTTCCAGACCTTTTTTCAATTCCATGACCTCGGCATCAAGCACGCGGTTGCGCTCCAGCAGCACCTGATTTTCAGCGTGCTGGTCGGCAATCTGCTGAGTCAGGCTGGCCACTTGCGCAAGGCTTCCGTTACCGACCCAAAGGCGGTACTGCAAGCCAGCCAGCAACAGGAGCAGGACGAGGAACAACCAGTTAGGACTGCGCATTGAAATATCAGGTACCCAGTAAAAAAGACAGCAGAGCCAACGTGAACAACAAACGACTGAGGGCATTGAGCCTGACATAAGCCAGGCTCAATCACTCCAGATTACCGCGGAGCGTCAGCATCGGAGCTGCACAGGCGAGTCAGGGAACCCGAATCCGTGCAGCACTCTGCGTCTTTTTACCATCTATGGCTCAGCCGCGAAACTCGGCACGACCACGATACACAGCCTTGGAGCCCAATTGCTCCTCGATGCGCAGCAATTGGTTGTACTTGGACACGCGATCGGAGCGGCACAGCGAACCGGTTTTGATCTGACCGGCAGAGGTGCCCACCGCCAGGTCGGCAATGGTCGAATCTTCGGTCTCGCCGGAACGGTGAGAGATGATCGCAGTATAACCGGCAGCCTTGGCCATCTGAATGGCTTCCAGGGTTTCGGTCAGCGTGCCGATCTGGTTGAACTTGATCAGGATCGAGTTGGCGATCTTCTTGTCGATGCCTTCCTTGAGGATCTTGGTGTTGGTCACGAACAGGTCGTCACCTACCAGCTGGGTTTTCTCGCCGATCTTGTCGGTGAGAATTTTCCAGCCATCCCAGTCGGACTCGTCCAGACCGTCTTCGATGGAAATGATCGGGTGCTTGCGAGTCAGCTCGGCAAGGTATTCGGCAAACTCGGCAGAGCTGTACTCGCCCTCTTCGCTCAGTTTGTACTTGCCGTTCTTGTAGAACTCGCTCGCTGCGCAGTCCAGCGCCAGAGTCACGTCAGTGCCCAGCGTGTAACCCGCATTGGCGACCGCCTCGGCGATGGCGTCGAGCGCTTCCTTGTTGGATGCCAGGTTAGGCGCGAAGCCACCTTCGTCGCCCACTGCGGTGTTCAGGCCACGCGCCTTGAGAACCGCCTTGAGGTGATGGAAAATCTCGGTGCCCCAGCGCAGGCCTTCAGCGAAGGACTTGGCGCCGACAGGCTGGATCATGAATTCCTGGATGTCGATGTTGTTATCGGCATGCTCGCCACCGTTGATGATGTTCATCATCGGCACCGGCATGGAATACACGCCCGGTGTGCCATTGAGGTTGGCGATGTGCGCGTACAGCGGCAGATCCTGATCCTGTGCCGCTGCCTTGGCAGCCGCCAGGGAGACCGCGAGGATGGCGTTCGCGCCCAGGCTTGCCTTGTTTTCGGTGCCGTCCAGCTCGATCATCGCGTGATCCAGCGCCTTCTGGTCAACCGGATCCTTGCCCAGCAGCAGGTCGCGGATCGGACCATTGATATTGGCAACAGCCTTCAGAACGCCCTTGCCCATGTAACGGCTCTTGTCGCCATCACGCAGCTCCAGCGCTTCGCGCGAGCCGGTTGAAGCGCCAGACGGCGCGCAGGCGCTGCCGATGATGCCGTTATCGAGGAGCACATCTGCTTCAACGGTTGGGTTGCCACGGGAGTCAAGAACTTCACGACCTTTGATGTCAACGATTTTTGCCATTGTTGTAAACACTCCAGGATTGACGAAAACGACGCAGCGGGAAAACGATGTTCACAGTCAGGCGCAAAAACCGGCAGCCCTGAATGTGACAACCCCGTCACGAATGACGGGGAACGGCACTTTACCGGAGAACCCTGCTCAAGCGGTCTCTACGATCGGAAAACTTTTGACAAGTTCATCCAGTGACTTGAGCTGGGCCAGGAACGGCTCCAGTTTGTCCAGACGCAGGGCACATGGCCCGTCGCACTTGGCGTTGTCAGGGTCCGGATGGGCTTCAAGGAACAGACCGGCCAGATTCTGACTGATACCGGCCTTGGCCAGGTCCAGCACCTGAGCGCGGCGGCCGCCGGCAGAATCGGAACGACCGCCCGGCATCTGCAGGGCGTGGGTCACGTCGAACAGGATCGGGTACTCGAACTGTTTCATGATGCCGAAGCCAAGCATATCCACGACCAGGTTGTTGTAACCGAAGCTGGAACCCCGCTCACAGAGAATCAACTGATCGTTACCGGCCTCTTCGCACTTGGTCAGGATATGTTTCATTTCCTGAGGCGCAAGGAACTGGGCTTTCTTGATGTTGATGATCGCGCCGGTTTTCGCCATCGCCACAACCAGATCGGTCTGCCGCGACAGGAAAGCCGGCAGCTGAATGACGTCGCAGACTTCCGCCACCACGGCAGCCTGATGAGGCTCGTGAACATCGGTGATCAGCGGCACGTTGAAGGTGCGCTTGATCTCTTCGAAAATACGCATGCCTTCTTCAAGGCCCGGCCCACGGTAGGAGTTCACCGAAGAGCGGTTGGCCTTGTCGAAGCTGGCCTTGAACACGTAAGGGATACCGAGCTTTTCGGTCACCTTTACGTATTCTTCACAGACCTGCATGGCCATATCCCGGGATTCGAGTACGTTCATGCCGCCGAACAGCACCATTGGCTTGTCGTTGGCGACCTCGATCGAACCTACGCGGATGATTTTCTGAGCCATGTCTGCAGTCCCTGTCAGGAATTTTTCTGATGTTGAGCCAGTGCCGCCTTGACGAAACCGCTGAACAGCGGATGACCGTCACGGGGCGTGGAGGTGAATTCCGGGTGGAACTGGCAAGCGACGAACCATGGATGATCCGGTGCTTCGACCACTTCAACCAGCGCGCCGTCGCCGGAGCGACCGGAAATCTTCAGGCCGGCCTCGATCAGTTGCGGTAACAGGTTGTTGTTCACTTCGTAACGATGACGATGACGTTCGACAATCACGTCCTTGGTGTAGCAATCGTGAACCAGCGAACCGGCTTCAAGCTGGCACTCTTGCGCACCCAGACGCATGGTGCCGCCCAGATCGGAGCTTTCGGTACGGGTTTCGACCGCGCCGGTGGCGTCTTCCCATTCGGTGATCAGCCCCACCACAGCGTGTGCGCTGGTGCGGTCGAACTCGGTGGAGTTGGCGTCTTTCCAGCCCAGCACGTTACGGGCGAACTCGATGACTGCGACCTGCATGCCCAGGCAGATGCCCAGGTACGGAACCTTGTTCTCACGGGCGAACTGAACGGCCGTGATCTTGCCTTCCACGCCGCGCAGACCGAAGCCACCCGGAACCAGGATTGCATCCACGCCTTCCAGCAGGCCGGTGCCCTGGTTTTCAATGTCTTCAGAATCGATGTAGCGCAGGTTGACCTTGGTGCGATTGGTAATACCGGCGTGGCTCATGGCTTCGATCAACGACTTGTAGGCGTCGAGCAGTTCCATGTACTTGCCGACCATCGCGATGGTCACTTCGTGTTCCGGGTTGAGCTTGGCGTCGACAACCTTGTCCCACTCGGACAGGTCGGCACCGCCACATTGCAGGCCGAAGCGCTCGACCACAAAATCGTCCAGGCCTTGCGAATGCAGAATGCCCGGGATCTTGTAGATGGTGTCCGCGTCTTCGAGGGCGATGACTGCACGCTCTTCGACGTTGGTGAACTGAGCGATCTTGCGACGCGAGGAAACGTCGATCGGGTGATCGGAACGGCAGACCAGCACATCAGGCTGCAGGCCGATGGAGCGCAATTCCTTGACCGAATGCTGGGTCGGCTTGGTCTTGGTCTCGCCGGCAGTGGCGATGTACGGCACCAGCGTCAGGTGCATGAGCATCGCGCGGCGCGCGCCGACTTCGAAACGCAACTGGCGGATGGCTTCAAGGAACGGCTGGGACTCGATGTCACCCACCGTGCCGCCGATCTCGACCAGCGCCACGTCGGCATCGCCTGCACCCTTGATGATGCGGCGCTTGATTTCATCGGTGATGTGCGGGATGACCTGAATGGTCGCGCCCAGGTAATCACCACGGCGCTCTTTGCGCAGGACGTGCTCGTACACACGGCCGGTGGTGAAGTTGTTGTTCTGGGTCATGGTGGTGCGGATGAACCGCTCATAGTGACCAAGGTCCAGGTCGGTCTCGGCGCCGTCGTGAGTGACGAACACCTCACCGTGCTGGAACGGGCTCATGGTGCCTGGGTCCACGTTGATGTAGGGATCCAGTTTGAGCATGGTGACCTTGAGTCCCCGCGCCTCCAGGATGGCCGCCAATGAAGCCGAGGCAATGCCTTTCCCCAATGAAGAAACAACACCGCCCGTGACGAAGATGTAGCGCGTCATGAAAAACCCTAGAAGTCTGCGTTAAAGCGGTCAGAGCCGCCGGGGATAGCGAAGGAAGGCCGAAGCCCCCGATTACCGACAAAATTCACGGTGCACTCCCGAAACTGCTGCGTTGAAACCGACCGGCCGAAGCCCGTGTGGTGTGCGCTACATTTTAAGAATTACCCAGTAAATACTGGTTGGTAACCGGCAACTCATGTCGTTTCAAAAGAGCCGACAGAAGCTGTATCAAGAAGGGAGCGTAGTCTACCTGAAAGGGCCTTTCAGCTCAAACTTTGGTCGCCGGTCGGCGCAACCCAGCGCAAACGCCAGTTTTCATTGGGCGAACCGTCCAGCCCTGGCAGGTTGGCGACCGCCAGCAGCACGTTATCGAGGTACAGCAGCGGCAATCTGCCGCGCAGAAAGGCCGGTACTGACTGCTCGTTGAGCAGGCGCTTGAGATCACGGCTGCCACGCCCGTCCAGGCGTAACACTTCACCGCCCTGCCGATAGCGGACTTGCAGACACCCCGACGGCGCCTCGCCTTGCAGAACCACGCGGCCATTGCCGGGCAGGTGCAGCGCCGCGCAAGGGTCCGACCAGTCCATTGCCTGATGACCGAGCGGCTCCCAGCCAGCGGGCACCCACCAGAGGCAGCCCTGCGCCCTGTGCAGGGTTCCATCGGCGAGCCGCCACAGCGGGCCCGCGTCCTGCGCTGCATCGCGCAACGCCTCCCAGCCGGCCCAGTGATCGGTGTCCGGCAGGCGCGTCAGCGGCGCAAGCCAGTGACGCAGTGCATTGCGCTGCCGGGCTGCTGACAATGCGGCAATCGGCCCAAGACTCAATACCGGCAGGCTAAGCCAAGCGAACGACGTTGCAGCCTGGGCATGGGCAATATCCTGCAGCGCAAGCTCGTCCAGCAATTGCTGCGCTTCGCCAAGGTGACGTGCGGTTCGCGCCAGACTGGCCGCTGCCTGTGGCCATCGGGAGGTCAGCAACGGCAGTACCTGACTGCGCAGAAAATTGCGCGAGAACTGCTGATCGTCATTGCTGGGATCTTCGATCCAGTTCAGCCCGTGCCGATGCGCGCAATCCTCCAACTGCATTCGCGACATATCCAGGAGCGGCCTCACCAGACGCCCACGCCCCAGAACCCGCTGATCGGGCATGGCAGCCAGACCGCGTACGCCTGCGCCGCGCAGCAGACGGAACAACAGGGTCTCGGCCTGATCATCGCGATGCTGCCCCGTCAGCAGCACCTCGCCCTCACCCAGCCGCTCGCTGAACGCGCTGTATCGCGCCTGCCGGGCCGCCTGCTCGATACTTGCACCCGGCTCGACCTGAACACGAACCGACTCGAATGCCACCCCGAGCGTCCTGCAGACCTGCTGACAATGCTCTGGCCAGGCATCGGCAGCGGGCTGCAGGCCATGGTGCACATGGATGGCGTTAAGCGCAGGCAGGGTTTCGCGACTGGCAAGTTCAGCCAGAAGATGCAAAAGCACGGTTGAGTCGAGGCCGCCGGAGAAACCGACATGCCAGACAGGCGCATTGCGCCAAGGGGCCAGGACTTGAAGAAGCCTGACAGAAAGATCATGACCGGTGCGTGAGGGGGTGGTCATGGGTGTTTTCACCGGCCTGACGGGTTCGCACACTAACGGCTTCAGTGCTCGAACCCGCCCTTTCGCGAACAGGTCCGCTCCCACGCCCTTCGGGCAGAAGTCCGCAAGACGTGGAAACAATCGGGGCGACGCAGCTTACAGACCGTAGCTCATCAAGCGGTCATAACGGCGGGCCAGCAGCTCGTCATTATCGAACTCCTTGAGCATCGCCAGCTGACTGCTCAGCTCTTCACGAATCAAGGCAGCGGCGGCTACCGGGTCACGATGCGCGCCACCCAGTGGTTCGGCGATGACCTTGTCGACGATACCCAGGCCTTTCAGGCGATCAGCGGTGATGCCCATGGCTTCGGCAGCATCCGGGGCCTTCTCGGCGGTCTTCCACAGAATCGACGCGCAGCCTTCCGGAGAGATCACCGCGTAGGTCGAATACTGCAGCATGTTCAACTGGTCACAGACACCAATTGCCAGCGCACCACCGGAACCGCCTTCACCGATGACGGTAGCGATGATCGGCGTCTTGAGACGGGCCATCACGCGCAGGTTCCAGGCAATGGCCTCGCTCTGGTTGCGCTCCTCCGCGTCGATACCCGGATAGGCGCCCGGTGTGTCGATAAAGGTCAGGATCGGCATCTTGAAGCGCTCGGCCATCTCCATCAGACGGCAGGCCTTGCGATAGCCTTCGGGGCGCGGCATGCCGAAGTTGCGACGAACCTTCTCGCGCACTTCACGACCTTTCTGATGACCGATGACCATGACTGGCTGGTTGTCCAGACGGGCAATACCGCCGACGATCGCCGCATCATCGGAGAAATGACGATCACCGTGCAGCTCATCGAACTCGGTAAAGATGTTTTCGATGTAGTCCAGCGTGTAGGGACGACGCGGATGGCGCGCCATGCGCGCGATCTGCCAGCTGGTCAGGTTGCCGAAGATGCTTTCGGTGAGCGTCTTGCTCTTGTCTTGCAGCCGGGAGATCTCGTCGCCGATGTTCAGCGAGTTGTCGTTACCCACCAAGCGCAGTTCTTCGATTTTGGCCTGCAAGTCAGCGATAGGCTGTTCGAAATCAAGAAAATTCGGGTTCATAGGCATCCGTCTTGGGTCGACGGCCAAGAGGCCGGCCGGTTGATCCGTCTGCGCCGTTCCTGTTCGGAACCGGCGCGTTCAGGTCGAAATTAAAATTCAGGGTTGAGCGCAAGTCGAGCCTGCGGCGTTCAACGATACTGGAGAAAGACGTTCTCACGTCCGAACTGGTCACGCAGAGCTTGAATCAAGCTGTCCGCAGGATCAATCCGCCATGCTTCTCCCAATTGCAGCAATGCACGGGCGTCCTGCCCCGTGTAGTCCACCGTGATCGGACAGGCACCGCGATGGCGCTTGCACAGATCGCCCAGCCAGCGCAGCCGGTCGCCCTTGAGCGCTTCGGCACGCACCGTCACACGCAGGCTCTCGGCCAGATTGGTGCGGGCATCCTCGATACTCATGACACGCTTGGCGCGCAGGCGCAGCCCGCCGGAGAAGTCATCATTACTGACTTCGCCCTCGACCACCACCATAGCATCGGTCTGCAACAGTGACTGAGCCGAATGGAACGCTTCGGCAAACAGCGACGCCTCGATGCGCGCCGAGCGATCGTCCAGGGTAATGAACCCCATCTTGTCGCCCTTCTTGTTCTTCATGACGCGCAGGGCAATGATCAGACCTGCCACCGTCTGAGTGTCTCTTGCCGGCTTGAGATCGATGATCCGTTGCCGGGCGAACCGGCGGATCTCGCCTTCATATTCATCGATCGGATGCCCGGTCAGGTACAGCCCCAGGGTTTCCTTCTCGCCACGCAGACGATCCTTGAGGCTCAGCTCGCGGGTCTTGCGATGGTTGGCGTAGACATCGGCATCCGCTTCGACGAACAGGCCGCCGAACAGGTCCGAGTGACCACTGTCGCGACTGCGCGCCGTCTGCTCTGCTGCCTGAATGGCTTCTTCCAGTGCGGCAAGCAGCACCGAACGGTTACGGTCGATATTGGCCTGATAGGCCTTGGGCTCCAGTTCGAAGTACGGCCCGAGGCGATCCAGCGCACCGCTGCGAATCAGCCCATCCAGGGTTCGCTTGTTGACCCGCTTGAGGTCGACGCGGGCGCAGAAGTCGAACAGGTCCTTGAACGGCCCGTTCTGGCGCGCGTCGGTAATCGCCTCGACCGGCCCCTCGCCTACCCCCTTGATCGCACCAAGGCCATAAAGAATGCGGCCATCGTCGCTTACCGTGAACTTGAACTCCGAGGTGTTCACGTCCGGCGCATCGAGGCGCAACTTCATCGTGCGCACTTCTTCGATCAAGGTCACGACCTTGTCGGTGTTGTGCATATCCGCCGACAATACCGCCGCCATGAACGGCGCCGGGTAGTGAGTCTTCAGCCAGGCAGTCTGGTACGACACCAGCCCGTAGGCCGCGGAGTGGGACTTGTTGAAACCGTAACCGGCGAACTTTTCCACCAGGTCGAAGATGTTACCGGCCAGGTCCGGGTCGATGTTATTGGTCTTGCAGCCATCGATGAAACCACCGCGCTGCTTGGCCATTTCCTCGGGCTTTTTCTTACCCATGGCACGACGCAGCATGTCCGCACCGCCAAGGGTGTAACCGGCCATGACCTGGGCGATCTGCATCACCTGTTCCTGATACAGGATGATGCCGTAGGTCGGTGCCAGTACCGGCTTGAGGCCTTCGTACTGGTAATCGACGTGCGGATAGGACAGCTCGGCGCGACCGTGTTTACGGTTGATGAAGTCGTCGACCATGCCCGATTGCAACGGGCCGGGACGGAACAGTGCCACCAGTGCGATCAGGTCTTCCAGACAGTCGGGCTTGAGCTTTTTGATCAGCTCTTTCATGCCGCGCGACTCGAGCTGGAACACCGCCGTGGTCTCGGCGCGCTGCAGCAACTGATAGGTCGGCATGTCATCGAGCGGAATGAACGCGATGTCCAGCGGTTCTTCGTTGACCTTGGCGCGGTCGCGGTTGATGGTCTTGAGTGCCCAGTCGATGATGGTCAGGGTACGCAGACCGAGGAAGTCGAACTTCACCAGCCCCGCAGCCTCGACATCGTCCTTGTCGAACTGGGTCACCAGACCGTCACCGGCCTCGTCGCAATAGATCGGCGAGAAGTCGGTCAGCTTGGTCGGGGCAATAACCACACCGCCGGCGTGCTTGCCGACGTTACGCACAATGCCTTCGAGCTTGAGCGCCATCTCCCAGATTTCCGCAGCTTCCTCATCGACCTTGAGGAAATCGCGAAGAATCTCTTCCTGCTCGTAGGCTTTTTCGAGGGTCATGCCGACCTCGAACGGGATCATCTTCGACAGACGATCAGCCAGCCCGTAAGACTTGCCCTGCACCCGCGCCACGTCACGCACCACCGCCTTGGCGGCCATGGAACCGAAGGTGATGATCTGGCTGACCGCGTTGCGACCGTACTTCTCGGCCACATATTCGATCACCCGGTCACGACCATCCATGCAGAAGTCGACGTCGAAGTCAGGCATGGAAACCCGCTCCGGGTTCAGGAAGCGTTCGAACAGCAGGTCGTATTCCAGCGGGTCGAGGTCGGTGATCTTCTGTACATAGGCAACCAGCGATCCGGCACCCGAACCACGACCCGGCCCCACCGGTACGCCGTTGCTCTTGGCCCACTGGATGAAGTCCATCACGATCAGGAAGTAACCGGGAAAGCCCATCTGGATAATGATATCCAGCTCGAAATTCAGCCGGTCGACATACACCTGACGCTTGGCTTCGTAATCTTCGGTCGTGTCCTTGGGCAACAGGACTGCAAGACGCTCTTCGAGGCCGTCGAAGGAGACCTTGCGGAAATACTCATCGATGGTCATGCCATCGGGAATCGGGAAGTTGGGCAGGAAGTGCGTGCCCAGCTTGACGTCGATGTTGCAGCGCTTGGCAATCTCGACGGTGTTTTCCAGCGCTTCCGGCAGATCGCTGAACAGCTCGGCCATTTCTTCCGGGCTTTTCAGGTATTGCTGATCGCTATAGTTGTGCGAGCGACGCGGGTCGTCCAGCGCACGCCCTTCACCGATGCATACGCGGGTTTCGTGAGCTTCGAAATCGGCCTGTTTGATGAAGCGCACATCGTTGGTCGCCACCAGCGGTGCACCGTGACGCTCGGCCAGGGCCACCGCAGCGTGCAGATGTTCTTCGTCATTGGCGCGGTTGGTGCGCTGCACTTCGATATAGAAGCGGTCAGGAAAGACTTCCAGCCACTCGCGCAGCAGTTCGTCGGCCTCCCCCGGATTGCCGCCGAGCAAGGCCATGCCGATCTCGCCTTCCTTGGCCGCAGAAAGCGCAATCACGCCTTCACTGGCCTGCGCGACCCACTGACGCTGAATGACGATCTGACCGTTGCGCTGGCCTTCGATAAAGCCTCGGGAAATCAACTCGGTCAGGTTGCGGTAGCCCTGGGCATTCATGGCCAGCAGGCTGATGCGGCTGAGCGCGGCATCTTCGTCCCTGCCCGCCAGCCACAGGTCGACACCGCAGATCGGCTTGATGCCGGAGCCCTGGGCGGCCTTGTAGAACTTGACCAGCGAGCACATGTTGTTCTGGTCGGTCACCGCCACGGCGGGCATGTTCATGCCGGTCAGCGCCTTGATCAACGGTTTGACCCGGACCAGACCGTCAACCAGCGAATATTCGGTGTGCAGGCGTAGATGAACGAAAGAAGCCGGCATGGTGATCCTATAAAACGCGAAAATACAAAAAACGAAGGGCAGGATTGTAGCTGGCCCGGAGTGAAACGTCAGTCCTGCAGCAACCCGACTGAAGGCGAAATCGAGCCACCCATCATTATCGTTGCGCGCGCTTCATGGGCTGCACGCACCGGAGCGAAGGAACGCCGATGAATGGGCGTCGGCCCGAGCCGGGCCAGTGCTTCCAGATGCACCGGGGTAGGATAACCCTTGTGCCCACCGATGCCATAACCCGGATAGATGAGTTCGAACGCTGCCATTTCCCGATCCCGACTCACCTTGGCAAGAATCGAGGCGGCAGCGATGGCAGGTACCTTGGAGTCACCCTTTACCACCGGCGCCGAGGGCACCGACAACTGCGGGCAGCGGTTGCCGTCGATAAGCGCCAGTCTGGGCGTGATACTCAACCCTTCGACGGCGCGCTGCATGGCCAGCATCGTGGCGTGGAGGATATTCAGCTGGTCGATCTCTTCGACTTCAGCCCTGGCGATGAACCAGCACAGGGCTTTCTCCTGAATTTCGACGTAGAGCTTTTCGCGCCTGGCTTCGGTCAGTTTCTTCGAATCATTGAGACCGAGAATGGGCCTGGTCGGGTCGAGAATGACGGCGGCGGTTACCACGGCACCGCACAGCGGGCCGCGACCCACTTCATCAACACCCGCCACCAGGTCCTCGACGAGGGTAAAATCCAGACCTGTTTGCATCATGGGCGACCTCACAGTGAAGGCGACCGTCCGAGCAGGCTCAATACCGCATCGGCGGCCTGATTGGACGCATCGCGGCGCAGGATCCGGTGAATGGCATCAAAACCGGCGGTCTGCTCGCGACCGTCGTCGATCAATGGCAGCAGCGTACGCGCCAGGGCTTCTGGCGTAGCGTCGTCCTGCAGCAGCTCAGGCACCAGCAGACGCTGGGCCAGCAGGTTCGGCAGCGACACGTAAGGGCTTTTGACCATTCGCTTGAGTATCCAGAAGGTCAGCGGCGCCAGGCGATAGGCAACTACCATGGGGCGCTTGTAAAGCAGCGCCTCCAGGGTCGCGGTGCCGGAGGCGATCAGTACCGCATCGCACGCGGCCAGAGCAACATGCGACTGGCCGTCGAGCAGCGTGACGGGCAGATCACGCCCCTGCAGCAATTGCTCCACCTGAGCCCGTCGCTGCGGGCTGGCGCAGGGCAGTACGAAGCGCAGCTCTGGGCGCCGGGCAAGCAGCCGCTCGGCCGTGTCGAAAAACAACCCGCCCAGACGCCCCACTTCACCGCCCCGGCTGCCCGGCATCAGCGCGACAACCGGCGTCTCCTGCGCCAATCCCAGGCCTGCGCGAGCACCTGCACGATCGGACTCCAGAGGAATTGTGTCTGCCAGCGGATGACCGACAAAACGCACCGGTACGCCCTGCTCTTCGTAGAAACGCGCTTCGAATGGCAACAGGGTCAGCATCAGGTCACAGCCTTCACGAATCTTCAGCACACGCTTCTGACGCCAGGCCCAGACCGACGGGCTGACGTAGTGCACAGTCTTGATCCCGGCGCGACGTAGCTGAAGTTCGATATTGAGCGTGAAGTCAGGCGCGTCAATGCCGATGAAGACGTCCGGCTTTTCATTGATCAGGGTCTGGACCAACAGCTTGCGCCGGGCCAGCAGCTCGCGCAGTCGCCCGAGCACTTCAACCAGCCCCATCACCGACAGGCGCTCCATCGGGAAGGAGGACTGCATGCCTTCGGCTTCCATCAACGGACCGCCGACACCAATGAAGCGGATGTCGGGATGGCGCACCTTGAGGGCACGCATCAGACCGGATCCGAGGATATCGCCGGATGCTTCACCCGCGACCAGAGCGATACAGAGTGGACTGGTCATGGTTAGCGAATGATGCCGCGGGTCGACGTCTGAATGGACTGAAGAAATACGGCCACTTCAGGAAACTGCGCCGCAGGCTCTGCCAGATCGGCCAGCGCCTGGCCGATGGTCAGACCCTGACGATAAACCGTCTTGTAGGCTCTGCGCAGCGCATGAATGGCTTCTTCGGAGAAACCCCGACGGCGCATGCCCTCGAAGTTCATGCTGCGCGCCTCGGCCGGGTTGCCAAAGACTGTGACGAACGCAGGTACATCCTTGCCGATCGCAGTGCCCATGCCGGAGAAGCTGTGCGCACCGATGTGGCAGAACTGATGGACCAGGGTAAAGCCGGACAGGATCGCCCAGTCATCCACGTGAACGTGGCCTGCCAGGGCAGTATTGTTGACCAGAATCACGTGGTTGCCGATCACGCTGTCATGCCCGATATGGGCATAGGCCATGATCAGGTTGTGATCGCCCAGCGTGGTTTCGGCACGGTCCTGGACGGTCCCGCGGTGAATGGTCACGCCTTCGCGGATCACGTTGTGATCACCAATGACAAGACGGGTTTCCTCGCCCTTGTATTTCAGATCAGGCGTGTCCTCACCCACCGATGAAAACTGGTAGATGCGGTTGTGCTTGCCGATTCTGGTTGGCCCCTTGAGGACAACGTGAGGACCGACGACTGTACCCTCGCCAATTTCCACACCGGGTCCGATGATCGACCAGGGGCCGACCTCAACATTGTCGGCCAGAACGGCCGTCGGATCGATGATTGCGCGAGGGTCAATCAAACTCATAGTTTGCGTTCCGCACAGATGATTTCGGCAGAGCAGACTGCCTTGCCATCAACGGTAGCCTTGCATTCGAACTTCCAGATCTGACGTTTGCTGCTCAGGAATTTCGCCTCGAGAACCAGTTGGTCGCCCGGCAGAACCGGCTGACGAAAACGCAGTTTGTCCGAACCGACGAAATAATAGAGCGTGCCGTCCGACGGCTTGGAGTCGAGCATCTTGAACGCGAGGATACCTGCAGCCTGCGCCATCGCTTCGATGATCAGCACGCCCGGCATGATGGGATGCTCAGGGAAGTGACCGTTGAAAAAAGGCTCATTGACGCTGACATTCTTGTAGGCGCGAATGTTCTTGTTCTCGATATCCAGCTCGGTCACGCGATCCACCAGCAGGAACGGGTAACGATGAGGCAGGTATTCGCGAATTTCTTTGATGTCCATCATTTCGAGGGGAAGCCTGTAGTAAAGATTAGGAGTGCGTCGCGACTGCGCAGCACCCCTCTACATCAAGGAGGCAGTTTATCGACTGAGCACGCTTGATATTAAAAAGGTATCAGCCATCAGATGAGCGATTATCAGCGCAGGTCACCGTCTCTATGGCCTTTTCAAGCTTTTGCAGACGTCGCGCCATATCATCGATCTTGCGCAGACGAGCTGCACTCTTGCGCCACTCGGCGGCCGGCTGCATGGCCGTACCGGACGAGTACGAACCCGGCTCGGTGATGGAATGCGTCACCATCGTCATGCCGGTGATGAAAACGCCATCGCAAATCTCGATATGCCCCACCAGACCGACACCTCCAGCCAGCATGCAATGCTTGCCGATTTTGGTGCTTCCGGAAATGCCGACACACGCAGCCATCGCCGTGTGGTCGCCAATCTGAACGTTGTGAGCAATCTGAATCTGGTTATCCAGTTTCACGCCATTGCCGATGCGCGTGTCAGCCAGTGCACCGCGATCGATCGCCGTATTGACGCCAACCTCGACGTCATCACCGAGGGTGACGCCACCGATCTGTGCAACCTTGTGGTAGATACCTTTATCCTGGGCAAAGCCAAAGCCTTCGCCACCCAGCACAGCACCCGACTGGATGACCACGCGCTTGCCAATGCGCACATCGTGGTAAAGCGTTACCCGCGGGGCCAGCCAGCCGCCTTCACCGATCTCGCAGCGAGCGCCGATGAAGCAGTGAGCACCGATGGTGACACCTGCTGCAATGCGCACACCGCTCTCGATCACAGCAAAAGCGCCAATGCTGGCAGCAGGATCAATCAGTGCATCTGCGGCAATCACTGCCGTCGGATGAACGCCTGCGCTACTTTTAGGCTTGGGATCGAAAAAATGCGAAATGCGTGCGTAGGCCAGATAAGTATCAGGAACCACCAGCGCATTACCGGCGTAACCGTCGGCGTCTGCAGGTTTGAGCAGCACGGCAGTGGCCTGGGTATCGACCAGCAATTTACGGTACTTGGGATTTGCCAGGAAACTGACTTGACCAGGGCCGGCCTCTTGCAAAGTGGCCAGCCCGGTGATTTCGATATCCTTGTCGCCACGTAACGTGGCACCAAGGAACTCGGCCAACTGGCCGAGCTTGATGGTTATGCTCATGGTTACTTCAGCTGGTTCATGCGCTCGATGACCTGGCGAGTCACGTCATACTGTGGCTTGACGTCGATCACCGCACCGCGCTCGAAGACCAGGTCGAAACCACCTTTCTTGATGACTTCTTCTACAGCCTGATCCAGCTTCGGCTTCAACTGCTTGAGCATTTCGCGGTCAGCAACGGCCTTGGCTTCGTTCAGTTCCTTGGACTGGAACTGGAAATCACGGGCCTTTTGCTTGAACTCAAGCTCCAGACGCTCGCGCTCAGGCTGAGCCATCTTGTCGCCACCGCTGACCAGACGATCCTGAATACCCTTGGCGCTGCTTTCCAGGCTTTTCAGCTTGGTCAGTTGCGGGCCGAACTTCTTCTCGGCGTCCACTGCGTAACGCTTGGCAGCGTCCGATTCCAGCAGGGCCATCTGATAGTTCAGTACCGCAATTTTCATGTCGGCAAATGCAGGGCTGGCGACCAGTACGGTGGCCAGCATTACCAGTTGAGTCAACTTACGCACAATACAACTCCTACAAAATTCGTTGCGTTATCAAAGACCAGACGCTTAGAAGGTCTGACCCAGGGAGAATTGGAAGACCTGAGTTTCTGCTTCGTCATCCGGCTTCTTGATCGGCATCGCCAGAGCAAAGCTCAAAGGACCGAGCGCAGTGATCCAGGTGACGCCGATACCCACCGAGCTGGCCATGCCGGAAAGGTCGATGTCGTTGCATTCGACTTTCTTGCCTGACGCGCTTGTTCTGGTCGAGTCGCACTTGGTATCGAAGACATTACCCACGTCCCAGAAAACAGACGTCCGCAAGGAGCGCTGATCCTTGACGAATGGCAGCGGGAACATGACTTCTACGCCACCCTGAACCAGAGCGTTACCGCCGAACGGCAGTGGATCCTGATCCGGGTCCGCCAATGTGCCCGGCTTGGAGCCATTACTTGGCGTACTGCGCGGACCAAGGGTGCTGTCCTTGAAGCCACGTACCGAGTTGAAGCCACCGGCGTAGTAGTTCTCGTAGAACGGCAGACCCGAGGTCGAACCATAGCCGTCGCCATAACCCAGCTCGGTGTGCAGGCGCAGAGTGTAGTTATCAGTGATCGGGTGGAAGTACTGGGCACGGTAATCCAGCTTGAAGAACGACAGGTCGCTACCCGGCAAGGTGGATTCGAACACCAGGCTTTGCGAGTGACCACGGGTCGCCAGAACACCCTTGTTCAGAGTCGATTCAGACCAGCCAACCGAGCCCTTGAAGTTCAGGTACTTGTCGCCTTCCTTCTCGACGAAGTCGAAAATCTCGTCAACGGTGTACTTGCCGGTCTTGATCTCGTCCTGCTGCACGGTCAGACCGTAGGTCAGGCGCGAGGTCTCGCTGATCGGGTAGCCAAGGTTGATACCGGCACCCAGGCTGTCAACCGCATAGCTTGCAACATCAACGTCAAGGTCATCGTAGTTGGTGGTGCGGTAGAACGCGCTGTAACCCAGGCTGACACCGTCCGGCGTGTAGTACGGATCGACGTAGCTGAAGTTGTAACGGCTCTGGTATTCGCTGCGGGTCAGGCCGATGCTGACCTTGTTACCGGTACCCAGGAAGTTGTTCTGGCTGATCGAACCACCAAGGATCAGACCGGCACTTTGCGCAAAGCCGACACTGGCGGTGATCGAACCGGACGCCTGCTCTTCAACGGCGTAGTTCACATCGACCTGATCGTCGGTGCCAGGAACAGGTGGCGTTTCGACGTTGACTTCCTTGAAGAAGCCAAGACGGTCCAGACGGGTTTTCGACTGGTCGATCAGGTAGGTCGATGCCCAGCCGCCTTCCATCTGGCGCATTTCGCGACGCAGCACTTCGTCTTCCGACTTGGTGTTGCCGCGGTAGTTGATACGGTTGACGTAGGCACGCTTGCCCGGGTCGACGACGAAGGTGATATCGACCGTGTGGTCTTCGTTGTTCGGTGTCGGCACGCCGTTGACGTTGGCGAAGGTATAGCCTTCGTTACCCAGACGGCGGGTGATCAGTTCGGACGTCGTGGTCATGACCTTGCGCGAGAACACCTGGCCCGGCTGCACCAGCAACAGGGATTTGACCTGATCTTCAGGGACCTTCAGGTCACCGCTGAGCTTGACCGACTTGACGCTGTACTTCTCGCCTTCATTGATGTTGACGGTGATGTACACGTTCTTCTTGTCGGGCGTGATCGACACCTGGGTCGAGGCGATATCCATGTTGATATAGCCGCGATCGAGGTAGTACGAACGCAGGCGCTCAAGGTCACCCGACAGCTTTTCACGGGCGTACTTGTCGTCATTCTTGAAGAACGACAGCCAGTTGCTGGTCTTGAGCTCGAACAGGTCGGTCAGGTCTTCGTCGGAGAAGACCTTGTTACCCACCACGTTGATGTGCTGAATGGAGGCTACGGTGCCTTCATTGATGTTGATCTTCAGGCCTACGCGGTTGCGCGGCTGAGGAACAACCTCGGCGTCAACCTCGGCAGAGTAACGGCCCTGGGCAACGTATTGACGTTGCAGCTCGTTACGCACGCCTTCGAGGGTGGCACGCTGGAAAATCTCACCTTCGGCCAGACCGGACTGTTTCAGCCCCTTCATCAGGTCCTCGGTGGAAATGGCCTTGTTACCCTCGATTTCGATACTCGCAACCGAAGGGCGCTCGACGACGTTGATGACGAGCACGTTGCCGTCGCGACCCAGCTGGATATCTTGAAAGAAACCGGTTTTAAACAGCGAACGGGTAGCATCGACCAAACGACCATCGTCCGCCTGCTCGCCTACGTTCAGCGGCAGTGCGCCAAAGACACTGCCGGCGGAAACCCGCTGCAGGCCGTTGACACGGATATCGGAGATGGTGAAGGACTCGGCGTGAACTTCAGCGATCATCAGTGCGGAAAGAACCGCAGTTAGCAGCAGACGTTTCATGAAGTCCTTTCTTATTCCAACTGGCAATAAACAAACTGCCGCAAAATGCGGCAGATTCGCAACTCGGCAACGCTTTACAGTCGGCCCAGATCGTTGACCAGCGCGAGCAACATTACGCCCACTACCAGACTGATACCGATCTGCGCCCCCCAACCTTGAACCTTTTCCGAAAGGGGACGACCACGCGCCCACTCGATCAGATAAAACAGCAAATGCCCCCCGTCCAGGACGGGAATGGGCAGCAGATTCAGAACACCCAAGCTAATACTCAGATAAGCGAGGAAGTTCAGAAAATCTCCGATGCCCGACTGGGCCGAAGCGCCCGCCACTTTAGCAATGGTTATCGGTCCACTCAAGTTTTTTACCGAGAGCTCGCCGAACAACATTTTCTTCAGCGAGTCCAGGGTCAGCACACTCATGTTCCAGGTGCGCTTCACACCCTCGGCCATCGCCGCGAAAGGCCCGTAGCTGACCTCGCGCAGCATTTCCGGTGGCCAATCGACAGCTTTCACACCAGCCCCCAGGTAACCCGCGGCAGCCTTGCCCTCGCCCTTGGCCGCGAGGGTCACCGGCACGTCCATTTGCACCCCGTCGCGCTCGATGCGCAGCGAAATCTTCGCTTCGGGACGCTCGCGCACCCGATCGACAACCTGTTGCCACTCATCGAGCGGCTGACCGTCCATCGCAACGAGACGATCACCCGTTTTGAGCCCTGCGCTCTGCGCCGGACCTTTCGGATCGATTTCCGCCAGCACCGGCAACAGCGCCGGACGCCAAGGGCGAATACCCAGCGACTTGATCGGATCAGGCTCTTCTGCGCCTCTCAGCCAGTCACTCAGTACCAACTGACGAGACGTGTCGACCGTAGAACCCTGGTCCCTGACTTTCAACGCGATGGTACCGCTTTCACCCAGACGGCGGACCAGTTGCAGATTGACCCCGGCCCAACCCGAAGTAGGCTCGCCATCGACAGCGACGATTTCCTGTCCGGCCGTCAGGCCAGCCTGCTGGGCGATGCTTCCGGACTCGACTGCGCCGATAACGGGGCGCACCTGCTCGCTGCCCATCATCGCCAGCACCCAGAAAAATGCGATAGCCAGGATGAAATTGGCAGTCGGGCCGGCAATCACGATCGCGATGCGCTGCCCTACTGTCTTGCGGTTGAACGACTGGTCAGCGAGTTCGGGCGGAACATTGCCTTCGCGCTCGTCGAGCATCTTCACATAGCCGCCCAGAGGAATGGCAGCGACGACGTACTCGGTGCCCTGCCGATCATGCCAGCGCAGCAGAGGCGTGCCGAAGCCTACCGAGAAACGCAGCACCTTGACGCCACAGCGGCGCGCCACCCAGAAGTGGCCGAATTCGTGGAAGGTCACCAGCACACCCAGAGCAATCAGGGTGCCGAGAATCATGTATAAAGCGCTCATCAGCCTTCTCCGGGTACCGACTGGTCGGCCAGTGTGTTAATCATTGCAGGCCTCCAGGCCCGCCGTTGACGCGCCACATCAACCCTTTCACTCACATCCTGACGGGTTGTCAGATCACTATCGCCCGTGTCTTTCAAGCCATTGGCCCGCCAGCAAACGCGCCTTTGCATCGGCGGCGAACACCGCTTCGAGCCCTTCGACCGCGGTGACAGGCTCATGATCCAGAACCTCTTCGATAATACCGGCGATTTCCAGGTAGCGGATACGCCCATCGAGGAATGCCGCGACGGCCACT
The DNA here is from genome assembly GCF_030208985.1 of Pseudomonas sp. MEJ108. NCBI lineage: Bacteria > Pseudomonadati > Pseudomonadota > Gammaproteobacteria > Pseudomonadales > Pseudomonadaceae > Pseudomonas > Pseudomonas sp. MEJ108. Next base: position 222,160 of record NZ_JARVSW010000013.1, read on the forward strand.
TCATTGGCCGCGTTGAGCATGGCAGGTGCACTGCCTCCAGCCTCTGCCGCCTGTCGGGCCAGCCGCAGACAGGGGAATCGCTCCTCGTCCGGCGCCTGAAAATCAAGCTGGCCGATACGAAACAGGTCGAGTGGCGCAACGCCAGAGTCTACACGCGCAGGCCATGCCAATGCATTGGCGATGGGCGTACGCATGTCGGGATTGCCCAATTGAGCCAGCACCGAGCCATCGACATAATCGACCAGCGAGTGAATCACGCTTTGCGGGTGAATGACCACCTCGACCTGATCCGGCCGCGCATCGAACAGCCAGCAGGCTTCGATCAGCTCAAGCCCCTTGTTCATCATGGTTGCCGAATCGACGGAGATCTTGCGCCCCATCGACCAGACCGGATGGGCACAGGCCTGCTCAGGCGTGACATTCTGCAACTGCTCCAGCGGCGTTTCGCGAAACGGCCCGCCCGAGGCAGTCAACATGATCCGCCGGACGCCAACGGCACCCAGCCCGCGAGCGAAATCGCCGGGCAGGCACTGGAAGATCGCATTGTGCTCGCTGTCGATCGGCAACAGCACAGCGCCATTTTGCCGAACAGCCTGCATGAACAGGGCGCCGGACATGACCAGCGCTTCCTTGTTGGCCAGCAATACCTTCTTGCCTGCCTCTACCGCAGCCAGCGTCGGGCGCAAGCCGGCAGCCCCGACAATGGCGGCCATGACTGCATCGACCCGAGGGTCTGCGGCCACTTCGCACAGACCGCCCTCGCCGACCAGCACCCGGGTATCGAGCCCGGCCGCTGCCAGGTCATCCTGCAGCTTGCGAGCGACCACCTGATCCGGCACTACGGCGTACTGCGGTGTGTGCCTGATGCACAAGGCCAGCAATTCATCCAGACGACTGTAACCGGTGAGCGCGAACACTTGATAAAGCGCTGGATGACGGGCGACCACATCCAGAGTGCTCAGCCCTATGGAACCGGTTGCGCCCAGAATGGTGATTTGTTGCGGACCACTCACATGACACCCCAGTCAGCGGCCCAGAGCAGAACGGCAAATACCGGAATGGCCGCCGTCAGGCTGTCGATGCGGTCCAGTACCCCGCCGTGTCCAGGCAGCAGATTGCTGCTGTCCTTGACCCCGGACTGGCGCTTGAACATGCTTTCGGTCAGGTCGCCAATCACCGAGATGAATACGATCACCGCCGCACCAAAGAGCGCCGCGATGAACTGCGCAACCGTCCAGTCGCGGGAAAAACCTACTGCTGCGGTGATGCCCAGACTGACCACCAGACCGCCGTATACGCCCTCCCAGCTCTTGCCAGGGCTCACCTTGGGCGCCAGCTTGCGCTTGCCAAAAGCCTTGCCGGAAAAATAAGCGCCGATGTCGGCGGCCCAGACCAGCACCATCACCGACAGAATCAACCAGTTACCCAGTGGCCACTGCTTGATCAGGACCAGACCCTGCCATGCAGGCAGCAGAATCAGAAGGCCGATGACCAGCTTGCACGCTGCACTTGCCCAGTGACTGCTGGAGTCCGGATAGGTAAGGACCAGAAAGGTCGCCACACCCCACCAGATGACGGCAGCAACCAGCACCCAGGGCTCCAGCCCTGGCAGCAGGTACATGAGGAAAAGCAGAACAGCGACCACAGCCGCATAGCCGATACGCATCGACTGCGCGGCAAAACCTGCGAGCCGCGCCCATTCCCAGGCACCCAGAACGACGACGACCCCGATGAACAGGGCGAAGTACATGCCGGTCAGCAGGAAAAACCCGCACAAGGCGATCGGCAACAGAATGAGTGCCGTGATGATCCGTTGTTTCAGCATTAAGCCCGGGCTCCAGCTTCTACCTGTTCGCTGGTTTTACCGAAGCGACGTTGGCGAGAAGCGAAATCTGCCAGCGCGGCGCGCATGGCATCGTGTTTGAAGTCCGGCCAGAACAGGTCGGAGAAGTACAGCTCGGCGTAGGCCAGCTGCCAAAGCAGAAAATTGCTGATGCGGTGTTCGCCGCCGGTGCGGATGCACAGATCCGGCAACGGCAGGTCGCCGGTGGCCAGGCAGGTCTGCAACAACTGAGGAGTAATGTCCTCCGGCTGCAAGTGCCCGGCCTGAACCTCACGCGCCAGCCGCTGGGCAGCCTGCGCGATGTCCCACTGCCCACCGTAGTTGGCAGCGATCTGCAGCACGAAACGGCTGTTGCCGGAGGTGCGCACTTCCGCCTCGCGCATGGCAGCCTGAAGCTCAGGATGAAAGCGTGAGCGGTCGCCGATAATTCGCAGGCTGATCTCGTTTTCGTTCAGGCGCTTGGTTTCACGGCGCAGCGCCGTAAAAAACAGCTCCATCAACGCACCCACCTCTTCGGCCGGGCGCTGCCAGTTTTCACTGGAGAACGCGAACAGTGTCAGCACTTCGACCCGCGCTTCGGCGCAGACCTCGATAACGGCCCGCACGGCATCGACGCCGGCCTTATGGCCTGCAACGCCTGGCAGCAGGCGCTTCTTGGCCCAGCGATTATTACCATCCATGATAATCGCAACATGGCGCGGCACCGAAGACGGCACGGCCGGTTTTATCTTTTCCATGAAAGCGTCCGAAACCTTAAACAGCCATCAGATCGGCTTCTTTCTGCTTGACCGCAACTTCGATTTCCGCCACGAACTTGTCAGTCAGCTTCTGTACGTCGTCAGCCGCACGACGCTCTTCGTCTTCGCTGATTTCCTTCTCCTTGACCAGGTCTTTCAACTGGCTCAAGGCGTCACGGCGGATGTTACGGACGGCCACACGGGCATCTTCTGCAGCATCGCGCGCCTGCTTGGTGAAGCCCTTACGGGTTTCTTCGGTCAGCGCCGGCATGGAGATCAGCAGCAACTCACCCAGGTTGGTCGGATTGAAGCCCAGACCGGAGCTCTGGATGGCCTTGTCGACAGCAGCGAGCATGTTGCGCTCGAACGCCACGACCTGAAGGGTACGCGAGTCCTTGACGGTCACGTTGGCCACCTGGCTCAGCGGGGTATCGGCGCCGTAGTAAGGAACCATCACACCACCCAGGATGCTCGGATGCGCCTTGCCGGTACGGATACGGGTGAAGGCATGGGTCAGCGACTCCAGACTCTTCTGCATACGGGTCTGAGCATCTTTCTTGATTTCGTTGATCATTATTGTGCTTCCTCGATCAGGGTCCCTTCAGCGCCACCATGGACGATATTCAGAAGGGCACCCGGCTTGTTCATGTTGAAGACGCGCAATGGCATCTTGTGATCGCGACACAGGCAGATTGCGGTCAGATCCATCACACCCAGCTTGCGATCCAGCACTTCATCGTAGGTCAGATGATCGAACTTCTCGGCATTCGGGTCCTTGAACGGATCTGCGGTGTACACACCATCCACCTTGGTGGCCTTGAGCACTACATCGGCGTCGATCTCGATCGCGCGCAGGCAGGCAGCCGAGTCGGTGGTAAAGAACGGATTACCGGTGCCGGCGGCAAAAATCACCACTTCCTTGGCGCTGAGATGGCGCATGGCCTTACGGCGATCATAATGATCGGTCACACCCACCATGGAAATGGCCGACATCACGATGGCAGTGATATTAGCGCGCTCCAGCGCATCGCGCATTGCCAGGGCGTTCATCACAGTGGCCAGCATGCCCATGTGATCGCCTGTCACCCGATCCATGCCCGCAGCACTCAAGGCCGCGCCACGGAACAGGTTGCCGCCGCCAATCACCAGACCGACCTGAACGCCGATACCGACCAGCTGGCCGACTTCCAGCGCCATGCGATCCAGCACCTTCGGGTCGATGCCGAACTCTTCCGAGCCCATGAGGGCCTCACCGCTAAGCTTGAGTAGAATGCGTTTATAGCGAGCCTGATAACCACTGCCCTGCTGAGCCATTGCGAATCTCTCCTGCGGCGTTTTCTGAAAAAAATCTGTGCGGGCTATTTCAAGCCTGCGCTTACTTTAGCTTGACGCTTTGCGCGCGTCGGGAGAATGCAGCCTTGTGAGCACAATCTCCAAGGAAAATTTCCTTTTCCCTTTCGACAAAGAGGCCGCACGCGTGAGCGGGCAGCCTCTTTGGGGCGACAGTAGAAAAACCGTCTTACTGCTTGGCGGCAGCCAGTTGAGCAGCCACTTCGTCAGCGAAGTTATCAACTGGCTTCTCGATGCCGTCGCCTACTTTGAAGTAGGTGAAGGAAACGATTTCAGCGCCGGCTTTCTTGGCCAGATCACCGACCTTGACTTCCGGGTTCTTGACGAAGGCTTGCTCGACCAGACTGGCTTCTGCCAGGAACTTGGTGATACGACCGCCAACCATTTTTTCAACGATTTCAGCTGGCTTGCCTTTGATCTTGTCTTCGTTCAGTTGCAGGAAGACATTCTTCTCGCGCTCGATCGCTTCGGCAGAAACTTCCGAAGGGAACAGGAACTCGGGGTTGCTTGCCGCGACGTGCATGGCGATATCCTTGGCCAGTTCGACGTCGCCACCCTTAAGGGTAACAACCACGCCGATCTTGTTGCCGTGCAGGTAAGTACCTACGACGTCACCTTCGATACGCTTCAAGCGACGGATGTTGACGTTTTCGCCAACCTTGCCGACCAGTACCAGACGTGCAGCTTCCTGAGCTTCGATCAACGGAGCGACATCAGTCAGCTTGTCAGCGAAGGCTTTTTCGACGCTTGCAGCAACGAAAGCCTTGAAGTCGTCCTGCAGGGCCAGGAAGTCGGTCTGCGAGTTGACTTCGATGATGACAGCAGCCTTGCCGTCGCCCTTGATGGCGATAGCGCCTTCAGCAGCCACGTTGCCTGCTTTCTTGGCGGCCTTGATGGCGCCGGAAGCACGCATGTCGTCGATTGCTTTTTCGATGTCGCCGCCAGCCTTGGTCAAGGCCTTTTTGCAATCCATCATGCCTTCGCCGGTACGCTCGCGCAGTTCTTTGACCAACGCTGCAGTAATCTCTGCCATTTCAAAATCCTCTTGGATAGGTCTTCAACCATTCCACCCGACAGGCCGGGCGTGCAATTCTTGAAAAATCAGGGTGGCAGCAACACATGACAGCAAGGTCATGGCTACAGACCGACAAATCATTTCCTAGGTGGCAAAAAGGGGGCTAAGCCCCCTTTTCGCGTACTGAGTAAACGCCAGGCGTTTGTACTCAGCCTTCTACAGCAGCTGCAGCTGGAGCTTCTTCGACAAAGACGTCGGTGCCGCCAGCAACATTGTTACGACCACGGATAACAGCATCAGCCATCGAACCCATGTACAGCTGGATGGCGCGGATTGCGTCATCGTTGCCAGGGATGATGTAGTCAACGCCTTCCGGGCTGCTGTTGGTATCGACGACGCCGATAACCGGGATGCCCAGCTTGTTGGCTTCGGTGATCGCGATGCGCTCGTGATCAACGTCGATAACGAACAGAGCGTCCGGCAGACCGCCCATGTCCTTGATACCACCCAGGCTGCGATCCAGTTTTTCCAGATCACGGGTACGCATCAGGGCTTCTTTCTTGGTCAGCTTGGCGAAAGTACCGTCTTCAGCCTGTACTTCCAGCTCGCGCAGACGCTTGATCGACTGACGGATGGTCTTGAAGTTGGTCAGCATGCCGCCCAACCAGCGATGGTCGACGTACGGCGAACCGCAACGTGCTGCTTCTTCAGCAACTATCTTGCCAGCGGAACGCTTGGTGCCGACGAACAGAATCTTGTTTTTGCCCGAAGCCAGGCGCTCAACGAAAGTCAGCGCTTCGTTGAACATAGGCAGGGTTTTTTCAAGGTTGATGATGTGAATCTTGTTACGCGCGCCGAAAATGTATTTACCCATTTTCGGATTCCAGTAACGGGTCTGGTGGCCGAAGTGGCAACCAGCCTTCAGCATATCGCGCATATTGACTTGGGACATAAATAGTTCCTTGATAAGTCGGGTTAGGCCTCCACGTATCCCAATGACCAACCAATGGCATCTGCCAAGGGCACCCAGGTCATCGTGTCGACACGTGTGTGGGTTTGTGCTTCAAGGACGGACCTTGGAAAGCGGCGCATTTTATATCATAAAAGGGAAGAGAACGGAACTCCCATCAAGTGCTTGTTTTGCGGTGACTTTGCAGTTGCATGGACGGCCTATAGAAGGAAGCGATGATTACCCGGCACCGGTGGTCTGATAGAATTGCGCCTTTGCGCACCCACCGCGTGCCTGCCACGCCGAGAGAATTCGTATGACCATCACCCTCAAAACCCCGGAAGACATCGAGAAGATGCGCATCGCCGGTCGCCTGGCCGCCGATGTTCTGGAAATGATAGCGCCGCACGTCAAGCCCGGTGTGACCACCGAAGAGCTGGACCGCCTTTGCCATGACTATATTGTCAACGAACAGAAGGCGATCCCGGCCCCGCTGAACTACAAGGGCTTTCCCAAATCGATCTGCACCTCGATCAACCAGGTGGTCTGCCACGGTATCCCGAGCGACAAGAAGCTGAAGGACGGTGACTCGCTGAACATCGACGTTACCGTCATCAAGGACGGCTACCATGGCGACACCAGCAGGATGTTCCATGTCGGCACCGTTCCGGTATGGGCCGAGCGCCTGTCGAAGGTGACTCAGGAGTGCCTGTACAAGGCCATCGAAATCGTCAAACCCGGCACTCGCCTGGGTGACATCGGTGCCGTCATCCAGAAACACGCTGAAAAGAACGGCTTCTCCGTGGTTCGCGAGTTCTGCGGCCATGGCATCGGCAAGGTGTTTCATGAAGAGCCGCAGGTGATGCACTTTGGCGAGGCCGGAACCGGTATCGAGTTGCAGGAAGGCATGACCTTCACCATCGAACCGATGATCAACCAGGGTCGCCCTGAAACCAAGATTCTCGGCGATGGCTGGACGGCGATCACCAAGGACCGCAAGCTCTCGGCGCAATGGGAGCACACGCTGCTGGTGACCGCTGACGGTTACGAAATCTTCACCTTGCGCAGCGATGACACCATTGCCCAAAAGGCTCCCTGACCCGATCATGCCCGGCTGAACGCCCGCCCGCCACCTGCACAGCCCGACACGAGGAATACTGCTCAATGCCGCAAGTAGATCCAGACTTGTTCGATCGAGGCCAGTTCCAGGCCGAACTGGCCTTGAAAGCCAGCCCCATCGCTGCGTTCAAGAAGGCCATCCGCCGAGCGAGAGACGTCCTTGATGAGCGCTTCAGGTCGGGCCGTGACATTCGACGACTGATCGAGGACCGGGCATGGTTTGTCGATAACATCCTGCAAAAGGCCTGGGATCAGTTCGAATGGAGTGAAGACGCCGATATCGCGCTTCTGGCAGTGGGTGGCTACGGGCGCGGCGAGCTGCATCCTTACTCGGACATCGATCTGCTGATCCTGCTGGACAGCGATGACCACGAAGTTTTCCGCGAGCCCATCGAGCGGTTTCTGACCCTGCTGTGGGACATCGGCCTGGAAGTCGGACAAAGCGTACGCTCGGTCAACGAGTGCGCACAGGAAGGCCGCGCCGACCTGACCGTGATCACCAATCTGATGGAAAGTCGCACCATCGCCGGCCCCGAACACCTGCGCCAGCGCATGCTGGAGGTCACCAGCACCGAGCATATGTGGCCGAGCAAGGAGTTTTTCCTCGCCAAGCATGCGGAACAGAAAAAACGTCATCACAAGTACAACGACACCGAATACAACCTGGAGCCCAACGTCAAGGGCTCTCCGGGTGGCCTGCGCGATATTCAGACCATCCTCTGGGTCGCGCGGCGCCAGTACGGCACGCTGAACCTGCATGCACTGGCAGGCGAAGGCTTCCTGCTGGGCAGCGAAAACGCTCTGCTCGCCTCCTCCCAGGAGTTTTTGTGGAAAGTGCGTTACGCGCTGCACATGCTGGCCGGACGCTCCGAAGACCGGCTTCTGTTCGATTATCAGGTACGCATCGCCGGGTTGCTGGGCTATGAAGACAATGATGCCAAGCTGGCCATAGAGCGCTTCATGCAGAAGTACTACCGGGTGGTCATGAGCATCGCCGAACTCAGCGATCTGATCATCCAGCATTTCGAAGAAGTGATTCTATCCGACGACAGCGGCACACCACAGCCGATCAATTCACGCTTTCAGCTGCACGATGGCTATATAGAAGCCACCCACCCGAACGTCTTCAAGCGCACCCCGTTTGCCATGATCGAAATCTTCGTGCTCATGGCCCAGCATCCGGAAATAAAGGGTGTACGTGCCGACACCATTCGCTTGCTGCGTGAACATCGGCACCTGATCAACGACGAGTTCCGCAACGATATTCGCAACACCAGCCTGTTCATCGAGTTGTTCAAGTGCGAAATAGGCATTCATCGCAACCTGCGGCGGATGAACCGCTACGGCATTCTCGGCCTGTACCTGCCGGAGTTCGGCCATATCGTCGGTCAGATGCAGCATGACCTGTTTCACATCTATACCGTCGATGCGCACACGCTGAATCTGATCAAGCACCTGCGCAAGCTGCAGTACACCGAAGTGTCCGAGAAATTTCCGCTGGCCAGCAAGATCATGGGCCGCCTGCCCAAGCCGGAGCTGATTTACCTGGCCGGGCTTTATCACGACATCGGCAAGGGTCGTGGCGGTGATCACTCGGAGCTGGGCGCCATCGATGCGCAGGCGTTCGGTGCGCGCCATCATCTGCCTGCCTGGGACATCCGGCTTATTGTCTGGCTGGTGAGCAACCACCTGGTGATGTCGACCACCGCCCAGCGCAAGGACCTTTCCGATCCGCAGGTCATCCACGACTTTGCCCAGTTCGTGGGCGACGAAGTGCATCTGGATTATCTGTATGTGCTGACCGTCGCCGACATCAACGCGACCAATCCGACGCTCTGGAACTCATGGCGCGCCAGCCTGTTGCGTCAGCTGTACACCGAGACCAAGCGGGCCTTGCGCCGCGGCCTGGAAAACCCGGTCGACCGCGAAGAACAGATTCGCCGCACACAGACTGCCGCACTGGATATTCTGGTACGCAACGGCACCGATCCTGATGACGTCGAGCAACTCTGGTCAGCACTGGGCGATGATTACTTCCTGCGCCACACCGCCGGCGACGTGGCCTGGCATAGCGATGCGATTCTGCAGCAACCAGCCGACGGCGGTCCGCTGGTGCTGATCAAGGAAACCACGCAGCGTGAATTCGAGGGCGGCACGCAGATCTTCATTTACGCCCCGGATCAGCATGACTTCTTCGCGGTTACCGTGGCGGCGATGGACCAGCTGAACCTGAACATTCACGACGCACGCATTATTACTTCCAGCAGCAAATTCACACTCGACACCTACATCGTCCTCGACCATGAGGGCGGTTCGATCGGCAACAACCCGGAGCGCATTCAGGACATCCGCGAAGGCCTGACCGAAGCCCTGCGCAACCCGGATGATTACCCGACAATCATCAAGCGCCGCGTGCCACGTCAGCTCAAGCACTTTGCCTTCGCACCGCAAGTCACCATTCATAACGACGCCCAGCGTCCGGTGACGGTACTCGAGTTGCTGGCACCGGACCGTCCAGGCCTGCTGGCGCGCATCGGCAAGATCTTCCTGGAGTTCGACCTGTCCCTGCAGAACGCCAAGATTGCAACGCTGGGCGAGCGCGTGGAAGACGTGTTCTTCATCACCGACGCCAACAATCACCCGCTGTCCGATCCACAACTGTGCCGCCAGTTGCAGGATGCGATCGTCAAGCAACTGAGCGTCAACTCAGAGCCGGGCAACGATTTGCGGATCAGCATATGAATACTCGGCCATACGAATCGACTCAACGCAGCTCATTGAGGAACACGTTCCATGAATAACGCCATGCAACTGCTTCAGCCTTACCCTTTCGAGAAGCTGCGCGCCTTGCTGGCCGGCGTGACACCCAACCCGGAAAAGCGTCCGGTAGCACTGTCCATCGGCGAACCGAAGCACCGCTCTCCCGATTTCGTTGCCAAAGCACTGGCAGACAACCTCGATCAGATGGCGGTTTACCCGACCACGCTGGGTATTCCTGCGCTGCGCGAAGCCATTGCCGGCTGGTGCAGCCGTCGATTCGGCGTGCCACAGGGCTGGATCGATCCGGCGCGCAATGTATTACCGGTCAACGGCACGCGCGAAGCGCTGTTCGCCTTCACCCAGACCGTAGTCAATCGCAGTGATGACGGCCTGGTGATCAGCCCGAATCCGTTTTACCAGATCTATGAAGGCGCCGCGTTTCTGGCCGGAGCCCAACCGCACTACCTGCCCTGCCTGAGCGATAACGGGTTCAATCCCGATTTCGATGCCGTCAGCCCGGACATCTGGAAGCGTTGCCAGATCCTCTTTCTGTGCTCACCAGGCAACCCGACCGGGGCGCTGATTCCGGTTGAAACCCTGAAAAAGCTCATCGCCCTGGCCGACGAACATGACTTTGTCATTGCTGCGGACGAGTGCTACAGCGAGCTGTACTTCGATGAGCAGACCCCGCCGCCGGGCCTGCTCAGCGCCTGCGTCGAGCTGGGCCGCGAGGATTTCAAACGCTGCGTGGTCTTCCACAGCCTGTCCAAGCGCTCCAATCTGCCGGGCCTGCGCTCAGGTTTTGTGGCGGGTGACGCCCAGATCCTCAAGGCCTTCCTGCTGTATCGCACCTATCACGGCTGCGCCATGCCGGTTCAGACTCAACTGGCTAGCATCGCCGCCTGGAATGATGAGGAGCACGTACGCGCCAACCGTGATCTGTACCGGGAAAAGTTCGCTGCGGTGCTCGACATCCTGACCCCGGTGCTCGACGTTCAGCGCCCGGACGGCGGCTTTTACCTGTGGCCGAACGTCGGTACCGATGACGCTGCATTTTGCCGCGATCTGTTCGTCGATCAGCACGTCACTGCAGTACCGGGCTCGTACCTTTCCCGCGAAGTGGATGGCGTTAACCCTGGCGCAGGCCGGGTGCGTCTTGCGCTCGTGGCCCCGTTGGCCGAATGCATCGAAGCGGCCGAACGTATCCGCGCATTCCTGAGCAAGTAAAAGCTGAATCCAAAAAAATCGTCCCGCCGCATGCAATGTGCGGCGGGGTAATTAGTTACCACCTCCCGCCCCCTGCGTGAACGTACCCTCACCCTTCATTTTTAATGCTTCCAGACACGAAGCGAACTACCATGAAGGCCACTCCCATGACCGCACCCGCTGTTACCCAAGGCGTAAAACTGCCCGCATCCTGCTGCATGCGCAGCGCTGGAAATCACCAGGCTTCGTATGATGCAGCGATTCGCGAAAACCCCGCCAACGCGCCGATCCCCCCTGCTTACCCATCGGAAACCGGCGCCGACACCAGCCAGTCAGGTCGCCAGGCGCGCCTGCTGGTTTCGTTCAGCAAATACTGGGCTCGCGGGCGAACCCTGAAAGTTCTTTTTTTGAAGAATCCTCCTGCCAGCCTGACAGCACCCATCGTCGAGGCCGCCCGCAAGTGGCTGCCGCACATAAACCTGAAATTCGAGTTCGTGACGGACGGGGCGAGTGATATCCGAATTGGCTTCAATGAACACCTGAACTGGAGCGCCATAGGCACCGATACCCTGCTGGCCGGACCTGATGAGGCTACGATGGAGTTCAACCTCAAAGAGCTGTACACGGCGGACCTGAAGCCGATGCCGGAATTGACGCGCATCGTACTGCATGAATTCGGGCACGCCTTGGGCGCGGTTCACGAGCATCAGCATCCGCAGGCAAACATCCCCTGGAACGAGCCGCTCTTGCGCTCACTGCTTTCGCAAACCGGGTTGAGTGACGAAGAGATCAATACCAATTTTTTCGACAGGTACGAGGCCGCAGACTTCCACCACTCGGCTTACGACCGTGATTCGGTCATGCATTTCGATATCCCCAACGGCCTGACCCTCGGCGACTTCGAGATCATCAATGTGGGCAAGACACTCAGCAGCAATGACATCGCCGTGATGGGCGCTATCTACGCGGACCGTGGCAACTCGAAATTTGAAACGCTCTGACGGAGAGCGTCCTGACACGTGTTGATCATGCGGCAATCAACAGCGCGCCATACGTCCCCAACGTGTGGCGTGACCGCCCGAAAAAGTGCTGACTACTGTCGGGTCCGCAGCTTTTCAGCCACCCAGCCGACTGCCCAGCTGACGGGGTCATGAGACTGCATGGGCAGCAACGGCTTTCCTTCACGGGCAGCCAGCCGGCCCTGAGCTTCGGCTTCACCGTGAATCCAGATGGTACTTTGCTTGAATCCCTCGGCACGTTGACGCTCCCTGTAATAACGTTGCCGGACAAGCGCATCCTGACGCTTCTTCTCTTGCTCAGACATAACGCACCCAAACTTCAAATGAAGGGTAATAATTGCCCGCAGCGGCCAGCCACTCAAGCATGAGCGGGTGAAGTTTTCTTAATGATGGTTAGCCTTATTATCTAGTTTTCGTTCAGTCACCGTACCGGCGCTGTCACGACACTGAACGGACTGACGTGGCATAATAGCCGGCTAAATTGCGCGGAGAGGACGTGGGGAGTATCGAGCAAGATCAGCCACCCCACCTTAAACAATGACTTACACTCTATTTGGCATCAAAGCCTGCGACACGATGAAAAAGGCTCGTACCTGGCTCGATGAGCATTCGGCGAGCTACGAATTTCACGACTACAAGACCCAGGGCATCGACCGTGAGCACCTCGAGCAGTGGTGCAATGAACACGGATGGCAGGTTGTGCTGAACCGCGCAGGCACGACCTTTCGCAAGCTCGAAGACGGACAAAAGGCCGATCTCGACCAGGCGAAAGCCATAGAACTGATGCTCGCGCAGCCGTCCATGATCAAGCGCCCGGTGCTTGATCTGGGCGATAAAACCCTGATCGGCTTCAAGCCTGACCTGTATGCAGCGGCTTTACAGTAAGCCAGAGCGCTACTGAAAGCCCCTTGATAAAGCCACGAGGTATTTACATGTCCACCACCCTGTTCAGCCTGGCCTTCGGCGTCGGCACCCAAAATCGTCAAGGCGCATGGCTTGAAGTATTTTATGCTCAGCCTCTGATCAATCCTTCTGCGGAGCTGGTCGCGGCTATCGCACCGGTTCTGGGTTACACCGGCGGCAACCAGGCGATCACCTTTAATGTCGACATGGCCTACAAGCTGGCCGAAGCGGCCAAATCCGTGGACGCGACTCAAGCCGCACTGCTGACTCGTCTGGCCGAAAGCCAGAAGCCACTGGTCGCGACCCTGCTGGCTGAAGACGCCACACTGACGTCGACTCCCGAGGCGTACCTCAAGCTGCATCTGCTGTCGCACCGTCTGGTCAAGCCGCACGGTCTGAACCTGGCAGGTATCTTCCCGCTGCTGCCAAACGTGGCCTGGACCAGCCAGGGCGCGGTCGATCTGGCCGAACTGGCCGAACGTCAGCTCGAAGCACGCCTCAAGGGCGAGCTGCTGGAAGTGTTCTCGGTCGACAAATTCCCGAAAATGACCGATTACGTCGTGCCGAGCGGCGTCCGTATCGCTGACAGCGCTCGCGTGCGCCTTGGCGCCTACATCGGCGAAGGCACCACGGTCATGCACGAAGGCTTCGTCAACTTCAATGGCGGCACCGAAGGCCCGGGCATGATCGAAGGCCGCGTTTCCGCTGGCGTATTCGTCGGCAAGGGCTCGGATCTGGGCGGCGGCTGCTCGACCATGGGTACGCTGTCCGGTGGTGGCAACATCATCATCAAGGTCGGTGAAGGCTGCCTGATCGGTGCCAACGCCGGCATCGGCATCCCGCTGGGTGATCGCAACACCGTTGAGTCGGGCCTGTACGTGACCGCAGGTACCAAAGTCGCGCTGCTCGACGAAAACAATGAGCTGGTCAAGATCGTCAAGGCCCGCGAGCTGGCGGGTCAGACCGACCTGTTGTTCCGTCGCAACTCTCAGACCGGCGCGGTGGAATGCAAAACCCACAAGTCGGCCGTCGAGCTGAACGAAGCACTGCACGCTCATAACTGATGCTGTGTGCGGGTTCAAGGCTGCTGGCTTTGAACCCGCCTCCACACGCTGGACGAACAATGCCCCTCTTCTCTCCCTGGCGTGGCGACTTCCCCGCCATCGCCGCCCTGCAACGGCAAGGCCAGACTTATCTGGACAACGCCGCCACGACGCAAAAGCCCCAGGCGCTGATCGACGCCCTGACTCATTACTATGCCAACGGTGCCGCCAATGTGCATCGTGCCCAGCATCTGCCCGGCGCACACGCCACTCAAGCGTTCGAGGCCAGCCGTGGCAAGGCCGCCCGCTGGCTGAATGCCGGCGAGAACGGCCAGATCATCTTCACTCACGGCGCGACGTCTGCGCTGAACCTGCTGGCCTACGGGCTGGAACATGAATTCGCGGCGGGCGACGAAATCGCCATCAGCGCGCTGGAACATCACGCCAATCTGCTGCCATGGCAGCAACTGGCTCAGCGTCGCGGCCTGAAACTGGTGGTTCTGCCGCTGGATATCGATGGCGTGATCGACTGCGACGCGGCAGCCAACCTGATCGGACCGCGCACACGTCTGCTCGCCGTCACCCAGCTCTCCAACGTGCTCGGCACCTGGCAACCGCTCGCTCGTCTTATCGCACTTGCCAAGACCCAAGGCGCCATTACCGTCGTGGACGGCTCACAGGGCGTGGTGCACGGACGCCACGATGTGCAGGCGCTGGGCTGCGATTTTTATGTGTTTTCCAGCCACAAACTGTATGGCCCGGAAGGACTCGGCGTGCTTTACGGGTGCAACGAGGCGCTGCCCAGCCTCGCGCACTGGCAGTTCGGCGGCGAGATGGTGCTGACAGCCGATTATCAGCACGCGAAATTTCGTCCGGCACCCCTGGGTTTCGAGGCCGGCACCCCGCCCATCGCCAGTGTGATCGGTCTGGGCGCTACGCTGGCCTATCTGGACAGCCTCGATCATCAGGCGGTCGCAGAACATGAAGCCAGACTGCACCGTCGCCTGCTTGAGGGCCTGCAACAGCGTGATGGCATCCAGGTTCTGGGCTCGCCGGATCTGGCACTGGTCAGCTTCGTCGTCGACGATGTTCACAATGCTGATGTGGCTCACCTGCTGACCGAACAGGGCATTGCCGTACGTGCCGGTCATCATTGCGCGATGCCGCTGTTCAAGACCCTTGGCCTACCCGGCGCGATTCGCGTGTCACTGGCGCTGTACAACGATTCGGACGATCTGCTGCAGTTCTTCAGCGCACTGGATCAGGCACTGGAGCTGCTTCGATGAGTCTGCCGCCATTGGCGCAAACTGCGCTCGACAGTTTTTCCCGGCCACAAGGCTGGGAACAGCGCGCACGCCTGCTGATGCAATGGGGTGATCAACTTGCGCCGCTGAGTGACGAAGAAAGGACCGACGACAACCTGGTACACGGTTGTGAAAGCAAGGTCTGGCTGACCGGTGAAGTCAGCGACAATGCCTGGCTGTTTCGGGCCGGCAGTGACGCGCGACTGATTCGCGGTCTGGTGGCGCTGCTGCTGGCGCGGGTCAACGGCCTGTCGGACCGGGAGCTGGCAGCCGTGGATTTACCTGGCTGGTTCAATCAGTTGGGCCTCGCCCGCCAGCTCTCACCCTCGCGCAGCAACGGCCTGAATGCCGTACTGCAGAAGATGCGCCAGCTGACTCAAGCCTGATCGGGTGTTACAAGCGCTGGCTTGATCCGCTCCGAAGGCCGTCGCGTGCCCGCCACCAGCTTGTCTACCGCACGGGTAGCGGCAACCATGCCAAAGGTCGCAGTCACCATCATCACTGCACCGAAACCACCGGCGCAATCGAGCTTTACGCCCTCGCCGACGAATTTCTTTTCCAGACAAATACTGCCATCCGGCTTGGGGTAGCGCAGTTGTTCAGTAGAAAACACGCAAGGCACGCTGTAGTGACGGTTCGGCGTGCGTGAAAAACCATAATCCCGACGCAGGGTCGAGCGCACCTTGGAGGCCAGCGGGTCATTGAACGTGCGGTTCAGGTCGGCGATCTGAATCAGGGTCGGGTCGATCTGCCCCCCCGCCCCGCCGGTGGTGACCATCTGAATCTTGCGCCGCTTGCACCAGGAAATCAGCGCAGCCTTGGCGTTGACGCTGTCGATACAGTCGATGACGAAGTCCATGTCCGGGGTGATGCACTCGGCCATGGTGTCGCGGGTGACGAAATCAGCCACCGCGTGCACGATGCAATCGGGGTTGATCGCGCGGATACGCTCAGCCATCACCTCGACTTTCGACTGGCCAACCGTACTGCTGAGCGCATGCAACTGACGGTTGCTGTTACTGACACAGACATCGTCCATGTCGAACAGCGAAATCTCGCCCACACCACTGCGCGCCATGGCTTCCGCCGCCCAGGAGCCCACCCCGCCGATACCCACCACCGCCACATGGGCCGCGCGCAGGCGTGCCAGCCCTTCGATGCCATATAGACGGGCGATACCAGCGAACCGCGGATCTTCTGCGCTCATGATCAATACCTCAAAAACCGGCGCGCATTATAGGGGTTTGTCGACGGCAAGACACCTGACTTGTTCCCGGCAGGCAAGGTCCTGGTCCGTTGACGAACTGACCCAGAGACTCAAGGGAAGTAAAAAATAATGATTTTAGAACGCGATCAACGCCCACTGCCTAAACGCCATTCCGTTTTTGGAAACGCCCGAGGAAAAGAGTCTAAGCATTGCAAACGGCAATGAACGAGGGCGACTAAGGTTAACCAACGCGAAGGGAACTCGCGGCACCAGTGCAACAAGCATGGAGCACGTTTCACACATGGATGAATATTCAAACAAGGCAGGCACGTGGCTGAAAAACCTGTTCAAAACCAGGTTCAATTATCCGCCCAACTGGCCTGCAATGATCTCTGGCGTGGCCTACGCCCCTTTTCGACCGGGCCAAAGCCCCTACAAACAGATTTTTCCGACGCGTGATCAGATAAGAGAAGACCTGCTGCTACTTCGAAGCATTACACGGAATATAAGAACTTACTCGGTGGAAGGGACATTGATGCATATCCCCGAACTCGCCGAAGCACTGGGCATGAATGTCACGCTTGGCGTGTGGATAACAGAGGATGAAACGCACAATATCGAGGAAATAAATGCAGGGATCGAACTCGCCAACCGTTACTCCAGCGTGCAACGCCTGGTCTTGGGAAATGAAGTCCTGTTTCGTGATGATGTTCCCATCGATCTGCTTATTCACTATCTGCAGACCGCACGACGCGCCGTCAATGTGCCTGTTTCGACCTCCGAGATATGGACACAATGGTACGAGACGCCGGACCTCGTCAGGCATGTCGACTTCATTGCCGCCCATATTTTGCCTTTCTGGGAAGGCGTTTCAGCGCTGGACGCGACCGCGATCGTTCTGGCACACGCGAACGAACTGAGAACGAGATTCCCCGACAAGCCCCTCATACTTTCGGAGATTGGCTGGCCGAGCAAGGCCATCGCCAAGAGGCGGATGACGACCTTTGACGCAGAGCACTCGATATACCTGCGCAACCAGATTCCATTACTGGATCAGCACGGCCATGACTATTTCGTGATAGAAGCCTTCGACCAGCACTGGAAGACTGAAGAAGGTCTGCCCGGGCCTAATTGGGGTTTGTTCGATGCAAAGCGCAGATTAAAACTGCACGTCAACGGCCCGGTAAAAATGCCGGTCAACATGCTCTCGGAAATACTCAGGCTTATCACCCGCCTTAAACCGGAGTCGTGGCCTGCAGGCGCCTTGATAATCGTGCTGGCTTATTGCGCATTGTCAGGGTTCGGCATGCACTACTCACAGCCACTGCCCGCCTGGCTCGCGCTGCCTGTCGTCTTTATCTGGGCTGCCAGCGTGCTGACTTACATGGGTATCGAAACGCACGAATTCCTCGAAGCCTGCTGGGGAACGGACACCCCACGCTCTTTCAGCCCCGTCCATCGTCCTGTTGGTCCCGCCCCGAAAGTTTCCCTGCATGTTCCGTGCTACAACGAACCTCCGGACATGGTGAAACGGACTCTCGACTCGTTGCAAACGCTGGACTACCCGGACTTCGAGGTGCTGGTTATCGACAACAATACTCAGGACCCGGCCATCTGGAAGCCTATCGAGCGATACTGTCAGCAGCTCGGCCCTCGGTTCCGGTTTTTTCATGTCAGTCCACTTCCCGGATTCAAAGCGGGTGCGCTCAACTACCTCCTGAGACATACCGCTGAAGACGCAGAGGTAGTGGCAGTCATCGACGCTGATTACTGCGTCCATCGACAGTGGCTCAAACATATGGTGCCCCACTTCACGGACCCGAAGGTTGCAGTCATTCAATCGCCGCAGGATTATCGCGACGGTCACGAAAGCCTGTTCAAGTGTTGCTGTCAGGCCGAGTACCGAGGTTTTTTTAACATCGGCATGGTGATCCGTAACAATCACGATGCAATTATCCAGCACGGCACCATGACACTGATCCGCCGATCAGCACTGGACCGACTGGGCTGGGCGGAATGGTGCATATGCGAAGACGCCGAACTTGGCCTGCGTATGCTTGAAAGTGGTTTCTCCACTGGTTACGCCGCTATCAGCTATGGCAAAGGGCTGACTCCCGATACGTTCATGGACTTCAAGAAACAACGATATCGCTGGGCATATGGAGCTATGCAGATCGTCAAGCGGCACGCCGGAAGCCTGATTGCAGGAAATTGCGCGTCCCTGAGCGCGATGCAACGCTACCATTTCATCGCGGGGTGGATGCCGTGGGTGGCAGAAGGAATGAATTATCTGTTAACGCTGGCTGCGTTGGCCTGGTCGATGGCAATGATCCTCAAGCCCGAGACTTTCGGGCCGCTGCCATGGATATTTTCCACGTCGTTGATACTGATGTTTGCCCTGCGCTCGTTCAAGATGATTGTGCTTTACCGGCGGTTGGTCAGCACACACATCAAAGAGGCACTGGCGGCGATACTGGCCGGCATGGCGCTTTATCCGACCTTGGGCAAGGCAGTGCTGGCGGGGCTTTTCACCTCGGCGATGCCTTTCTACAGAACGCCCAAACATACCTCTGCAAACCGGATCGGACAAAACCTGCTCGATGTAAGGGAAGAACTGTCTACCTTGGCGATCTCCTGGATCGCGATTGTGCTTTTGCTCACAGGCAGGGCATCCATCGATACGAATTCCGGTTTCTGGATAACCATGCTGTTCGCACAATCACTCCCTTATCTTGCAGCCATAACCATGGCTATCTTGTCGGCACGCGCAAACCGCCCGGCACTGCCGACAACCTGACCTATCCACCGGGCACGATAAACGACGGCCTCAGGTCGTCGTTTTGCTTTAAGATATCCGCCTTTTCGCGCCCAAAGTCTTGCTACCGGAGTTCTGTACATGACGGCCCCAGCCGACCTCTCGCCCACCCTCCAACTCGCCTGCGATCTGATCCGCCGTCCGTCAGTGACGCCGGTCGATGCCGATTGCCAGACCGTGATGATGCAGCGCCTGGGCGATGCCGGCTTCAAGCTGGAGCCAATGCGTATCGAAGACGTCGACAACTTCTGGGCCACCCACGGCACCACCGACGGCCCGGTACTGTGTTTCGCCGGGCATACCGACGTGGTGCCGACCGGGCCGCTGCAGAACTGGCAGAACGACCCGTTCGATGCGTTGATCGACGAGCACGGCATGCTCTGCGGACGCGGCGCGGCAGACATGAAAGGCAGTCTGGCGGCCATGCTGGTGGCGGCCGAACGCTTTGTCGCCGACCACCCTGATCACAAGGGCTCGGTAGCGTTCCTGATCACCAGCGACGAAGAAGGCCCGGCGCATCACGGCACCAAAGCCGTGGTCGAACGCCTCGCAGCGCGTAACGAGCGTCTGGACTGGTGCATCGTCGGCGAGCCGTCGAGCACCACGCTGGTCGGCGATGTGGTCAAGAACGGTCGGCGCGGTTCGCTGGGCGCCACGCTGACAGTACGCGGCAAGCAGGGCCATGTGGCTTACCCGCATCTGGCGAAGAATCCGATTCACCTGGCTGCGCCGGCCCTGGCCGAACTGGCCGCCGAGCACTGGGACCACGGCAACGACTTCTTCCCGCCGACCAGCTTCCAGATCTCCAACCTGAACGCTGGCACCGGCGCCACCAATGTCATCCCCGGCGATCTGGTGGCGGTCTTCAATTTCCGTTTTTCCACCGAGTCGACCGTCGAAGGTCTGCAGCAGCGCGTTGCCGATATCCTCGACAGGCATGAACTGGACTGGCACGTGGACTGGGCATTGTCCGGCCTGCCGTTCCTCACCGAACCGGGCGCGTTGCTGGACGCCGTGTCTTCCAGCATCAAAAGCGTCACCGGCCGTGAGACTAAAGCCTCGACCAGCGGCGGAACCTCCGACGGTCGTTTCATCGCCACCCTCGGCACCCAAGTGGTCGAGCTGGGGCCGGTCAACGCAACGATCCATCAGGTCAACGAACGTATTCTGGCCAGCGACCTCGATGTGCTGACCGAGATCTACTACCAGACTCTGGTCAAGTTGCTCGCCTGATGCTGACCTGCCCGATCTGCTCAGCGCCGCTCAGCACTGCCGACAACGGCGTGGTGTGCCCGGCCAATCATCGTTTCGACCGAGCCCGTCAGGGTTATCTGAACCTGTTGCCGGTGCAGCACAAGAACAGCCGCGACCCGGGCGACAATCAGGCCATGGTCGAGGCGCGACGCGATTTTCTCAACGCCGGGCACTACGCGCCGGTAGCCCGGCGACTGGCTGAACTGGCCGCCGAGCGATCCCCCGCGCATTGGCTGGACATCGGTTGTGGCGAAGGTTATTACACCGCGCAGATTGCCGAAGCCTTGCCGCATGCCGATGGCTATGCGCTGGACATCTCCCGCGAGGCGGTCAAACGCGCCTGTCGTCGTGATCCGGCGCTGACCTGGATGGTCGCCAGCATGGCCCGTGTGCCACTTGCGGATGCCAGCTGCCAGTTTCTGGCCAGCGTGTTCAGCCCGCTGGACTGGCAGGAAGCCAAGCGCTTGCTGACCCCAGGCGGCGGGCTGATGCGGGTCGGCCCGACCAATGAGCATCTGATGGAGCTGCGTCAGCGGCTCTATGATGAAGTGCGCGATTACGCCGACGACAAGCACCTGTCACTGGTGCCGCAAGGCATGCAGTTGCAACACAGCGAAACACTGCGCTACACGCTGAAGCTGATCGACGGCCAGTCCCGCGCCGATCTGCTGGCCATGACACCGCACGGCTGGCGCGCCAGCGCCGAACGTCGGGCAGCGGTCATCGAGCAACCAGGACCTTTCAAGGTCACCGTTTCCATGCGCTACGATTATTTCGTGCTGCAATAAGCATTCAACAGAGGCCCCCATGCGCCAACCCGATATCGAGATTTACCTGAAAGACGAAGACGTCGATCACAAGGCAATCGCCCAGTGGCTCGGCAAAGCGCTGGGCTTTTGCAGCGATTGGAAGCAGAAAGGCCAGACCTGGAAATGCACCGCGGGCACTGTCGCCGTGACCTGGCTGCCCAGAGCGGTCGGTAAATGGAACAGCCTGCACCTGGACAGCGATCAGACCCCGTGGGAAGACGACATCGCCTGTGCTCGCGCCGCATTCAAGGCATTGAACGTCGAAGTACGTTGCGCCCCGGGCACCTGGGTTGAAGAAGAAAGCGACGAGACGGCCGACCGCTGGATACGCGTGAGTGCCGACGGTGAGGAAGAGATTACCTGGCGAACCGCGTAGGATTTTTCGCCGCGACGTTCCTGATACGTGCCGTCGTCAGGTGAGCCCGGCTCGGCAAGCGGTCATTCAGACGTGATCCGTTCAGCGCGCGCACCGGCGCTTTTGCCGATCGCTTCGGGATACGTCACACTGGCGCCCATCCAGGGCAATCGCCCGCCCCTCACTCAGCAGAAGCCGTATGACCCGCTCTCCATTCCGTCGCCTTGTGTTCGGCACCCTGCGCCGTTTGTTGTATCTCTGGGTTCGCTCGGAAACCATCAATCAATCGTCTTTTACGCTGAATCTGGACCGCAGCCGCCCGGTGTTCTATGCACTGCAATCGCCGTCGATCAGCGATCTGGCAGTGATCGACACAGAATGCCGCAAGGCCGGTCTGCCTCGTCCGGTGCTGTCGGTAGCGGTCGGCAACCTGATCGAGCCGGCCGCATTCTTTTACCTGACCCCCTCCCCCGACTGGCTCGGTCGCCAGGACAAGCGTGGTGCGCCTCCGACGCTGGAGCGTGTGGTCGCAGCCGTCAGCCAGAACCCCGGCGAAGACGCGCAGATCATCCCGGTGAGCGTGTTCTGGGGCCAGTCGCCTGACCGCGAGTCCAGTGCCTGGAAGCTGCTGTTTGCCGACAGCTGGGCGGTGACCGGCCGCTTACGTCGCCTGGTCAGCATTCTGATTCTGGGCCGCAAGACCCGCGTGCAGTTTTCCGCGCCTATCCACATGCGCGAACTGGTGGGTGAAAACAAAGGTTACGAACTGACCCTGCGCATGACCCAACGTCTGCTGCGCGTGCACTTTCGCAACCTGAAAAGTGCCGTGATCGGTCCCGACGTTTCGCACCGGCGCACGGTGGTCAAAGGTCTGCTGGACGAGCCGCTGGTCAAGCAGGCGATCATCGAAGAAGCCGAGCGTGAACACATCACCCAGGAAAAGGCGCGGGAACGGGCGCTGAGCTACGGCAACGAGATCGCCTCGGACTACACCTATTCAGTGATCCGCTTCATGGAAGTGGTGCTCAGCTGGTTCTGGAACAAGATCTACGACGGCATCAAGGTCAGCCACATCGAAGGCGTTCAGGAAGTCGCGCCGGGGCATGAGGTCATTTATGTCCCCTGCCACCGCAGCCATATCGATTATCTGCTGCTGTCTTACCTGCTGTTTCGCAACGGCCTCACGCCGCCGCACATCGCCGCCGGCATCAACCTGAATATGCCTGTGGTCGGCGGCCTGCTGCGACGTGGCGGGGCATTTTTCATGCGCCGCACGTTCAAGGGCAACCCGCTGTATACGGCGGTGTTCACCGAATACCTGCACACGCTGTTCATCAAGGGCTTTCCGGTCGAATACTTTGTCGAAGGCGGTCGCTCGCGCACCGGGCGCATGCTGCAACCGAAAACCGGCATGCTCGCCATTACCCTGCGCAGCTTTCTGCGCAACTCGCGGATGCCTATCGTCTTCATCCCGGTGTACATCGGTTACGAGCGCGTACTGGAAGGCCGTACTTATCTGGGCGAACTGCGCGGAGCAACCAAGAAGAAAGAGTCGATCTTCGATATCTTCAAAGTCATCGGCGCGCTGAAGCAGCGCTTCGGCCAGGTCTCAGTGAACTTCGGTGCGCCGATCAAACTGGCCGAGTTTCTCGATGGCGAACAACCGGACTGGCGCGAACAGCAACTGGACCCGCAATTTCGCCCCGAATGGCTGAGCGAGACCACGCACCGTCTGGGCGAGCGTGTGGCTCAGCACCTGAACGAAGCCGCTGCCGTCAACCCGATGAACCTGGTTGCCGTGGCGTTATTGTCGACGCAAAGACTGGCGCTGGACGATCAGGCCATGGAGCGGGTTCTCGACCTGTACCTGACCCTGCTGCGCGCCGTGCCTTATTCTCCGCACACGACGTTGCCGGAAGGTGATGGTCGCTCGCTGATCGAGCATGTCAAAGGCATGGACCTGCTCGCCGAGCAAAAAGACGCGCTGGGCAAAATTCTGTACCTGAACGAACAGAATGCGGTGTTGATGACGTACTACCGCAACAACGTGCTACACATCTTCGCCCTGCCCTCGCTGCTGGCAAGCTTTTTCCAGAGCTCGTCGCGCATGACCCGTGAACAGATCCTGCGCTACACACGTGCGCTGTATCCGTTCCTGCAATCGGAATTGTTCATTCGCTGGCCGCTGAACGAACTGGATGACGTGGTCGATCAGTGGCTGGCAGCGTTCGTGGAACAAGGTCTGTTGCGCTTCAAAAAGGACGCCTACGTGCGCCCGGAGCCCAGTTCCCGCGAGTTCGTATTGCTGACCCTGTTGTCGCGCGCCATCGCCCAGACCCTGCAGCGCTTCTACATGGCGATTGCCTTGTTGCTCAACAGCGGGCAGAACACGCTGAGCCCCGAGCAGCTTGAGGACCTGTGCACGGTCATGGCCCAGCGCCTGTCGATTCTGCATGGCCTCAATGCGCCGGAGTTCTTCGACAAGAGCCTGTTCCGGCACTTCATCCAGACCCTGCTGGACCTGGGCGTACTGCGCAAGGACAGTGCTGGCAAGCTGAGCTATCACCCGATGCTGGGCGAACTGGCAGAAGGTGCGGCCAAGCGGGTATTGCCTGCCGAAATCCGTCTTTCGATACGGCAAGTAGCCTTGCACAGCAATGAAGAGGAGCAGGATGTGGGAACCGATCAAGGCGCAGCGTAGGGATCTTCCGCAATTAGCCGGGGATCTTTAGACGAGTGCTTTATGCCTCCCGGCAGTTGCTAAGGTGTGGTTTGTGCCAATGACTGGTACCCACACTCAATAAGGAAATTGAAATGTCCAGCGAACCCCTAGTACGCCTTCAGGGTGAAGTTTATTACCTGCCACGCATCCTGCTGCCAGCGGACTGCAAGCTCACTGTCACCCTGAGTGACATCAGCCTTGCTGATGTTCTGGCCCCTGTCATCGACGTCAGCGAAACACACATTACCAGCCAGGTGCCATTGCCGTTTGAACTGGGCTATGCCGCAGATCGCTACCCCATTCAGGGTCGCAGCTATGCACTGTCGGCACGCATCGAACATGACGGCAAACTTATCTGGATCAACGACACTGTTCATCCTGTTGAACTGACCAACCAGGACCAGAGCGGCCTGAAAATCAAGGTCATTCAGGCAGCCGGCTAATCCGTTCGACACTGCTTGCTCCCTTCAACGGCGCGCCTTCACGCGCCGTTGTCGTTTCACAAGGCTTCATCACCCCCGACATCGATTGACGTGCATCGCTCACGGGCGCAAGTGCCTGTTGCGACTTCCTGATACGCTTGATCACGCACCGCACCACTATCGACCCGGGTTCAGGTCAGAACCCACTTCAACAAGGAAGCTCTCATGCCTCGTTTTTCCTTCACCCTGGCCGGCCTGTGCGCTGGCCTTCTGCTGTCGGCCAACGTCTTCGCCCTGTCGCTGAGCGACCTCTCGCAATCGGACGCGACCGGAGGACTCAAGGATGCCCTGACTCAAGGCGCACAGGTCGCCGTCAAACAGCTCGGCGTGCCCGGTGGCTTCAGCAAAAATGAAGAGGTACGTATCGAGCTGCCGGGCAAACTCGGCCAGATCGCGAAAAAAATGAAAATGCTCGGCATGGGCGCTCAGGTCGATCAGCTGGAAACCAGCATGAACCAGGCCGCCGAAGCCGCCGTGCCTCAAGCTCAGGCCCTGCTTGTAGATGCAGTGAAAAAGATGAGCGTAACCGACGCCAAAGCCATTCTCGGCGGTGGCAAGGACTCGGCCACCCAGTACCTGAGCAGCACCAGCCGCGAGCAGATTCGCGCCAAGTTCCTGCCTATCGTCAAGAAGTCCACCGATCAGGTGGGCCTGGCCCAGAAGTACAACGCCTTTGCCGGCAAAGCGGCGGCGCTTGGCGCGCTTGACAGCAAAAATGCCAACCTTGAAGGCTACGTGACCGAGCAAGCGCTGAACGGGCTGTTCGAAATGATCGCCAAACAGGAAGAAAGCATTCGCGCCAACCCTGCTGCCGCCGCTACGGGCCTGGCGAAGAAAGTGTTTGGCGCACTCTGAGTGCGGGATTCGCGCCTGTATTCACAGGCGCATCTGCGTTTGATTCGGGCTCAGGCCGTCGACGATACAGGCGCTATGCACCGCTCTCGTCTGTGGCTGCCTTGGGCTTCAAGGCCTTCTTCGGGTAGATGTCGTAGCGGCTGGATTTGCCGTCCAGCGCATAGCCCGGCTTGAGGCCGTCGATGCAAGGGGCCTTGCGCGGGCGTTTGACCACCACGCGGTGGGTGGCAAGCGCCAGCGCGGCTTCCAGCAAGGCTGGCGCATCCATGTCATCACCGACCAGTGGCCGGAACAGACGCATTTCCTTTTTCACCAGGGCGGTCTTTTCCCGATGCGGGAACATCGGGTCCAGGTAGATCACCTGGGGCGGCTCGCCTGTCCAGGCGCGGATGAGGTCGATCGAGTTGCCGGTCAACAGGCGCATCCGGGCAATGATCGAACCGACGTCACGATCACCGCGCCCGCGGGCCAGACCATCCTCCAGCAATGCAGCGATGATCGGCTGACGCTCGATCAGGCTCATGTCGCAACCGAGACTTGCCAGCACGAACGCATCCTTGCCAAGCCCTGCCGTTGCATCCAGCACGCTGGGGCGAATGCCTGGCTGAATACCAACCGCCTTGGCAATCATCTGCCCGGTCCCACCACCGAACAGTCGCCGATGAGCCACTGCGCCCTCGACAAAATCGACACGTACCGCGCCTGGCGCATCATCGCCCAATTGCTGCAACTGCAGCCCTTCGTCAGTAAGCTGCAGTGCAAAATCAGCGTGCGCATCGGTCAACGGCAGGCCCAGGCGCTGCGCCCATTGCGCCGCCTGCTCCTGTCCGCCAACGGCCAGGGCTTCGACCCGGATACGACTGCCTGCTTGCTGCTCAATCATTGCGTTTACACACTCAAAAATTGTTAATGTTCGGCAAAGCCTGCCGATAACCAAGTATCCGGCATTTTGCCAGACCCAAGGCCAGTACTGATCGCTATGTCAGAGATTGTTCAATCATCCATCGGCTATTTGTCGCACTCAGGCGACTTTAGCGTACGCAACAGCCGCACACTGGGTGGTGTGACGCAGCTGTGGTCGGATGCATTTGCCCGGGCGATGGCGGATCAGGTCAGTGAAAGCGCTTCAGTCCCCGTGCACCCGACGGCCGTTGAGGTGGATGTAGAAACAGGCGAACCGGTCGCTGGCGCAAAAACCCTGAGCAAGATCGTCGAGCAACGTACCTGCCCGGTCACCGACACCGAGGTCAAGCCTCCAGAGCCGCTGTTCCTGCCGATTGCCGAGTTTGACCTCGATCTTCTGCCTCCGCCTGCAGAACCGTTCAGCATGGCTGAAATGATCGAACAGCAACGCCATCTGGAGTTCGAGAGCCACTGGGTACGCCCTACCGTTCTGAATCCTTATGACGATAGCGTCAAACCAGGCCCTGGCCCGCAGCCACGCCCGCTGCATCTGCCGATTGCCGAATTCGAATGGGAACTGGCCGACAAGCCTGCCCTGCCCCTGGATGAGCAGACCATCGCCGCCCAACAACGCCAGTTCGACTACGAGAACGGCTGGGCACGCCCGCTGATCCTGCAAAACCTGCGGATGGCGGCATAAGCCCCGAACGCTTCCTGCCGGCAGCTTACCGCGTCTTTACCTGCACACCGACCAGCGCCCCATGTCGACGTGAAAATGATCGCGATGCGCTGCGTTGTACTCCGGCCCGAGCACCGTACTGAAATTTTTGCAGGCACCGTCACGCAACAGCCTCAGAAAACGCCCCTTGTCCCCATCATCGTTCCAGTCCTTTAGAACACCGATGCGCTGACCGTCTGCCAGGCGAAAACCTGCCATGTCCAGCGCATTGGCCGTGGCGTGCTGGCTGAGCCGAGCGTTGGTGCGGTTATAGATATTGCGGCAGGCAAAGCTGCCCAAGTGATCGATCCGCGCTACCCGCTGGCCGAAAACGGCCTGGGCGGCAGGCTGCAACGTGTGGATATCAAATAGCGCATAGGCGACCGCCAATGGGCAACTGGCCAGAAAGCTGCTGCTCAGCGCCACGTCGCCACCATGGATACGCAGGGTATTTTGCAGAGGGCAACGAGCAGACGGATCACTGTCGGCCTGGCGACTGAAACGCAACCCCGACGAACTCAGCACCTGATCGCACAGTGCGGGATCGTTCTGCAATCGCGACAGCTTGTAAGCCGTCAGAAAGTTGGGCTCGGCCCGCACATCCAGCGGCGCCCAGGGGTTCCAGCGCTCGGGTACATCGACCCAGCCACGCCAGACTGCCAACGCAGCCATTGCACAGAGCAACAGGAATACCAGCAGCACGCGCATGCTCAACCCTTGACCCGGGCAACAGGGGCGAATCGGATGAAGCGTTTACAAAAAGGGGCAAAACAGCGCAGTTGCGCATCCATAAGCGGGCTCTCCACAAGGTCGGACTCCATCAGCCCACACCTGGAAGACCTCAGAGCAAGCCCAACTGTTCCACCTGAGGCCCGCGATCCAGTTCGAACAATGCCGGCAAACCCGGCAATCGCGCCATCAGTTGCTGGTGAAAGCGCATGGCCTGCTCGGCAGCCCTGATGTTGTCCGGAGTGTGCAGGAAGACATACGGCGTGCGCCCCTCTTCAATCCACACGGCGACCTTTTCCACCCACTGCAGCAGAAACTGATCGTTGGCCTCCAGGTCCGGACCGCCGATGAAGCGCACTTGGGGAAACAGCGTCAGCGCAGCCGGACGAGGCGGCACCTTGGGCTTTTTCGATTGGGCGTGCAGGACTGCAGGATCACTCGAGACACAGCTGAACAATGCCCGCGAATCGAGGCAGATGCGCTCGACGCCTCGGTCCAGCAACAGGCGATTGAGCATGCGCTCTTCGTCACCTTTCATGAAGAAAGCCATGTTGCGCACTTCCACTGCTACAGACACCTTGAGCTCGTCAAGAAAACCGGCCAGTTCGGCCAGGCGCTGCGGTGTGAAGCTGGCGGGCAACTGCAGCCAGAACGGCGCGACCCGTCTGCCCAGAGGCGCAAGCAGGCGAATGAATTCCCCAGCGGCGCCCACCTGCTCACGAAGGTCGCCGTTGTGACTGATGTCTTTATGGAATTTGGCGGTGAAGCGAAAATCGTCGGGCATTATTTCTGCCCAGCGCTGCACCGTAGTGGCGGCGGGACGGGCATAGAACGTGGTGTTGCCTTCGACAGCGTTGAACACCTGAGTGTAGAGGTTCAGGAAATCATTGGGGCGGGCATTTTCGGGGTACAGCGAATCGCGCCAGGCGTTTTCACTCCATGACGGACAACCGAGGTAGTAAGGCAGACGAGACACAATCAGACGTGCAGATCGAGCCCCGATACTTCAAGGTCCCAATCGACAAAACTGGCAGTGGCCATATAACTGGCCAGCGCATGGGCGACACGAGAGCTCATGGAGCGCGGGAAAATGATGTCTTGCGGACGCGCAGGTACGTTGGCAGTGCTGCCAATCGTTGGATCACCCGTTTCACGGCGAGCGCGCGCTGGTGGCGGCGGCAGCTCGGCATCAACCACGACTTCCTCAAAAGAACCTTCGACTGTTGAAGGCGTTTTCTGCGGCTTTCGCTTGATGGGGTACGAGCGTGATGAGGTTCCGTCTATGCGCATCGATTATGTACTCGGCGTCGATAGTGGCAATTTAGCGTTACTGCCTTGTAGTTCGCAAATTGCGTAACGATAACTAGACCACATATCTTGCAACTTGTTATCGCCAAATGAGATTAAAGACCATTCAGACGATAAACGGTAGATGGCAAACTGATATTTTTCCAGCATTGGCTGATGCTGGCGAGTATTGAAAGACGTGTTCATGACGGATCAGACGATTGCGCGGGTCCTGAACTCATTCAATCAACGTGCTTTAGGTGTAGCGACCTTATCGCGCAGGTAGACCGGCTGAGCGTCATCCGCAGGCAGGGCTTCGCCGCGGTGCCAGGCGAAGGTCGCCAGTGTCAACAGATCCTGCGCGTGCGGCAGCATGGCCGCATCATGGCCTGCCAGGCTGAGCGGAATACGCTCTGCATAGCCCCAGCCCGTACCGGCACCAAACCATTGCCCGCTGGCGTGCGCAGGCAGCGTGGCCAGTTCGGGCGCCATGACAGCTTCGTCGCCCAGCAGACGCATCTCTCCGGCGCTCTCGTGATAGCAGCCCCAGTACACCTCGTCCATGCGTGCATCGATGGCCGAGGCCACTTGCGACACGCCGTGCTCGCGCAAGGCGCGCTGCGCCAGCACGGCGAGGTTCGACACGGGCAGCACCGGACGCTCAAGGGCGAATGCCAGGCCTTGCACGACGCCGATGGCAATACGCACACCGGTGAATGCACCGGGACCGCGGCCGAAAGCAATGGCGTCCAGCGCCGACATGGCAATGCCCGCCTCGGCCATCAGGCTTTTGATCATGGGCAGCAGCCGCTGGGCGTGCAGGCGCGGGATCACCTCGTAGTGGCTCAGTACTTTGCCGTCATGCAGCAAAGCGACCGAGCAGGCTTCAGTGGCGGTGTCCAGGGCCAGCAAGGTGGTCATCGGTGTTTCCGTCGTGGTCAATGTGAAAAAGTGCAGCAGTATAAATGACAAATGGCCCGCAAGCGGGCCATTTATTGTTCAGCCTGCGAGCCTCAGCTCAAGGCTTTCAGTACTTTTGCAGTGATGTCCTCAACCGAACCGACGCCCGGAATATGGCTGCACTTGGGCTTGCCGTTCTTCGCTTCCAGCTGGCTGTAGAACTCGACCAGCGGCTTGGTCTGCGCGTGGTACACGGACAGGCGATGACGCACGGTTTCTTCGACGTCGTCCTTGCGCTGCAGCAGCGGTTCGCCGGTCACATCATCGATACCTTCAACCTTCGGCGGATTGAAGATAGTGTGGTAGATGCGCCCGGAACCTTCGTGAACCCGGCGGCCGGACATGCGCTTGACGATTTCTTCGTCATCGACCGCGATTTCCAGCACATGGTCGATTTCCAGACCGGCGTTCAACAGGGCTTCGGCCTGTGGAATGGTGCGCGGGAAGCCATCGAACAGCACGCCGTTCGCGCAGTCCGGCTCGGCCAGACGGTCCTTGATCAGGCCGATGATCAGGTCATCGGAAACCAGACCGCCCGCGTCCATGACGCTCTTGGCCTTCAGGCCCAGCTCGGTTTCAGCCTTGACTGCAGCGCGCAGCATGTCGCCTGTCGAAACCTGCGGGATGCCGAACTTTTCAGTGATGAATTTTGCCTGAGTACCTTTACCGGCCCCGGGAGCTCCCAGCAGAATCACGCGCATCGTCATGCTCCTCAAATTTTTTATAGTGAAATCATCGGATTCGCCTCGGGGGCCAATCTAAAAAATGAATCAGGCCAATAGGCCGAAAGGCTGATCAAGATACACAGCAGACCGAGGCCGCACAAGCCGCCGAAAGTCGCAGTAACCGCAGGCGTACCGGCTTGTCGGCCTTGATTTCAGAGTGACATGACCTATATCAACGTTTAAGGCAGACCCGCCTGGAAAACCCGCGCTGGCCATCGCCGGACTGAAAAGGCCCGACGATGACATTGGCCGGATCCATCAGCCCGTGTTGCGCAGACCGGCAGCAATCCCCGCTACAGACACCAGCAGCGCCAGTTCCAGAGGACTGTCCAGACTGGCTTCACGATTACGCGAGCGCGACAGCAGCTCCGCCTGAAGCAAATGCAACGGGTCAAGGTAAGTGTTGCGCAGACTGATGAATTCCAGCGTTTCAGGGCTGTGGGCCAGCAGTTGCGTCTGCCCGGTCAGCCCCAGAACCACATTGCACGCCTGCGACAATAGGTCGCGTAAATGTGCGCCCAAATGTTGCAGCTCGGCGCTGACCAGACGTTCGTCGTAGAGTCGGGCGATGTCCGCATCGGCTTTGGCAAGGACCATTTCCAGCATGTCGATGCGCGTTCTGAAGAACGGCCACTGCTCACGCATCTGCGCCAGCACCTCGCCTTCGCCGCGCTCCAGCGCTTTGCTCAGCGCGGCCTCCCAACCCAGCCAGGCGGGCAGCATCAGACGCGTCTGCGTCCAGGCGAAGATCCACGGAATGGCACGAAGACTTTCTACACCGCCCTCGCGGCGCTTGGCCGGACGACTGCCAAGTGGCAAGCGCCCCAGCTCCTGCTCGGGCGTCGCCTGACGGAAATACTCGACGAATTCGGGATTCTCGCGCACCACCGCTCGGTAGGCACTGACCCCGTCGTCGGCCATCTGGTCCATCATCGTCCGCCACGCTGGCTGCGGAGGTGGCGGTGGCAACAGGGTCGCTTCCAGCACGGCAGCCAGATACAGATTGAGGTTCTGCTCGGCGATGTCCGGCAGACCGAATTTGAAACGAATCATTTCCCCTTGCTCGGTGGTCCGGAAACGCCCGGCCACAGAACCCGGCGGCTGCGAGAGGATCGCCGCGTGCGCCGGGCCGCCGCCACGACCGACTGTACCGCCGCGGCCGTGGAACAGCAGCAATTCGACCTGCTGCTCGCGGCAGATCTCCACCAGCCTTTCCTGGGCGCGGTACTGCGCCCAGGCCGCCGCAGTGGTGCCGGCATCCTTGGCCGAGTCGGAATAGCCGATCATCACCTCTTGCGGGCCGTGCAGACGCGAGCGATAGCCCGGCAGCCCGAGCAGCGTCTCGATCACCGGCCCGGCGTTATCCAGGTCGGCCAGGGTCTCGAACAGCGGCACCACACGCATGGGCCGCTGCAGCCCGGATTCCTTGAGCAGCAGTTGCACGGCCAGCACATCCGAAGCCGAGCCGGCCATCGAGATGACATAGGACCCCAGCGACGCGGCCGGGGCGGCCGCCACCTCGCGGCAGGTTGCGAGAACCTCTGCGGTATCGGCGGCCGGTTTGAAGTAGCTCGGCAGCAGCGGCCTGCGGTTATTCAATTCACGCAATAGAAAGTCGATGCGGGTCTGCTCATCCCACTCTTCGTAGCGCCCCAGCCCCAGATAATCAGTGATTTCGGTCATCGCTGCGCAGTGACGGCTGGAATCCTGACGAACATCCAGACGCACCAGGAACAGGCCGAATGTGACCGCACGACGCAGGCAATCCAGAAGCGGGCCGTCGGCGATGACACCCATGCCGCATTCGTGCAGCGACTGGAAGCACAGCAGCAGCGGGTCGAGCAGTTCACGGTTGTCTCGCAGCACCGCTTCCGGCGCAGGCAGGGTTTCGCTCAGTGAGGCATTGGCCCAGTTGCGCGTCGCGCGCAAGCGCTCGCGCAGGCGTTTGAGTTCTGCCCGATAGGGTTCGGCGCTGTCACCCACGCTGGCACGCAGAGCATCGCTAGCCTGCTGCATCGACAGTTCTGCGGCGAGATTGTCCACGTCACGCAGGTACAGGTCAGCGGCCATCCAGCGCGCCAGCAACAGCACTTCGCGGGTGACAGCGGCGGTGACATTCGGGTTGCCGTCGCGGTCGCCGCCCATCCAGGAGGCAAAACGGATCGGCGCGGCTTCCAGGGGCAGATGCAGACCGGTGGCCGCATGCAGCGCATGGTCTGCCTTGCGCAGGTAGTTTGGAATGGCGTGCCAGAGGGAATGTTCGATGACCGCGAAACCCCATTTGGCTTCATCGACCGGGGTGGGTCGGATGCGCCGGATCTCTTCGGTATGCCAGGCCTCGGCAATCAGCCGCTGCAGGCGCGAAGTAATCTGTGTGCGCTCGATGCTATTGAGATCGCGATGATCAAGTGCAGCCAGCTGCGCTGCGATGGCGTCGTATTTCTGAATCAGCGTGCGACGTGCCACTTCGGTCGGGTGCGCAGTCAGCACCAGGTCGATTTCCAGCTTGCTGAGCTGGCGTGCCAGGGCATCAGGTGAGTGGCCTTCGGCCTTGAGGCGATCAAGCAGTTCGGGCAGTACTCGCGACTCGAATGGCAGCGGCTGTTTATCATCGCGGCGGTGCATGAGCTGATATTGCTCGGCAATATTGGCCAGGTTGAGAAACTGGTTGAACGCACGCGCCACCGGCAGCAGCTCATCATCACCCAGCCCGTCGACGCTGGAGCTGAGTTGCTCGGCCCCTTCTGCGGAACCGCGCCTGCCCGCTTTGGCACCTTTGCGAATACGCTCGATCTTGTCGAGAAATTCCGCACCTCGCTGCTCGCGAATCGTATTCCCCAACAGCTCACCCAACAGGTGAACGTCTTCGCGCAGACGCGCATCGATATCGGCCATCGTTCCTCTCCCGTTTTTTATCTGGGCTCAGTTGCGTACCCGCTCGGTAGCACGGGCGTACGTGAATTCGAATCCGCTATGCCAACAGTGCACCAAAAGTCTGCGGTTGGACAAATGCTTCAGCAAAAACCTGAACGCGATCAGGGTTATTGAACGGGGTTCGACGCGCCTTCATATGATGATCAACATATTGGCACTCGTCTGAATGCCTCTGAAAATTCCTGACCGGTCAGTAGATATTTATCTGAACTATTCAAAAACCGCGAAGGTCGGAACCATTAACCATTACAGGAAAGCCCGAAAGGCAGTAGGCGGTTGTAGAACCTGATGCCCGGACTTGATGCAACGACTGTCATGGATAACCACGTTGGAGTCAGACATTGGAGTTGATCAACATGAACACCCTAACTGCCAAAACCAAATTCAAAGGCCTGCGCGGTCTCAAGCTGGCTGCGCTGGCACTCGGTAGCACCTTTATCCTGGCCGGCTGTGCCGGTAACCCGCCCTCCGAGCAGTACGCGGTTTCGCAATCGGCAGTCAACAGCGCTGTCAGCGCTGGCGGTACCGAGTTCGCGGCGGTAGAAATGAAGTCGGCTCAGGACAAGCTCAAGGCTGCTGATCTGGCCATGCAGGATCACAAATACGATGAAGCACGCCGACTGGCTGAACAGGCCGAGTGGGACGCTCGCGTAGCAGAACGCAAATCTCAGGCCGCCAAAGCTGCCAAGGCCGTGCAGGACGCTCGTCAAGGCGTCAACGAACTCCGTGAAGAAGGCCTGCGTCAGGTGCAGTGATTGCCCTGTACACCCTTCTGTTTTCATGAATTCGTAACTGATTAAAGGACGACCCTATTATGCGTAAACAATTGATGATCCCTGCTCTGCTGGCCATGAGCGTTGCCCTGGCAGCCTGTGCAACCAAGCCGAACCCTAACCTGGAACAGGCTCGCAGCAACTTCACCGCGCTGCAAACCAACCCTCAGGCCACTCAAGTCGCAGCCCTTGAAACCAAGGACGCCAGCGAATGGCTGACCAAGGCAGAACAGGCCTTCCGCAACGATGAGGACGTGCAGAAAGTCGACCAACTGTCGTATCTGACCAACCAGCGCGTCGAGCTGGCCAAGCAGACCATCGCCCTGCGCACTTCTGAAGCAGCGCTGCAAAATGCTTCTGCCGACCGCGCCAAGGCCCGTCTGGAAGCACGTGACGCGCAGATCGCTGCACTGAAAAACAGCCTGAACGCCAAGCAGACCGAACGCGGTACGCTGGTGACCTTCGGTGACGTGCTGTTCGACTACAACAAGGCCGAACTGAAGCCGACCGCCCAGGGCGACATTGGCAAGCTGGCTGCCTTCCTGCAGGAAAACCCTGATCGCAAAGTGATTGTCGAAGGCTACACCGACAGCACCGGTTCGGCTTCCTACAACCAGTCGCTGTCCGAGCGTCGCGCCAACTCGGTGCGTATGGCTCTGGTACGCATGGGTGTAGACCCAGCGCGCGTTGTGACCATGGGTTATGGCAAGGAATACCCGGTTGCTGACAACACCAGCAACTCGGGCCGCGCCATGAACCGTCGTGTGGAAGTGACTATCTCCAACGACAACCAGCCTGTTGCACCGCGCTCTTCGATGAAATAAGCGACTGAGCTGCTGCACCGAAGCCCCGCCTGCGCATACAGGCGGGGCTTTTTCATGGGCGCTGTTTTTTACCGGTGTCTTACGGCCGAGGCGTTTGCTGGCCAAGGCAGCGCACGGCCTGCCTGTGATCATCGATCAACACGCCTGACAGACCTTTTCGCGACGTATCGAACAACACCAGTACGCCATCAACGCACTGCGCGACCTCGGCGGCTGGCGTGGCAGCGACCTTGTAATCCTCGCCGGGCACGGTTTTGAGCAGGGTGAATTCACCGAGCAACAGTGCATCCTCTGGCTTGGCGAAGTGCAGGTAGCCGTAAAACCACAGACAGCCCACTGTGCCGATGACCGCACCAACAGCGCTGAGGATCATGCCGTTGAGGTTACGATCGCGGCTCATTGCGCTGGCGGTGTTGCGGGGGTCGGGTAATTGGGCACTTCCGCAAGGCGACGCAGACCGTTGAAATGCGTCGGATCGTCCATATAGCGCAGCATCACCTGACGCCAGAGAGGGTCTGCGAACGTCTGCACGTGTTCACCACGGGTCAATTGCAATACGCGCGGCGGAGGCGCGGCCTTGTACAGCTCGATGCCGTTGGCGAGCGGCACCAGCGTGTCGTCCATGCTATGAAAGATCAGCATCGGCGTGCCGGCCAGTCGTGGCAGGCCGTTGACCGCGCTGTCGGCTTCCGGGATCAGCCAGGACAAGGGCGTTTTCAATGGCCAGGTCAGCCACGATTTGCTCAGCGAGTTTCGCGCGACGCTGCGGTAGCTGGCCGGCACACTGTCCAGCACCAGCGCCTTGAGACGCGAACGCTCTTGCGGGTGTTCGGAAAGATAATGCACCGCCAGCGCCCCGCCAATGCTTTGCCCCAGGACCACAAGCGGTTTGCCTTGCACCTGCGGTGCAGTGTTCAACCAGTCGAAAGCGGCCTGAACATCCTCATAGACCGCCGGCAGGCTCGGCTCGCCCTGCGACTCGCCATAGCCACGGTAATCCAGCATCAACACCTGATAACCCTGCTCGGGCAGCCACCAGACGCCGCCAAGATGCCAGGACAGGTTGCCACCGTTGCCGTGCAGATGCAGCACCGTACCCTTGACCGGCACGCCTTCTTTGGCGGGCAACCACCAGCCGTGCAGGCGCGTACCGTCGGCAGCCGTGAGGTTCACGTCCTGATACTGCAGGCGCGCCTTGTCGGGCGTGAACGGAACCCCTTGCTCGGGGTAGAACAACATCGAACTGCAGCCGGTGAGCGCAAGGACCAGGGTGAAGATGCCAAGCAGTTTCAAATGAGGGTTCCTTGTTGTTTTCATCGCCACATCAATGCCGTGCTGGCGCGAGACTCAGATTCTCGTTCCCATGTTCCGCGAGCATTGGCCGATAGGCATAATCATGAGCTTTCGGAGAATGTACCTCTCCTTCGCGAACAAGTTCGCTCCTACGGCCTTCGGCCAGAGTCAAAAACAGGCTGGCGTACAGCGAAGATCGCTGCCTACAAAATATTCGAGTAGTCCGCTTCGATGCGGTCCAGGCTCAGGTGGTTGAGGAAGTTGGAGAAGCACATCCAAGCCGACAAGGCGTTCATGTCACGGAACTGCTCGGGCAGGTACTTGGGTGCAACCACCAGCCCTTCGTCCACCAGTTGACGCAGGGTACGCATATCTTCCAGGGTGGTCTTGCCGCAGAACAGCAGCGGCACCTGTTCGAGCTTGCCCTTGCGCACGGCGAGCTGAATGTAGTTGTAGACCATGATGAAGCCCTTCAGGTAGGACAGGTCCTTGGTGAACGGCAGGCCGTTGGGCACCGAGCCGCGGAAAACGCGACTGGCGTTGCCGTAGCTCTCGGACATGCCGAAGCCCTGCTCGCGATAGAACTCGAACACCTGGAGAAAATCAGCGCCCTGCTCGGCCATGTGAATGGCCCGCGTGCGATTGGTCAGCTTGCGCAGGCGGCTGGGATAGGATGCAAAGGCGATGACTTCCATGAGAATCGCCAGGCCTTCCTGCGTCACCGTCGAGGATGGCGGGCCTTTGGACAGGAAGGTACAGATCGGCTGGTTTTGCCCGTTCAGTGTGGTGCCCACGTGCACCAGCCCTTCGTGAACTTCCAGCGCGCGCACATCGCGTTCGTTGAACATCGCGTCGGTGCGGATCTTGATGTAGTCGGCACCGGCAGCCGCATCGGCGACGATCCCGTCGGATTCGAAAACCCGGATGGTCTCCTCGGCCTCACCGAACACGCGGTTCAAACGCGATTGCAGCAGCGAAACGGCGTCCTTGGCGGTGAGCGTTTTCGGCTCGTCCTTCAGGTCGCCGCGCCCGGCAATGTTGTTCAGGTAATCAGAGAGCATCAAGCCAAGATCGGCCAGCGTCGGATCACCCGCATGAAAAGCGTCGGATGCCGCGCCATACAGTTCCTGAGAAATCAGCCCGAAGTCGGACGTGCCGCGTGCCTCAAGCATACGCACCACCATGCGGTACTCACGGCACATGCGGCGCATGATCTGCCCAACCGGGTTGAACTGCCCCAGTTGACGCGTGACGTCGCGCTCGATGTTCTGGAACTCTTGCTTCAAGGCCGAAGAGTCGAAACCCAGCGGACGGTTTTCGTAATAGGCGCGGTCCACGGCAGGCAGCGCCTTGCCCTTCGCGGCCAGAAACTCCTTGCGGACGTTCTCATCCCATTTAACTGCATCCAGAATGCGAATCGGCGTCTGTGCAACGACGATCCGATCCGATAAAGCACGAATAGTCTGTTGATACTCGTCCACCGGTACTCCTTGGCTGGCTGTCACGCTACTGCTTGGCGGCGCGGAACAACACACCACCGCTGGTAAATATCGAAACTGGCAGGATCGTCAAACCGTCTGAACAGCCGATCCGGGGCACTCGCGCAGCAGTATAGTCACCCTCGAAGCGGCTGCGGGGTGCCCAGGACCAGACGCATCTGCCGGGTCAGGATACAGAGCATTTCTTCGTCCGCCTGACGCTGCGGTCCGTGAAGCAGGCCTTGATACTCAATGCGCCGGATAAGCCCCGTCAACACCTGAGCATCCTGATAGGGATGCAGGGAACCGATTACCTGGAAGAACTGACAACTGCCCTGCAGCAAAATTTCCTGATGGGCCATGACCAATGGCGTCAGGCGCGGGTTGATCAGTGCTTCATGGTAGAACGCCTGCTCGGCAATCAGATAGTCACGCCGGGTCAGCAACTGATGACGGATATGCTCCATCACCATACGCGCAATGTCGTCCGCCAGACGAAAACGGTCGGTCGGACTCCCGGAGCTGCGGTTCATCATCTCGCGCAGAATGCCTTCGGTGTTCTGCCACAGCCGCGCCAGATAATCAGCGCTGCGCTGTACATACTGGGCGAAGGCATCGGTCAACAGATCATCGATGTCCTTGAAGTAATAGGTGGTTGCCGACAGCGGCACACTGGCCTCGGCGGCCACTGCGCGATGGCGCACGGCACGCACGCCGTCACGCACCACGATACGCATGGCGGCATCGAGAATGACCTGCCTGCGTTGCTCACTGCCCTCACGCGCAGCCTTGCGGCCCTGATACTTGACACTTTTGGCCACCGCGCTGGCTACTCCGGCGGCCCCTTCTCTGGCAATCGTCACGACAGCTTCCTTATAAGTCGCTCTGAAATGAGTCGATCTGAAAAACACTTAAAAAAAAGCCGCCCATTGAAGGCGGCTGTTTTCCACTGGTTACGCTTGCGGGCGCATGTGCGGGAAGAGGATCACATCGCGAATCGACGGCGAGTCGGTGAGCAACATCACCAACCGGTCGATACCGATCCCCTCGCCTGCCGTCGGCGGCATGCCGTACTCCAGCGCACGGACGAAGTCGGCGTCGTAGTGCATGGCTTCGTCGTCACCGGCATCCTTGTCGGCCACCTGAGCCTGGAAGCGTTCGGCCTGATCTTCGGCGTCGTTGAGCTCGGAGTAGGCATTGGCGATTTCGCGACCGCCGATGAACAGCTCGAAACGGTCGGTGACGTTCGGATTTTCATCGTTGCGACGCGCCAGCGGCGACACTTCAAACGGGTACTGGGTGATGAAGTGCGGCTGTTCCAGCTTGTGCTCGACCAGCTCTTCGAAAATCATCACCTGCAATTTGCCCAGGCCTTCGAAGCCCAGCACCTTGGCACCGGCCTTTTTCGCAATGGCGCGCGCCTTGTCGATGTCCTGCAGGTCGGCAGCGGTCAACTCAGGGTTGTACTTGAGGATCGAGTCGAACACCGACAGGCGCACGAACGGTTCGCCGAAGTGGAACACCTTGTCGCCATAAGGCACGTCGGTGCTGCCCAGAACCAGTTGCGCCAGTTCGCGGAACAGTTCCTCGGTGAGGTCCATGTTGTCTTCGTAATCGGCGTAGGCCTGGTAGAACTCGAGCATGGTGAACTCGGGGTTGTGCCGGGTCGAAACACCTTCGTTACGGAAGTTGCGATTGATCTCGAAGACCTTCTCGAAACCACCGACCACCAGACGCTTGAGGTACAGCTCCGGGGCGATACGCAGGAACATTTCCATGTCCAGCGCGTTGTGGTGGGTTTCGAACGGCTTGGCCGCCGCGCCGCCCGGAATGGTCTGCAGCATCGGCGTTTCGACTTCGAGGAAGTCGCGCTTCATCAGGAAGCTGCGGATGTGAGCGATGACCTGCGAACGCACGCGGAAGGTCTCACGCACTTCCTCGTTGACGATCAGGTCGACGTAGCGCTGACGGTAGCGCTGTTCGGTGTCGGTCAGGCCGTGGTGCTTGTCGGGCAGCGGACGCAAGGACTTGGTCAGCAGGCGAACGCTGGTCATCTCGACGTACAGGTCGCCCTTGCCGGAGCGTGCCAGGGTACCTTCGGCGGCGATAATGTCGCCCAGGTCCCAGGTTTTCACCTCGGCCAGGGTTTCTTCGGGCAGGGTCTTGCGGTTGACATAGACCTGGATGCGCCCGGTCATGTCCTGGATCACCATGAACGAGCCACGGTTGAGCATGATGCGACCGGCAACCTTGACCGGAATCGCTGCCGCTGCCAGTTCTTCCTTGGTCTTGTCGACGTACTGTTTCTGCAGGTCATTGCAGTAGCTGTCGCGGCGGAAGTCATTGGGGAAGGCCTGACCCTTGGCACGGCCTGCAGCAAGCTTTTCCTTGCGCAAGGCGATCAGGGTGTTTTCTTCCTGTTGCAGGGCTTGCGGGTCGAGTTGTTGGTCGCTCATGTCTTTAAATATTCCATCACAGGTTCGCCCTCGCCTGGCGACGAGGGACTTGAGGTGTCGGCTGACGGTTTACAGCCCTTGCTTGAGGCTCGCGATCAGGTATTCGTCGATATCGCCATCAAGCACCTTGTCGCAGTCGCTGCGTTCGATGTTGGTCCGCAGGTCCTTGATACGCGAGGCGTCCAGTACGTAGGAGCGAATCTGGTGACCCCAGCCGATATCGGACTTGGTGTCTTCGAGCGCCTGGGACGCCGCGTTGCGCTTCTGCACTTCCTGCTCATACAAACGGGCCCGCAGCATTTTCATGGCGGTGTCCTTGTTCGCATGCTGGGAACGCTCGTTCTGGCAACTGACCACGGTATTGGTCGGAACGTGGGTGATACGCACCGCCGAGTCAGTGGTGTTTACGTGCTGACCACCGGCACCGGAGGAGCGGTAGGTGTCGATGCGCAGGTCCGCCGGGTTGATGTCGATTTCGATGTTGTCATCGATTTCCGGCGAAACGAACACGGCCGAGAACGAGGTGTGGCGACGGTTGCCGGAGTCGAACGGGCTCTTGCGCACCAGACGATGAACGCCGATCTCGGTACGCAGCCAGCCGAAGGCGTACTCGCCCTTGATGTGCACGGTAGCGCCCTTGATACCGGCGACTTCACCGGCGGACAGTTCCATGATGGTGGCGTCGAAACCGCGCTTGTCGGCCCAGCGCAGGTACATGCGCAGCAGGATGTTCGCCCAGTCCTGCGCTTCGGTACCGCCGGAGCCGGCCTGGATGTCCAGGTAGGCGTTGTTGGGGTCCATGTCGCCGCTGAACATGCGACGGAATTCGAGCTTTTCCAGCGATTCGCGCAGGCGCTCGACTTCGGCAGCGACGTCATCGACGGCAGCCTGGTCTTCTTCTTCGGCAGACATCAGCAACAGGTCTTTGGCATCGGCCAGACCCGAGGACATTTCGTCCAGGGTTTCGACGATCTGCGCCAGCAGGGAGCGCTCGCGCCCCAGTTCCTGAGCGTAGGCCGGGTTGTTCCAGACGTTTGGATCTTCGAGCTCGCGGTTCACTTCGGTCAGACGATCATGTTTGTGATCGTAGTCAAAGATACCCCCGAATGGTTTCGGAGCGCTCGGACAAATCCTTGATGCTGTTTAGGATCGGGTTGATTTCCATGGTAGGCAGCACTCGCAGGCGAAATTTTCAAAGCCGACGAGTATACCCCAGGCAAGGCCACGAAAGCAGCCCGTCGGGCAGGCGTTGTGAGGCCTATTTTACCGGTCGCAGCCGGCGTCAGCCGGCGTCAGCCCGCTGCGACCTGATTGCGACCGTTGTTCTTGGCCTGATAAAGCCCCTTGTCGGCATCCAGAATCAGCTGACGGCTGGGCATTCCGAGCTGTGGCGTCATGGTCGCCACACCGATACTCACGGTCAGGCTGGAGCCCGGCGCTGGCGCAATGTGCGGAATATTCATGCTTGAAACGCTCTGGCGCAGTTTTTCAGCCAGCAGACGCGCCCCGCCCGGTGAGGTGTTGGGCAGGACCATGGCGAACTCCTCGCCGCCGTAGCGAGCCGGCAAGTCCGACGGGCGACTGCAACTGTTACGAATGGCCTTGGCGACCTGACGCAGGGCCTCGTCGCCCTCCAGATGCCCGAAGTTATCGTTGTAGGGCTTGAAGTAGTCGACATCGATCATCAGCAACGACAACTGGGACTGCTCGCGAATTGCCCGGCGCCACTCCAGTTCCAGGTACTCGTCGAAGTGACGACGATTAGACAGGCCCGTGAGGCCATCGGAATTCATCAGGCGCTGCAGCACCAGATTGGTGTCGAGCAGTTGCTGCTGGCTGACGCGCAGCGCGCGGTAGGCTTCATCGCGCTGCAGCAGGGTCATGTACGAGCGCGAGTGATAGCGAATGCGCGCCACCAGCTCGATGTTGTCCGGCAGCTTGACCAGATAGTCGTTGGCCCCGGCCGTGAACGCCGCGCTCTTGATCAGCGGGTCTTCCTTGGTGGACAGCACGATGATCGGGATATCGCGTGTCAGCGGGTTGCTGCGGTACTCGCGAACCAGCGTCAGCCCGTCGAGGCCCGGCATCACCAGGTCCTGCAGAATCACCGTCGGCTTGATCTGCACGGCCTGGGCAATCGCCTGATGCGGGTCGGCACAAAAATGAAAGTCGATAGACTCATGGCCGGCCAGGCCGCGCCGTACGGCTTCACCAATCATGGCCTGATCATCCACCAGAAGCACCATTGCGCTGTTTTCATCCGGTGTCTTGAGCTCATCCGTTTGCAGGTCATTCATGATCTTTCTCCTGA
This sequence comes from Pseudomonas sp. MEJ108, assembly GCF_030208985.1. Taxonomy (NCBI): domain Bacteria; kingdom Pseudomonadati; phylum Pseudomonadota; class Gammaproteobacteria; order Pseudomonadales; family Pseudomonadaceae; genus Pseudomonas; species Pseudomonas sp. MEJ108. The sequence goes on from NZ_JARVSW010000013.1 coordinate 265,298, forward strand.
TCGCCGACTGCCGCTGGGTTCAGCAGAGCAGTCATTGAGTAAATACCTCGATCAAGCGAGGTGCTATGGCGGGCAACGGACGGATTTCCACGGCAGCATCGATGGCTGCGGCGGCCTTGGGCATGCCATACACAGCAGAACTGGCCTGATCCTGAGCGATGGTCAGAAACCCCCGCTCACGCATGGCCTTGAGTCCCTGTGCACCGTCGCGCCCCATCCCGGTCAGCAGAACGCCGATCGCCTCGCCACTCCAATAACGGGTTACGCTCTCGAAAAACACATCAATCGAGGGCCTGTAAACTTCATTCACCGGCTCCGCCGTGTACGCCAGCGTGCCGTCCTTGAGCAAGCGGATATGATGATTGGTGCCTGCCAGCAACACCACACCCGGCTGTGGCGTTTCGCCTTCCCTTGCCAGACGTACCGGCAGGCCGGAGGCGGAACTCAACCAGTCGGCCATACCGGCGGCGAAGACCTGATCGACGTGCTGCACAAGGACGATCGCTGCAGGAAAGCTCACCGGAAGCGCCTTGAGCAGAATCTCCAGCGCGGCAGGCCCGCCTGCCGAGGAGCCGATCGCCACGAGCCGATCACGTCTCGAGGGCGCGGCGCGCGGTGTAGCCGCGACCCGTTCGAGGCCGACACGCTGGCCGATCAGCCAGTCGATATTGAGGATCTTGCGCAGCAGGGGCGCCGCCGCCTCTTTTGGATTGGGACCACCAATGGCCGGCGTGTCCACCACATCCAGCGCGCCGTGCCCCATCGCTTCGAACACGCGGCGCATGTTCTGCTCGTGGTCGACGGTCACGATGACGATGGCGCAGGGTGTTTCGGCCATGATCCGGCGCGTGGCTTCCACGCCATCCATCACCGGCATGATCAGGTCCATCAGGATCAGGTCCGGGGTCTGCTCGACGCAACGCTGCACGGCGTCGGCACCATTGGACGCCACCCAGATGATCTGATGCGCCGGCTCGAAGGCCAGCGCACGGCGCAGGGCTTCGATGGCCATGGGCATATCGTTGACGATGGCAATCTTCATCCTTGCGCGTCTCCTATCAATTCGACGACAGCGTCGAGCAAGGCATCATCGTGGAAACTGGCCTTGGCCAGGTAATAATCGGCGCCGGCGTCCAGGCCGCGACGCCGGTCTTCTTCACGGTCCTTGTAGGACACGACCATGACCGGCAAGGACTGCAAGCGGGTATCGCGGCGCAACAGGGTCACCAGTTCGATACCGTCCATACGCGGCATGTCGATGTCGGTGATCAGCAGGTCGAAGTCCTCGGCGCGCAGGGCATTCCAGCCATCCATTCCGTCCACGGCCACCGATACTTCGTAACCGCGACTGACCAGCAGCTTGCGTTCCAGCTCGCGAACGGTCAAAGAATCATCGACGACCAGCACGCGTTTGCGTGACACCTGATCTGCCTGACGAGCGCGCCGGTCGATGCGCTCCAGACGGCCGGTATTCAGGAGTTTTTCCACCGAGCGCAGCATATCTTCGACATCGATGATCAACACCACTGAACCGTCGTCGAGCAAGGCCCCTGCCGACACGTCCTGGACCTTGCCAAGGCGCGCATCGAGCGGCATCACCACCAGCGTACGCTCGCCGATGAAGCGTTCGACGGCCACGCCATAAACCGCATCGCGCTCGCGAATCACCACGACCTTGAGCGTTTCTCCGGCCTTCTGCGCGGGTGGCCGGTTCAACAGCTGGCTGGCCGAAACCAGACCGACATGCCGCTCTTCATCCCAGAAGTGCTGACGCCCTTCCAGCTGCAGAATATCGTCAGGCTGCAGGTCGCGCATGCGCTCGATATGCGCCAGCGGAAAGGCATAGGCTTCACCGCCCACTTCCACGACCAGGCTGCGTACCACTGAAAGCGTCAGCGGCATTTCTATCCTGAAGCGACTGCCCTCGCCTGCCCATTGCTGCAGCTCGACGCTGCCGTGCATCTGGCGAACCATATGCTGCACGGCATCGAGACCGACACCACGGCCGGAAATCTGCGTGACCTTGTCGCGCATGCTGAAGCCCGGCAGGAACAGAAAACTCAGCAGTTCCTCCTCGCTCAACTGCGCAGCGGTCTCGGCGGGCGAGAGCTTGCGGTCGATGATGCTCTGGCGCACACGTTCAAGGTCCACGCCGCCACCGTCATCGCTCAACTCGACGACCAGCAAGCCGGCCTGATGCGAGGCCTGCAGACGAATCAGACCTTCAGGGTCCTTGCCGGACGCCACGCGCTTCTCGGGCGATTCGATGCCGTGGTCCACGGCGTTGCGCAGCAGGTGAGTCAATGGCGCATCGAGCTTTTCCAGCACATCGCGATCCACCTGCGTCTTCTCGCCTTCGATCTGCAAGCGGACCTGTTTGCCCAGTTCACGCCCCAGGTCGCGAACCATGCGCGCCTGGCCGTTCAGCACATCGGCGAAAGGTCGCATCCGGCAGGCCAGTGCCGTGTCGTATAACAACTGCGCACGTTGCGCCGACTGCCAGCCGAATTCATCCAGCTCGGCAGTGTGCCGGACCAACACCTGCTGCGCCTGGGACAAGAGGCTACGCGCGTCTTCCAGGGCTTTTTGCACATCAGCCGAAGGACCTTCCTCGCCGAAGCTGGCGCCCAGCACTTCAAGCGCACGATCACTGCTGCTTTGCAGACGCTTGAGCCGCTGCATACCGGCCAGCAGCGGCTTGAGTCGCTGAGTCTCGACCAGCGATTTGCTGGACATGTCCAGCAGCCCGTTGAGGCGCTCGGCGGTGACTCGCAACACGCGCTCGCCACCTTCGGCCACACGCCGTTCACGCAATGGCGTGAACGGTGCTTCAGGTTCCGCAGCCGGCATGGCGGCTGGATTGGCGGACGCAGGCAAGTCTGCGGCCAAGGGCTCGGGCACAGACTCCGGCACAACTGCCGCGCTGGGCGTCTCGAACTGCAGCATCGCGCTGGCGAGTAAAGCGTCCGAGGCCGGGTCCGGCAGTGGCGTACTGACCGTTCGCGCCGCGCCAGCACCGGAAGCCAGCAACGTATTGAGCCTTTCGACATAACTGTCGATATCAGGCTGACCAACGCTGTCGCCGCCAGGCGTGGCGATACGCATCAACAGGTCGGTCCCCGACAGCAGCGCATCGATATGCTCGGCCTGAAGCAGCAGACGCCCTTCCTGCGCGCTGACCAGACAATCTTCCATCACATGCGCGACGCTCACGCCGAAATCGACGCCGACAATCCGCGCTGCGCCCTTGAGCGAATGAGCGGCACGCATGCAGGCTTCCAGCTGATCCGCCTGGGTCGGGTTACGTTCGAGTGCCAGCAGGCCGGCACTCAGTACCTGGGTCTGCGCATCGGCTTCCAGCGTGAACAGTTCGAACAGCGAGGCGTCACGCATTTGATCTGGCGTCATGTGAGGCTCCGATACACCGCCGACAACAACTCATCTTCATCCAGCCAGCGCAGGCTGCGGCCCTTCCATTGCAGGACGCCACGAGTGAAACGGGCATTGGCGTGTGTGCCGGATGCCGAAGCGGCTTCCAGCTCCCGCTCGTCGATGGCATGAATGCCGTCCACCTCGTCGACCGGGACCACCACCGGGCCGCCTTCGACACTCACGATCAGCATGCGCGGTACCACCCGCGTCGACGGGTTACTCACCGCGGTACTGTCCAAGCCGAGCAGCTCGACCAGCGAGATGCACGCTACCAGAGCGCCGCGTACATTGGCGACACCCAGCAACGCACGCGAGCGCTGGTGTGGCAGTGAATGGATGGTCTGGCTGGGGGCGACTTCCGAGAGGCAGCGCGACGCCAGCCCCAGCCACTCTTCGCCAAGACGAAATACCAGAATCGAGCGGGTCTCGAGGTCGCGCAGCAACACCGAGCCCTGAAAATGCTCGGGCGACTCCTGGGCCAGCGAATAGCGGTCCAGCAGGCGGGTAGCGGCGGCCGAATAAACCGCACAGTTGCGGCAGTGGATGTGCTCTGCGAGCAACGGGCAGGAGCGATCGCCATGAATGCCGATGCGGTTCCAGCAATCATCGATATCCAGGGCCTGATCATGGGTCAGACTGGAAAAACCGGACACGCCCGCCATCAGTGGTTTCCTTGTTTATTCGCGCCACGCGCAGCGCGGTCCTGCAAGCGGCGCGCGCCGGCAGTGTCACCCTGCGCAGCCAGCAATGCCGCCAGTTGGGCCAGCGATTCGGAGTGCTGCGGTTGCAGATACAGCGCCTTGCGATAGAAGCCCTGCGCCTGTGGCACACGGCCCTCCACTTCGCTGAGCAGACCCAGCCAGTAAAACACTTGCGCGACCGGCTCATGCTGCTGCAGGTAACGCTCGCATTCAGCCCGCGCCTCGGCACTTTTGCCTTCATTGGCCAGCCCCGCAATCCTGTCGAGCACTGCCGATACCTCGGTGTTACCCGCCGCAGCGACGGGTTTTGCAATGGGCGCGAATGTCGCAGAGGGGCGCGGCGCAGGCCGTGGCGCGACAACTCTGGCAGGGGCATCGACGACCGGACGGGACGCAACGGGTGCAGGGACCTGCCGAGGCGTCGGAGCCGGCACCGGCGCATCGACAGGTGCGTGCCGGAAGGCGAACGACTGGGCGATCCCCGTCGAGCGCATGCCGATACCGGCCAGCAGGTTGCCCTCCGCCGGGCCGATGAACAGCAGGCCATCTTCGCGGGTCAGTTGTTTGAGCACCTTGAAAACATGTTGCTGGGTCTGCCGATCGAAATAGATCACCAGATTGCGGCAGAAGACGATGTCATAGGCCGCTTGCGAAACGAGTTTGGGGTCGAGCAGATTACCCGGCTGAAAACTTACACAGGCGCGAACACTGTCAGCGATTTCAAAGCCGTCAGCGACCGGATTGAAATAGCGCTCGCGATAACCGATGTCGCTGCCACGGAACGAATTTTTGCCATAAACACCGTGTTCGGCCTTAGCAATCGAAACAGGACTGATATCGATGGCATCGACCTTGAATTGCCTGGCGTCGACCCCGGCGTCGAATAACGCCATGGCGATGGAATACGGTTCCTCACCGGTCGAGCACGGCAGGCTGAGAATGCGCAAGGGGCGCGCACCGGCAAGACTGGCGATTCGCTCACGGGCCAGCATGCCCAGCGTGACAAACGATTCGGGATAACGAAAAAACGAGGTCTCGGGAACGATCACCGCTTCGATCAGCGCCTGCTGCTCCTGCGGTGAGGAGACCAGAAGATGCCAGTAGGCATCACTGTCAGCGCAGTGGGCGGCCGTTGCGCGCTGACGCAAGGCGCGCTCGATGATCGCCTCGCCGACGGAGGTCACATCCAGGCCGATACGCTCCTTGAGGAAGCTGAAGAAGCGCGAATCATCCACCTTCATTGCGCGTCCTCAAGCAGTTCGAGGTCAATCGGCGGCACCGGGTACAACAACTCGCGCACCGGCTCGCTCAACAGCTCGTGAACATGAATCCACTGCAACAGGCCCTGCTCATCCTCACGCACCGGCCCCAGATAAGGCGACAGGCGATTGTCCAGCCCATAGGCCTTGAACTGCGCAACAGGGCAGCGCAGCGTCTCGGTCGCCTGTTCCAGAATCAGTCCGAGCAACTGCGCCGGGTGCGCGTCGTCGTAGCGATAATGCACCAGCACCATGCGCGTACTGGTACGCGAGCGCGCCGGCTCGCCGGAGTTCAGCGCACTGATGTCAATCACCGGGACGATCTCGCCGCGATGGGCAAAGATTCCCGCCACCCAGTGAGGTGCCTGGGCAATGGTCTTGAGCTTCACCCGCGGCAGGATTTCAGCGATCTCGGTCGCGTCCAGTGCATAGCGGTCTTCGCCTATGCAAAACAGCAGAAAGAGCTTGCTGGCGGTCAGTGGCGTGCCATTGCGCCTCGGCGAGTGATCGCTCATTGATCGTTCAGACCTTGAAACGCGAAACGCCACTGCGCAGCCCGACCGCGACCTGACTCAACTCGTCGATGGCGAAACTGGCTTGACGCAGTGATTCGACGGTCTGGCTGCTGGCATCCGCCAGTTGCACCAGCGCCTGGTTGATCTGTTCGGCGCCGGTGGCCTGAGCCTGCATGCCTTCGTTGACCATCAGCACACGGGGTGCCAACGCCTGAACCTGATGGATGATCTGCGACAATTGCTCGCCGACCTGAGTGACCTCGAACATGCCGCGGCGCACCTCTTCGGAAAACTTGTCCATACCCATCACGCCAGCAGACACCGCCGACTGGATTTCCCGCACCATCTGCTCGATGTCATACGTGGCGACGGCAGTCTGGTCGGCCAGGCGACGGACCTCGGTGGCCACCACTGCAAACCCGCGACCGTATTCACCGGCCTTTTCGGCCTCGATGGCGGCATTGAGCGACAGCAGGTTGGTCTGGTCGGCGACCTTGACGATGGTGACGACGACCTGATTGATGTTGCCGGCCTTCTCGTTGAGGATCGCCAGCTTGGCGTTGACCAGATTGGCAGCGCCCATCACCTGATGCATGGTGTCTTCCATGCGTGCCAGGCCCTGCTGGCCGGAACCGGCGAGCACCGAAGCCTGGTCTGCCGCCGAAGTGACTTCGGTCATGGTCCGCACCAGGTCCCGCGAAGTGGCGGCGATTTCCCGCGACGTCGCGCCGATCTCGGTGGTGGTTGCCGCGGTCTCGGTGGCGGTAGCCTGCTGCTGGCGGGACGTTGCAGCGATCTCGGTGACCGAGGTCGTGACCTGTACCGAAGAGCGCTGCGCCTGCGCTACCAGCGCGGTGAGCTCGGAGACCATGTCGTTGAAGCCGGTCTCGACCGCATTGAACTCGTCCTTGCGCGACAGGTTCAGCCGGGTACTCAGATCGCCCTTGCGCATGACGTCCAGAATACTCACGATCATCTGCATCGGAGAGGTGATCGAGCGCATCAGCAGCAGCCCGCAGGCCGCCGCCGCCATGACCGCGATCAGCAGAGAGAGCACCATGCTGATCTTGGCACCCAGCACAGCGTTGACGATATTGGTGGTGGACTGGTCAGCCAGTTGCTTGTTGGCAACGATCAGGTCTCTGAGCTGCAGACGGCCCTCGCTCCAGACCGGATTGAGCTCGTTGTAAAACTCATCGCGAGCGCCCGCATAATCACCGCGTTCGTACTTGGCGTGAACGTCGGCAAGCATGCGCGAATAGACCTCGCGGCGCTTTTCGAACACCGCGAAGCTGGCCCTGTCCGTGTCATCGAAGATGGATTTCTTGTAGCCGTCCATCTGCGACTGAAGGGCGTCTTCAAACCCCTTGAACTGATCCTTTTCCTGCTTGGTCAGCGGCCGCCCCTGCCCTTCGGCAATCAGCTCCAGCGTGCGGATGTAACTCTCGCCCCAGGCACTGCGCACCAGGGTGCTGTAGTAGACGCCGGGCAACGCATCGAGACGCACATCTTCCTCGCTGGACTCGATGGACAACAACCGTGAATAAGATACAACGACCATCAGTAGCATGATTGCGATGATGACGGCGAAACTCGCCAGAATCCGTTGGCGCAAGGTCCAGTTCTTCACAGTCAGCCCTCAAGAGTTCAACGACGGCGTCGGGCCGTGTTCAAGAAGCGGACCGACGGACGGCCCAAACGGCGTGAGTATAGCCCAGCCGTAAAACGTTACATGGGTAATACAGAACGAAGTCACGGCCGCTATCGATCGCCACTCTTTCGTCCCGCTTCATGTCTTGTCGGCCATCGCCACCACTACTTGAGCAACGGTCTTCAGAAACAGCGGGAGTACATAGATAGTTAGCACTTGCACGGCAAGTCGCGGCCGTAAGCTTTGTCGCCTGTTCATTCACGACAAGGCACTTAAATGCTGGATCTATCTCCGTCGGGCAAGGCTCCTGCACTCCCGCATCTGCAACTGATAAAAGACAAATCCCCCGAGTGGCTGCTTCAGGCCGAGCCGGCGACCCATGCAGCCTTGCGCAAGGCTTCGCGGCGCCCCGTGCAATGGCTGGCGAGCGCACGCAAGTCCAACCCTGATCAGCTCGCCGAGCTGCAGCGCCTGTACGCCGAGCACCGCGAGTACGAGCAACAGGTTCGTCCGACGCTGGATCGCCTGTCGACGCTGGAGGACTTCGCAAGGCCCCTGCTGACAGCCGCCATCAAGGATCGCTTCGGACTGCAGGTGGACGTCGCCGACACCTGGCTGTTCCATGCCAGTCGTGCGCGGGTCGACCAATCATTCAATACGGCATCCAGAGACCCGCTAACGCAGGCAAACATTGCCCTGAAGGCCGCGACCCAGAGCCTGCTCAAGGCCGCGTTGCAGAACTTCGAAGCCTGGGAAACAGTTCCGGGCGCAATGGATTCCAGCACCGGCCTCAAGGCCCAGGTGTTTTCTTCGTTTGAAATCATCGGCCCACAGATCAGCGGAAAGTCCCTGCCGCTCTCCCCGACCGGCTTTGCGGCGCTGTGCCGTGAGCTGGACCTGGGCGGCCAATATCAGGCGCATATCCAGGCCGTCTTCAGCAGGCCTTCGAGCCCCGACGAAACTGCAGACGCTGCGGCATCCAGACTGCGCCAGAGCTTCATGCAACTGGAGGCATCGTCGATCCGGCTGCAGTTGCAGATGGCCTCCCTGCAACAGCAGATCGGCCCGGATTTGCAAAGCGCATTACTGGAGTTTCTCGACGGCAAGCAACATGTCCGACTTGATAACAGGCCGGTCAACTGCAGCGTACTGTGCCTGGGCGATATCGAACTAACCGGTCTTCTGGTGATTGGCAAGGACCGGGATATTGCCACTCAGGCAGAAAGGATCGTGGTGTATATCCCGGATGACCCCGTTGCGCCGCTGAAGGAATACGACTCGGTCGAAGTCTTCATAAATGCGTTGCGTGAGCGGATGTTCATCAACGGCTACCTGAACTTCTTCATGCGCTTCGTACCTGCGCGCCATCGAAGTGCCTTGTTTGAAAAGTTGTCCGAACGCCTGTACCCCAAAGTCAAGAAAGGCGGCATTTTCGAACGTCAGTGGCTGGAGCGTGAAGCGGACCGAAACGCCCGGCTCGACCTGAGAGAAACCGTGCTGCAAGGCCCGCTGCTGGACAACCTGCATGAGCGCAAATGCGCAGCCTTGCGCAACGACGCACTGTTTCATGGTGTGCCGACTGCGGCACAGGACCAGAAGACCTTCGATGAGCGGGTGCAGTACTTCATGGACACCGCCTTCGACGTCTTGAATATCGCAGGCTTCGTCGTTCCGGTATTGGGCGAAGTGATGATGGCCGTCACCGCCATTCAGCTGGTTCACGAAGTGTATGAGGGCATGGAGAGCTGGGCCAGGGACGAGAAACGACAGGCGTTCGCCTACCTGTTCGATGTGATCGAGAACGTTGCGCTGATATCGGCCCTTGGTGCTGCGTCGACGGGCGCAACAGGCATCCCTGCGGTACAGGCGCCCGAGTTCGTCCAAGGCCTCAAGCCCGTGGATTTACCAGGCGGCACGACACGCCTGTGGAAGCCTGATCTGACGCCCTTTGCCCATGACATCGTCCTGCCCAAGGATCTGCAGTCCGATGCCACGGGCCTGTACACTTGGCAAGGCAAACAATGGTTGCCACTTGAAGGACGCATCTATTCCGTCAGTCCTGCCACGACCGGGAACGGCTACCTGATCGAGCACCCGACCCGCGCCGACAGCTATCGGCCCGCCTTGCGACACAACGGCGCCGGAGCATGGCTGCATGAGCTCGATCAGCCGCTGGAGATGGAAGGCCTGACCTTGTTTCGACGGCTGGGCTATTCCAGCGATACGTTTTCCGACAGCACCGCCAGGCGCATCGTCAACGTCAGCAACACGCCTGAATCGGTGATGCGCGAGGCACTGGCCGATCAGCGTCGCCCTCCGGCATTGCTTGAGGACACGGCGCGCCGGTTCAGGCTGGACCAGGAGATCGAGCATTTCATCGAGCAGCTCGAAGCCAACGATATAAACGCAGCGTCCCCCCTTCAACTTGAACTGCTGAGCCAGGACCGTGGCTGGCCGGGCAATCGCGCGCTGGTCCTGGTGGATGCCGAGGGCCACACGCTTCAGACATTCGCTCCGGCCTCTCATCCGGTGGCGGCTGACAGCCTCGACATCACGGTGCGTGCCGACCAGCCGGATGCCCTGCGCCAGGTGCTGGAACAGCTCGGCAACAACGAAATACGCACCCTGCTCAACGAAGAGTTCGGCGCGGGTCAGCTCGGCATGTCACCGCGACTGATCACACTACGGGCGCAATTGGCGGCACGCGCCCGAGCCACCCGAGGCTGGCTGTTCGAATCCCGTTACCGCGCATTGAGCGTCGCCGAGGCTGATGGAGTGCAGACCCTGCAGAAGGCATTTCCTGGCCTGCCGCCGTTGGTTGCCGAGGAACTGGCCAGCCACGCTTTGCCGGCAGAGCGGCTGCAACTGACGATGGAGCGCCGGGTGCCGCTGCCCGTTGCCGAAGAGGCCAGCGCCTATCTACAACAGGTAAGGCTGGCGCGGGCCTATGAAGGGCTTTATCTGACCTCGGTCTCCAGCGCCGATACCGACTGTCTTGCGTTGCACAGCCTTGAAGCCCTGCCGCAATGGCCTGCACAGGTCAGGCTGGAGGTCCATGACCGGTATTTCGGTGGCCGGCTGATCGACAGCATCGGTCTCGAGGATGCGCCTGTGCGCAAAGTACTGATCAAGGACGGTAATCGTTACGAGGCCCGTGACGCTGATGACCAGCACCTGCACGGGCTGGACGATCTGTACTCGTCCGTGCTGCACGCCCTGCCCGATGCCGAACGCAACCAGTTGGGCTTTGCCCACACCGGGCAGGGTCAGGCGCTGGCAGCGCTGATCCAGGACAACCCCCTGCCCCGCCAGAAACTCGCGCCATTGCTGAACATGCAGGCGATCAAGCCAGGCTCGAAATCCCCCATGCGCCTGGCCGATGGTCGCCTTGGCTACCCATTAAGCGGCGGTGGCAGGGTCGACTGGCACATGACCGACGAGAGCCTGCTGGACAAGATCCGCATGCTTGAGCTGGAGGACGCGTTTCCCGAAGAGATCCTCGGCCGCCTGCGCCACACTGGCTGGGACAACAGAACCATCGATGCGCGACTCAACGACCTGCTGCACGAGCAAATGCTGTTGCGCGCAAGTCTCGACGCGTGGGCCTATGAATCCGTGTCAATGCCGCCCATGACTCAGGCTCATATGGACAGTCGCATGCGCATCAACGAAGCGATCTGGAACCACTGGCGCCTCAACAACCTGCCCGAGATAGGACGGACGCTTGAGCCGCTAAGCCTGCAACATGTCTCGCTGAGTGACTTTCCGCACCATCTGCCGGACTTCGTCTTCAATCGCGTTACCGCGCTGCACCTGGAAAACATATCGGTCGAGCCCAGAGCACGCCCCGGTGCAATTGACCTGACGCCTGCCGGCATAAACCTGCCCCGGCAGTCGACCAACAGCGCCGAACTTGGAGCCTTCCTGCAACGTTTCCCGCATACCCGCGCACTGAACCTGATCAGTGAGCCAGCCGCCGGACTGGCCCCCGAGACCTCGGTCTTTCTCAACCTGCCTCAGCAAGTGTCCCGTGTGCTGCCCCAACTGACCGAACTGGCGCTGATCAACCAGGAGATTTTTCTGGATCAGGCGCAGATGGACCACCTGCGCAGCATGCCGGGCCTCAGGATGCTGAACCTCAGTGGCAATCGACTGGTCAGTGTGCTGCCCATGGACCTGAGCTGGCTGCACCTTGATCGGCTGGTGCTGGAGCGGGTTGGCATGAACCGCTGGCCGTCCTGGCTGACCGACATCATTCCGAACAACATTCGCGAGCTGTCGGTGGCTCACAACAACCTGACGGAACTGCCCGGGTGGATCCTTGACAATCCTCCCAGCCCTGAGCACCGGACCTTGATTGACTTGCGCGGCAATATCCTGTCCCGACACACCGCAATACACGCACGTATCAATGAAGCGGTAGCCGGCAGTTCCTTCAGTTTTGTCATGGACACTCCGGTTGCCGTGCAGGCCGCTGTAAACAGGCAACTGAACGAAGGTGCCGAATTATTTGCCGCCGTTGATCAATGGACGCATGCCTCCGGCTCGATGGCCGTACCGAGCGAGCAGACCATCGAATCACGCCAGCAAATCGGCAGGATACTGATCGATCACTGGCGAAATTTCAGCCTGGGGCAGCTCCATAGCCCCCTGCGCCTTGCAGACATCGCATTGATCGACTTTCCTCGACAGCTGCCTGATTTCTTTTATCGCCAGGTACGCTATCTGCACCTGAGCCGAATCACCGGCACGGCCTCTGATCTCGATCAACTGTTGCGCCGCATGACTGATCTGACCTCACTGGAAATAAGCGGACATGTCGCCCCCCTGCTGCAACTGCCACCGGCGCTGCTCGAGCTTCGATCACTTCGTTCGCTATCGCTGATGGATCAGGGAATGCTGGTAGAGCAACAGCACATCGATTTCTTCAGCCGGATTGCGACGCTTGAACGACTGGAGCTGGATGGCAACCGGATAGGCGCCATCAGCGACCTGACCAGCCTCAGTGGCACTGCACTCAACTGGCTGTCACTGAACAATGCCGGACTGGTCGAATGGCCAGCCTGGACAGAGAGCATGGTTCCAGCGCAAATCAGGACACTCTTGCTGGAGGGTAATCTGATCAGCGAATTGCCAGAGCACATACTCGCCAATCCCGGCAGCGAGTTTGCGCACACGGAAATAAGCCTGCTGAACAATCCGCTTTCCGAAGACACCATGCGGCAGGCGCATTTTTCAGAGCGTTATGGACGTTCTTTCACCTTCGACATGGACCTGCCGCCCGAGCTCAGCGCGATGGACTGGACGGAAAACCATGACTCGGACTCATCGTATTCCGAGTACCTGTCCTCAGAGGAGAGCCGGGCATCGACTCCGGAACCCGTCACCGTCGAGCCCTGGCTGGACGACAGCAACCCGTTGAGCGCCGGGCGGCGCGAGATCTGGGAGCAGTTGGAGGCCCGCGAGCAGACCCGCAACCTGCTCGACCTGATCGATTCGCTGCGTCACAGCGCCGATTATCGCAACATCACCAGCCGTGCAGCGCTGCGCGAGCGCGTCTGGCGGGTATTGGTCACGGTGAGTCAGGACCCGCAACTCGGACTGACCCTCAACGCTATTGCCGAAGAACCGCTCAGGCTGTTTCGTGACAACCACACCTGCCCGGACGGCATCCTTCTGGAGTTCAACCAGATGGAAGTGCTGGTGTTCATCCGGCAGTCGTTGCAGGACGTCGTCGCGGAGCAGCGCGGTGCGCTGTTGTATCGGCTGACCGTCCGGCTGTATCGCCTGTCCGAGCTGGATACCGCAGCCCGCGAACAGACCGGCAGCCGTGATGAAGCCGAGGTACGTCTGGCGTATCGCACGCACTGGGCCAGCGCGCTGGACTTGCCCGTGCCGCCGGAAGGCATGCTGTACCAGGCCCACGCCGCCATCAGGCCGGGGGAATTCGACGCGGCACTGCTTCGCGTGCAAAACGGCGAACGCGGCGAGCCCTTCCTGCGTTTTGCCCAGCAGCAGGATTACTGGATCAGTTACCTGCGCGAAATCCATGCTGGACGCTTCGAAGCACTCGAACGCACCTACAGGACTGAACTGAACCAACTCACCGACGAGTTCGAGCAACGCAATATCAGCCTCGACGACCCGGAATACGAAGGACGGATTCAAGAGTTCGAAGCCAGGTTCAAGGAGCAGCAGACAGCACTGATCAGGGAGCTGACCAACGCCGAAGGAATGGAACATCACTGATCGAGCGGGTTGCCTGACACAAGGCGTGTCAGGCAACCCGCTGCTGGAAGCGCCAGTTCACTGAGCGTTCCGCACCTGGCCTTCAAGCTCGGTCTTGAGGCCGGGTTCCAGCTTCAACTGACGCGCCAACTCATCGAGGTAGGCGCGTTCCATGAAGTGCTCTTCATCCACCAGCATCACACTGGCGATGTACATCTCCGCCGCCATTTCCGGCGTGGTCGCGGCCCGGGCCACCTCTGCCGGGTCCAGCGGCTTGTTCAGCTCGGCGTGAAGCCACTGCTGAAGTGAATGATCACTGTCCAGCTTGGTGAACTCACCTTCGATCAGTTCGCGCTCACGCTCATCGACATGACCATCTGCCTTTGCCGCGGCGACCAGTGCACGCAGGATTGCCTGGCTATGCTGCTCGGCTTCAGCCTCGGGCAGCCGGTCGATGGTTTGCGGTTCGCGCTGAGCGGCGAGCCCCTGACTGGCCTGCCAGTTGTTGTAAGCCTTGTAAGCCAACACCCCCAGCGCCGCCAAGCCTCCGTAGGTCAACGCCTTGCCGCCCATCCCGCGTGTGCGTTTGCCACGCAGAAGGCTCATGGCACCTGCGGCCAGCGCACCACCACCTGCGCCGGACAACAGACCACCCAGCCCATTCTGGGAAGCGCCCTGCCCTTTACCACCGCCAAGCAGGCTGCCGAGGCCATTGATCAGTGAATCGCCGCCCGACGATTGCTTGCCGGATTTGCCTTTGTTCTTGTCCTGCAACATGCTTTGTCCGGACTTGAGCAATTGATCGAGTAAACCACGCGTATTCACAGGAAGCCTCCTACAAGGTTTGTCAGATGAGTGATTGACCAACAAGTTGAAGAGAAGTCACTGCCAGGCCCTTACCGGTGTGCTTCCGGATGTTACGGAGTTGCACCGATACCCGTTCGTCAATCTGCCCCGCTTATCGGCGAAATGCGTGCAACCGGCGCCTGTGGCAAAGAGTCAATAAGGACAGGCTGCAGGTAAAGTCAGGTATGCAGCCCCTTTCCTGGACTGATCGAACACACATCCATATTCATATGAATGCCACTGCCCCTCCATGCAGATTTTCAGGAGTTTGTCCCAAGTGATATCGCCCACTGGTTTCCCGACCGCCAACGGCAAGGCCGCCGGGATTATCCGATCCAGGGACTGGAGCCAGACTTCACTCGGACCGATCGAGCACTGGCCGGTATCGCTGAAAAACACCCTGAATCTGATCCTCAATTCCCCGGAGTCCATGTACCTGCTCTGGGGGCCGGATCTGGTGTTTTTCCACAATGACGCCTATACGCCGATTCTCGGCCCGCGCAAGGACAACGCTATCGGCGCACTCATTCCGGATCTGTGGGCTGACGTCTGGGATCAGGTCGCGCCGCTGGTGATCGATGCGTTTGCCGGCAAGCCCTGCCGCTACACGGATATGCCGCTGACCATGGCACGCTACGGCGAGGTCGAACAGACATGGTGGTCATTTTCGTTTTCACCGGTAATCGACGAATACGGCGTGGTTGTCGGCATGTTCTGCATCACCAACGAAACCACCGCGCATGTCCTCAACCAGCAGGCGCTGCAGGATAGCGAACGCAAACGCCTGAAACTGATCGATGACCTGGTCAGCCTGGAACGACAGCAGACCGCCAGGCTGGAGCAACGCACGCTGGAGCTGGACACGTTTTGGGAGATATCTCCGGACCCGCTGGCGATACTCGATTTCAACGGTATCTTTCTGCGGGTAAACCCGGCCTGGACAGCGCTGCTGGGCCACCCGGAACACGAGCTGCTGGGCACCTCCATCATGACCCTGCTGCATCCGGATGATGTCAGCGGCACCCAGAATGCTCTGAAACACACCATCAACCATGTGCTGCCGCTGTTTGAAAATCGTTATCAGCACGTCGACGGCAGCTATCACTGGTTCGGCTGGACCGCGGCACCCGGCAATGGAATCATTTTTGCGCTGGGCAAACACCTGACCCACGAAAAGGACCGCATCAAGGCACTGCGTATCGCCGAAGAGGCCTTGATTCAATCGCAGAAAATGGAAGCGGTCGGGCAATTGACCGGCGGTCTGGCTCATGACTTCAACAACCTGCTGATGGGCGTGACCGGCAACATGGAGCTGCTCCTGTCGAGGATCAGACAGGAACGCTTCACAGAGCTGGACCGCTACATCAACGCCGCACTGGAAGGTTCGCGACGCGCGGCATCCCTGACACATCGACTGCTGGCATTTTCGCGCCGTCAGACACTGGCGCCCAAGGCTACTGATATCGACCTGCTGGTCGTGGACATGGACGAGCTGATCCGGCGCACCGTAGGTCCGGCCATCGATATGCAGGTCAATGCCTCACGCGGACTGTGGGCGACCCTGGTTGACCCGCATCAACTGGAAAATTCACTGCTCAACCTGTGCATCAACGCCAAGGACGCCATGCCCGATGGCGGAAAGCTGCTGATCCAGACGGGCAACCGTCACCTGACTGCAGTCACGGCGACCCGGTATCAGTTGCCTGCAGGCCGCTATGTGGAACTGTCCGTCAGCGACTCCGGCACGGGCATGAGCAACGACGTCATGGCGAGGGCCTTCGACCCGTTCTTCACCACCAAACCGACAGGCATGGGCACCGGGCTGGGGTTGTCGATGATTTACGGTTTTGCACGGCAGTCAGGTGGCGGCGTCTACATCACGTCAAAGGTTGGCGAGGGTTCGAAAGTCAGCATTCTGCTGCCGATGCACGAAGGCGAAGCTGAAACAGTGGCCTTCGATGACAGCCCGCTGCAAGTCCCCGCCTCCAGTACCGGCGACGAAACCATCCTGGTGGTCGATGACGAGCCCGCCGTGCGCTTGCTCATCACGGAGTTGCTCGAAGACCTTGGCTATATCGTTTTGCAGGCTGAACGAGGCGCCGATGCGCTGACCATTCTGCAGTCCAAGGCGGCCATCGACCTGCTGATCACCGACGTCGGTCTGCCGGGCGGCATGAACGGTCGTCAGGTCGCAGACGCGGCGCGGGATGTCCGGCCCGACCTGAAAATCCTGTTTGTGACCGGTTATGCTGAAAACGCCGCGTTGGCGCATGACACGCTGGAGCCGGGCATGCACGTGCTGCCCAAGCCCTTTGCGATTGCCGAACTGATCGGCCGCGTCACCGAGCTGCTGGAAGGCGAGTAACAAAAAATGAGCGCCATACGGCGCTCATTTTTCGGGTATTGCTATCCGTGAGCCGACTGGCGATCAGTCGCGCAGATCTGACTCATGAATCGGCTGATCACGGTGTGTGGCGCGCTGGTACTGCGCAGGCCAGGTTGCCAGGCGCCCACCCAGGTCTTCATCGGCACGCAGCGGCCAGTACGGATCACGCAGCAGCTCACGCGCCAGCAGGATGATATCGGCCTGCCCGGTGCGCAGAATGTGCTCTGCCTGCGCCGGATCGGTAATCATGCCCACCGTGCCCGTTGCGATCTCGGACTCCTTGCGAACCCGCTCGGCAAAGCGCGTCTGGTAGCCTGGGCCGACCGGAATTTCCGCCTTGGCTGACGTACCGCCCGACGATACATCGATCAGGTCGGTCCCGATGGCTTTCAAGCGACGCGCCAGCTCGACCGTTTCATCGGCGTTCCAGCCGTCTTCCACCCAGTCGGTGGCGGATACGCGAACGAACACTGGCAGCTCTGCAGGCCACACCGC
This sequence comes from Pseudomonas sp. MEJ108, assembly GCF_030208985.1. NCBI lineage: Bacteria > Pseudomonadati > Pseudomonadota > Gammaproteobacteria > Pseudomonadales > Pseudomonadaceae > Pseudomonas > Pseudomonas sp. MEJ108. The sequence continues at coordinate 282,811 of NZ_JARVSW010000013.1, forward strand.
ACGCACGGCTTCGGTGACTTGCAGCGTAAAGCGAATGCGGTTCTCGAATGAACCGCCATACTCGTCGGTGCGCTGGTTGCTCAGGGGCGACAGGAACTGATGCAGCAAATAGCCATGGGCAGCGTGGATTTCCACGACTTTGAAGCCTGCCTCCAGGGCACGCCGTGCGGAATCGACAAACGCCTTGATCAACTCCTGGATCTGCGTCTCGCTCAATTGCACAGGGGCAGTGTGCTGCGGATCGAAGGCGATCGCCGAAGGCCCGACCGGCGTCCAGCCACCTTCATTGAGGGAGATACTGCCGTGCTTGCCAAGCCACGGGCGCCAGGTGCTGGCCTTGCGGCCGGCATGCGCCAGCTGGACGCCGGCAACCGCGCCCTGAGCGTTGATGAAGCGGGTGATACGTTGCAGCGGTTCGATCTGCTCGTCATTCCACAGCCCGAGGTCTTCGGGAGTGATGCGGCCGTCCGGCGTCACCGCCATTGCTTCGGTGATGACCAGGCCGGCACCGCCGACAGCACGACTGCCCAGGTGAACCAGGTGCCAGTCGTTGGCCAGGCCGTCGACACTGGAATACTGGCACATCGGCGATACGGCAATGCGATTGCGAAGGGTCAATTGACGCAGGGTATAGGGTTCAAGCAGCAGGCTCATGGCAACCTCTCGTAATGAAAATTCAGGTGTCCAGGTTCCGTTCATTCAAAGAACAGGTTTGACAGACCGTGTAGTGTCGACACCCCGTTAGCGAGAGGGGTTCCTGCTATCGTCAGCGTGGCGCGATATGCACCACCATCAATTGCACGGTTTCGTTACCGCGAAACTCGTTGAGATCGAGTTTGTAGGCCAGCTCGACCCAGCGGATATTCGGATTGGGCCAGATATCCCGGTCGACGCCGAACGCAATGCCATCGAGCTTGACGCTGCCGCATTCGGTCTTGAGCACCATCTTCAAATGACGCTCGCCCACCACCCGTTGCTCGACCAGCTGAAACACGCCGTGGAACAAAGGCTCCGGGAAGTGCTGCCCCCAGGGACCGGCATTGCGCAGTGCACGGGCCAGTTCCAGATGAAACTCCTCGACGGCCAGCGAGCCGTCGGACAGCAGACGCCCGGTCAGGTCCTGCTCATCGAGCTGACGACGCACCTCCTGGTCGAACGCTGCGGCAAATGCCGGGAAGTTCTCTTCAGGCAGCGAGAGACCTGCCGCCATCGCGTGGCCGCCGAACTTGCTGATCAGGTGCGGATGACTGGCCGCCACGGCGTCCAGCGCGTCGCGAATGTGAAACCCTGGCACCGAGCGGGCCGAGCCTTTGAGCACGCCCTCCCCGGCGCTGGCGAACGCGATGGTCGGGCGGTGGTAACGCTCCTTGAGACGCGAAGCGAGGATGCCGATGACACCCTGGTGCCATTCGGCATCGAACAGGCAGAGGCCAAACGGCATCGACTCCAGCGGCAGGTCCTTGAGCTGCGCGAGTGCTTCACGCTGCATGCCCTGCTCGATGGATTTGCGATCCTGGTTCAATTCGTCCAGCTGCACGGCCATTTCCCGCGCCAGTGTCGGGTCGTCGCAGAGCAGGCATTCGATGCCCAGGCTCATGTCATCCAGGCGCCCTGCCGCGTTCAGGCGTGGCCCGAGAATGAACCCCAGGTCGGTGGAGGTGATGCGCGAAGGTTCACGTCGTGCCACTTCGAGAATGGCGCGCAGCCCCGGTCTGGCACGCCCGGCACGGATACGCATCAGCCCCTGATGGACCAGAATGCGGTTGTTGGCGTCCAGCGGCACCACATCGGCCACACTGCCCAGCGCGACCAAATCCAGAAGCTCGCCCAGATTGGGCTGGGCACGCTGATTGCTCTCGAACCAGCCGGTCTCGCGCAGACGCGCCCGCAAGGCCATCAGTACGTAGAAAATGACCCCGACACCGGCCAGCGACTTGCTGGGAAAGGTACAGCCTGGCTGATTCGGGTTGACGATGGCGTCTGCGGCCGGAAGCTCATGCCCAGGCAAATGGTGATCGGTCACCAGTACCTGCAAGCCGGCCGCCTTGGCCGCTGCTACACCCTCGACGCTCGAAATGCCGTTATCCACGGTGATCAACAGCTGAGGTTCGCGCTGCAATGCCACTTCGACGATTTCCGGCGTCAGGCCGTAGCCATATTCAAACCGGTTGGGCACCAGATAATCCACATGCACTGCGCCCAGCAGACGCAGTCCCAGAACACCCACGGTGCTGGCGGTCGCGCCATCGGCGTCGAAATCGCCGACGATCAACATGCGCTGGCCCTCGCGCAGCGCAGTGACCAGCAGGTCTACCGCTGCATCGATCCCCTTGAGTTGCTGATAGGGGATCAGCCGCGCCAGGCTTTTGTCCAGTTCGGCCTCGCAGGCCACACCTCGTGCTGCGTACAGACGAGTGAGCAAGGGCGGCAGGTCGCCAAGGAACGGCAAGGTGTCGGGCAATAGACGAGGTTCGATGCGCATGCGGGTCAGCTGATTCTCTGTGCAGTGTCGATGAATGTGATTTCGATCGGAAGCGGCGGCTGTCAGCCGCGCTCGCCCGCAAGCCATTGCAGCTGGACTTCATGCTGGCCGCGGTCGTCAGTGACGAACACCGTCCCTTCACTGATCATCACATCCCACTTGATGACCCGCGGCATGTCCTTGGCCAGCACTTCCAGCACTTCCTGCGGGACGGCGGCGATATTGACGTTTTTCAGGTTCTTGATCGCCGGGATGACCTTGCCTTCCCAGACGCGCAGGCTGCCATAGGCCAGCAGGCTGGTGCGTTCGGTACGGCGCGAACACCAGGTCAGTCGATCGGCGTCGGGCTGCCCCACTTCGATCCAGTGCAGAACGCGGTCATCCAGGCTTTTTTCCCACAGAGCGGGTTCGTCGACATCAGACAGGCCGCGACCGAACGACAACTGTTCGTTGTACCAGAAGGCATAGGCCAGCAGACGCACGGTCATGCGCTCTTCGGTTTCCGAAGGATGGCGGGCAATGGTCTGCTTGACGCTCTCGTACACGCCGCGATCAAGGTCGGTGAGATTGAGTTCGAATTTGTAGGTCGTGGACGGCTGGGCCATGAACGGGCTTCTAGAGTCTGGAGGGAAGACGGCAAGTCTACCCGATGCCGGGCCTGTGAACGAACTTGCTCGCGCAAGGGTGTGTTTGCCCCCCATTTGCAGGACGAACAAAAATCGATAGTTTGAAACAAATTTCTGATACATATCTGTGCTAAAGACGATCTGCAGCGAGCACCCGGACTCCCAACCGGGGCACCTGAATGTGACGCCACTGGCGCAGCGCCATTCAAAGAGCTGCCACCCCTACCTCAGACCGTTGAACCTTTTTCGAGGATGACACCCGCGAATGCCCCTTCCTGCCTCGCACTGCACAACGGCTCGATTGATGCTCGCCCTGTCGCTGGCTGCCACGTCGTGCGTCAGCCAGGCCAGGGAGACGCTGACCTGGCTGATGCGCGACATCCCCCCTTCGACGATTTTTTCCGGTGCCATGCGCGGGCAAGGTGCAATTGATCAGCTCATGCCATTGCTGACTGCGCAAATGCCCGAATACGATCACGTGCTGATGCGGGTCAACCGCGCCAGGGCTCTGCAAATGCTGAGCGACGAGACGTCTCTCAGTTGTGATCCCACCATGCTGTGGACGGCAGAAAGAGCCAGAACCCTGCTTTTTTCCATACCGATCGGTGCGGTACTGAGCAGCGGTCTGATTGTACGCAAGGAGGAGATGTCGAAGTTCGAGCCCTACGTAGAAGACGGAAAAATCGACGTGGCGGCGTTGATGGCCAGCCGGAAGATCAAATTGGGCATCGTTGCCGAACGCAGCTATGGAGAAGTGATCGACCACACGTTGCACGACGTCGATGAAGACGTCCTTGTGCCGCACTACGGTAACGATGCCGTCGGCAGCCTGCTGCAAATGGAGCGTCTGGAGCGTCTGCAGGCCTTTATCAGCTTCTGGCCGGAAGCGCGCTATCACGCCATGCAACAAGGCATAAGGCCCGAGGAGCTGGCCTTCTTGCCGATCAAGGGCAACCCTGCATACCAGTTCGTCTATGTCAGTTGCAGCAACTCACCCAAAGGCCAGCAGGCCATTGCGCTGATCAACCGCGAGATGCGCGTGCTGCGCGAAACCAGCCTGATGGGCTTTTATGCGCAGTGGCTGGAACCCGCGCAACGGGCCAGCTACCTGGAGGACGTCAAGGCGCTGCTGGACAAGGAGTGAGCGGACAAAAGAAACCCCGGGCAGAGGGGGACCTGCCCGGGGTAAACATGACCATGCTGGTCAGTACGTCAGCCCTTGATCACCGGAGCACAATGATCAAGTCTGACGTAATGGATAGGAGTGCATAGAACCCGTCAGGTTCCAGAATCGTTGTCGCCGGTTAAGCAACTGTTAAGCAAATGATGGGGTGCCGACAAACGTGCGGCTGATTGCAGCATTGCGCATGGCAGCGATGACACAGGGTTCGATTCGACCCTCGGCAACCATCAGATCGCGGCGCAGGCCGTCTACCACGTCGGTGAGCTGACGCTTGTCGCTCAGCTGATCAGCGCCGAATGCGCGCTCGATCACACAGGTGCCCGCTTTATCTTTCAGAGTCACCAGACGTTCGCCCCGAGAACCGGCCGGGCCAATACTGGCCTGATAGGGAGCCAGCGCTTCGCTTAGCAGTAAGCTGATATTTTCCATCCGGATCACCACTCAACAGTTTGAATGCAAAGGTGCTAACCAATGACCATCGGCGACAGCAGAAAGTTCTTTCTATCGCCAGATCGCAGCACCTGTCTGTCATTTCGAGCATGCCTGTTGAATGTGACAAGGAAAAAACCGGACGCCGATGACAACAGAAAGTCAGCTTGTAGGAAGAATCCAACATAATTCCGCTACGCGTCCTACAAGGTGCCTATGCTCTTGATCACTGCGTTAAACACCTCTATCGCATGCAATACCCGTATAGCCTTTTTCACGGAGCCACCTCTTGAGCGATTCCGCTGATCGCCCGTTGCGGGTCATCGTGGCTGATGACCACCCGATTTTTCTCATCGGCCTGCGGGTCGTACTGGAGCAGAACAATCTGGCCAGCGTCGTCGCCGAGGCCTGCAATCCGGACGAACTGCTTCAGGTACTCGAACGCCACGCCTGCGATGTGCTGGTGACTGACTTCATGATGCCCGTTGAACGGCAGAACGATGGCCTGCGTCTGCTGCAGCGCATCCGCCGGGACTTTCCGGCGCTGCCGGTGATCGTTGTCACGACCCTGAGCAATGCCGGACTGTTTCAGTCCATGCTTGACCTGGATGTCCGGGGTCTGTTGAGCAAGGCCAGCCTTGCCGGAGAACTGCCTGCTGCCATCCAGGGGGTCAGGCGCGGTGAGCTTTTCGTCGCCCAATCCGTACGCAGGGTACTCAGAGAGGCCCGGCAGCACGGACACGACACACTTGTGCCGGCAGATCGTTTGTCGCCGCGGGAACTTGAAGTGTTACGCCTGCTCTCGGCCGGCCATACGGTTGGCCAGATCGCTGCGCAACTCAATCGCAGCAAACAGACCGTCAGCGCCCAGAAAGTCGCCGCCATGCGCAAGCTCGGACTGGCCAATGACGCAGCCCTGTTCATTTATTTGCAGGAAAGCGGCATGTCCTGAGGCCGGTCGTCCTTCGAAACGGCGTGCAGGTGGCTGCTATCATGCTCAGCCATCCAGCGCATGAACGCCGAGGCAGGCATCGGGCGCGCAATGAAATACCCTTGAATGGCCGGATCGCCCAGCGCCAGCAGACTGTGGACGTCTTCAATCGTCTCGACCCCTTCAACCACGACCGACATCGACAGCCGCTGCGCCATGAGCAAGGCACCGGCCACTACCGCCGATTTACGCGCGTCGTCGGCCATGCCGCGCACGAACTCGGTCGGTATTTTCAGTTCGCTGAAAGGTAATTGCAGAAGCCGGTCCATATTCGAAGCGCCCATGCCAAAGTCATCGATGGACAACTTGCAACCCTGCATGCACAACCTCAGCAGGCCTTCGAGCTGCCAGGTTTCCGGCCGTGCGGCGTCCTGCTCGATAATTTCCAGGGTCAGCGCGGTGGCCGGCACGCCATGACGGGCAAGCGCCTGCGTGATCTGCTCGGCGAAATCCAGCTGTTGCAGCACTTGAGGGTCAATGTTGACGGCAACCGACAACGGCTCGCCCTGCTCGCGCATGGCCTGCGAAGAGAACTGCAGGGCCTGATCCAGCACCCGCCAGGTCAACGCCACGGTCAGCCCTTCAGCCTCGATGGCCTTGATGAATCGCCCGGGGGCCAGCAGGCCATACACCGGATGCTGCCAGCGAACCAACGCTTCGGCCCCCAGCAACTCGCCCTGCAGACTGACCTTGGGTTGAAAGTAGGTGATCCATTGTTCGGCAATGGACGCCACGTCTATCGGTCCGCTGCCTGTCGGGTCAAACAATTCGATGGCGGAAAGAGCTCTGAACGCGCTGCCCGGCGATGCCTGCTCTATACAGTCCGAGCGGCCGGGCCCATACGCCTCGAGCAGCTCGTACAATGCCCCGGCGGAGGCCGGTTTCTGCACATATCCCAGAACGTTCAGGCCTTGGGCAAGCGCCAGTTGCGCAGCCCCTTCCAGCACGCAGGCGGCGGAACAGCTGACAATGATCAGCGCTCGCGCCAGGCCGTTCTCAGCCATGAAGCGGATCAGTTCCAGACCATCAGGCCCTTCCATCTGCAGGTCGCAGATCGCGATGTCGACAGGACCGCGGCTTTGCAGGGAAAGCCTGGCGACCTCGACGCTGTCGGCCACCAGCACATCGAACACTTGATTGGCGTTGAGCATCTGATGCAGAGCCATCAGCTGGAAGGGATGGTCTTCGAGAATAAGAACCTTGAGTGAGTGCACGATCACGCCTGCGGAGTCAGAGCCATCGGCCCGGGATAGCATTAACTGTAGCTCGTCCCGCAGACCCGCCCCATAGGACATGTCCTAAACACGCCACAGGTTTTCCGCAGGATTCAAGCGCCTGGCACCGCGGTCTCGGGCACGGCCACCAGTTGCAATTCGATATCCGCGCGCAGACCGGTCATGGCCACTTCCAGTACCTGCCAGCGTTCGGCCAGCCTGGCTGCGCTCTGCAGCCGTACACTGTCGTCCAGCGCGGCACACGCCTTGGCGAGCGGCACTGCATCGACCAGACTCGCCGCGCCCTTGAGCCGATGCAGACAGGCGCCCAGGGTCTTCCAGTCATTGGCCGACACTGCGGGCTCCAGCAACGCGTGCTCATGCCTGAGGTTCTTCCATAACTCGCTCAGCAACCGTTGCATTTGTTGCGGGTTGGCCTGAGTCATGGCTCGCAGCGTGCCGATGTCGAACGTCGGCTCGCGTACCCGATCCGCCAGCTCTTGGGCCAGACGCGCCAGTGACAGCGGCTTGATCAGCAGGCCGTCCATGCCTGCCTGCTCGCAACGTGCCGCCTCGTCACTCATCGCGTTGGCGGTACAGCCAATCACCGGGCAGCGCTGACGCTGCTCTTTCTCTTCGATCTGGCGAATGGCCTGGGTCAACGCGTAGCCGCTGATACCCGGCATATTGCAATCGGTGATGACCGCATCGAACGCCCCTTCACACCAATTCGACAACGCCGCCTTGCCATCTTCGACAGCCGTTACCTGATGGCCAAGAAACTCCAGCTGGCGGGTCAATACCAGGCGATTGGCGGACATGTCATCGACCACCAACAGATGAAGACTACGCGTGTCGACAGGCGCATCCGTCACATCGTCTGCTGACAAAACCGGCTCGCTCACCCTGGTCAACGGCAGGTCGATGGTAACCAGGGTCCCCTTGCCCGGCTCGCTGTGCAGGCTGATATCGCCCTTCATCAGCTCCACCAGTTGCCGGGTGATGCTCAACCCCAGCCCGCTGCCCCCGTAGTGTGCGGCCGTGTCGTCGTTCGCCTGAGTGAAAGGTTGAAATACCTGCTGCTGACGCTGCGGATCGATACCTTCGCCACTGTCCTGGATACCAATGCGCACACGCGTGGAGTCAGGCGAATCGCTGGTCACATCGAGCCTCACCACCACCGCACCTTGACGGGTGAACTTCAAGGCGTTGCCCAGCACATTGTGCAACACCTGGCGCAACCTCAAGGGATCCAGCCAGTAGTCGCCGCGCGCCTGCGCGGAGAGTTCCAGGCGTAGCTCCACCCCCTTTTCCCGAGCCTGTGCGGAAAAAAGCTCGATCACACCGTCGAAAAGCCCTTGCAGGGAGGTGACAGCCAGTGACAACTGCATGCCGCCCGCTTCGATTCTGGCCAGATCAAGACTTTCGCCAATCAGCGCGACCAGCTCCGTAGCCGAGCGGTGAGCCACTTGCAGGCCTTGCGACGGCATCGTGCCCAAGCGCAAGGCCTGTTCGCATTCCAGTTCCAGCAAGCCAATGATTGCCCCCATCGGCGTACGAATTTCATGGCTCATGCTGGCCAGAAAAGCGCTTTTTGCCTCGTTGGCCTGAGCGGCGAGACGCATGGCTTCCTGAAGCTGCTGTTCCAGCTGCTTGCGTTCGGTGATATCGATCCAGCCGCCGAGCAGCCCCTGCAGCTGACCATCGGCGGCGAAGAAAGGCACCGTCCATTGCCAGACATCCATACGTTTGCCAGGCAGTTCGATGGTGCGATCGGAAAAGACCGGCTGATGATTTTCCAGCAGATTGAGGTAATCGGTGTGCATCTGCTCGGCCAACACACGCGGAATCAGATTGACGTCCGTGAGGCGTCGGCCATTCATCTGTTCGAAACTGATGCCCAGACTCTGCTCGTAGCTGCGGTTGCAGGAAATCAGGCGCCCTTTGAGATCGCGCACATAGATCGGATTGGGGATACCGTCGAGCAGCGCGTGCTTGAAGGCCAGTTGATCATTGAGCTGTCTTTGCGCCCTTTGCCGCTGGCGAATCTGCACCTTGAGGCGACTGCTCCAGGTCAGCGACACCAGCCCGGTCAGCAGCGCCAGGGACACCACCCAGAATACCCACGGCGGTATGCGCGCCCAGAGCGACGGCTGAGGCAGCGCCGATCCCAGCCACTTCAGACGGATCGAGCGCAATTCGGCCACCGGGAACTCCTCCAGCGCCTTGTTCAGAATCCCCAGCAGTTCGGGCTGGGTCTTGATCACTGAAAATCTGTCGGGTGACCATTGACCTTCAACACTTCTGGCGACCTTCAATTCTCCGGACGGAAACAGGTAGGCCCCCACTTCATTCTGAATGGTCGCGTCGGCAGCACCACTTTCCACCAGCGCGCGAGCCTGATCATAGGTATTGACCAGCCGCAGCTGGATCAAGGGGTGTTCGCGCCTGATCAGGTCTTCGAGCGCATGCCTGGCCGGCAGTGCCAGTACTTTCCCGGCCAGACTGTCGAGCGATATGCGGGACGAGTGGTCGGAGCGCACCACGAACATCCAGCTATTGCCGCCGAACGAATAGGTAAAGTCCAGAAACCTTCGGCGCTCGGTATTTTCCGCGAGCGTGGTGTTCATGTCGGCCTGGCCGGCGCTCAGCATGTCGATGCTCTGCTGCGTGGAAAGTGATTCCTGATGGACGAACTGCAAGCCGGTCATGCGCGAGATACGTGACAGCACATCTGCGTTCAACCCTACCCAGTGGCCGTTATTGTCTTTGTAGATATACGGTGGGTGCTGCACGGTCGCGATGGTCACACTCGGATGCTTGAGCAGCCAGCGTCGCTCGGCACTGGTGAGGCGAATGCGTTGTCCTTCCACGTCGGCGCCCAGCCCCATGGTCCAGCGGCCGAGCACTTCACGACTGGTCGAAGGTGCGATGCTGTCCAGGGCCCGATTGATGAAGTTCAGCAAGCGCTGCTCATCATCCCTGACCGCAAAGGAAAACCCCACCGGGGGCAGACGACTTTCGAATTTGATCTGCAAACCGAGATAGGGCCGCAGGGCAGTGTAGGTACGGACGATGACTTCGTTACCGATGAACACGTCCACTTCACCCTGACTCAGGGCTTCCAGAGCACTGTAGAGGTTAGGCGCAATAATGATCTGGCTGTCAGGATAAATGCGGTGCAGCACGTCCGAATCGGCATAGCCATCAAGCAGTACGACCTTCTTGCCGGCCAGGCTCGACGACGGGCTCAGATCGTTGCCGCGGCCAACCACTACCGATCGATCGGGCATGTATTCGGTTGAGAAGGACAGTCCTTTCACACCCCGTTCGAAACCATTGGCACTGGTCAGCAGATCTATCTTGCCGTCGCGCAGCGCCTCGATAGCCTCGTCACGCTTGGCAAAACCGGTGACCTGCACCGGGAGGTTCAACTGGTCGCTGACCAGCCCCAGGTAGTCGGCACTGATGCCCTGATAACGGTTGCGGTCACTGGTGATGTCGATCGGTTCGTAGTCTGCGATCGCAATGCCGACCTGAAGCACCTTGCGCTGGTCGAGCCAGGCCCGGTCCTGATCTTCGAGAACCATATCCGCTGAAGCCACAAAAGGAGCTGTCAGTGAAAACGGCAGGCTTTGCGCCGCATTGGCTGCCCCGGCAAAAACCAGCGCCAGCAACACCCACACCCGGCGCCATGCGCGGCATCTCGATGTGCTGCCTGTCTCCCTGACTACGCTTTGCATACTTGCCTGCTTCACTACGAATGACCCGACTCTATGGTTCGAAAAACCAGCGAAGTTTGGCACGTAGAAACAGAAAGGCCCGCCAGATGGCGGGCCTAAAGTTGTTACACAACGCTTCTGTCAGAGCGGTTTGCCGCGATTGCCGTGCTGGCTGACAAACGCCTGTATGGCTTTCAGGTCATTTGGCAGAACCGTACAGCGCTCGTCGCGCTCGAACAAATCAGACAAATGTGCAGGTAGTTCAAGCGCTTTTCCTACACCGGCTTTCTCAACCGCTTCCGGAAACTTGACCGGATGCGCGGTGCCCAGAATCACCATCGGCGTGTCCAGACTGCGCCGGCATTCACGCGCAGCCTTCACCCCGATAGCGGTATGCGGGTCGAGCAACTCGCCAGTGCTGGCGAACACTTCGGCGATGGTCGTGCAGGTGTCCTCGTCACTGACTGCCAGCGAATCGAACAGTTTGCGGGTCTCGGTCCAGCGCTCTTCCTCGACGCTGAAACCGCCACCCTGGCGGAACGTGCTCATCAACTCGGCAATGGCAGCGCCGTTGCGACCGTGCATGTCGAACAGCAGGCGCTCGAAGTTGGACGACACCATGATGTCCATGGAAGGCGACAGCGTGGCGTGCAGGGTTTCCTTGACGTACTGATTGCCGCTCATGAAGCGGTGCAGGATGTCGTTGCGGTTGGTGGCAACGATCAACTGATTGATCGGCAGGCCCATATTGCGCGCCAGATAACCGGCAAAGATATCGCCGAAATTACCGGTCGGTACCGAGAACGATACCGAACGCGCAGGTCCGCCCAACTGCAGCGACGCGTGGAAGTAGTAGACGATCTGAGCCATGATCCGCGCCCAGTTGATCGAGTTGACCGCGACCAACGGTGTGCCCTTCAAGAAGCTCTGGTCAGCGAAGCTGGCCTTGACCATTTCCTGGCAGTCGTCGAAGTTGCCTTCGACTGCGATGTTATGGATGTTGTCACCGAAGATAGTGGTCATCTGCCGACGTTGTACATCGGACACCCGGTTGTTCGGGTGCAGGATGAAGATGTCGACGTTGTCGCAGCGACGGCAGCCTTCGATGGCCGCAGAACCGGTGTCGCCCGAGGTTGCGCCGATGATCACGACACGCTGGCCACGCTTGGCCAGAATATAGTCAAGCAGGCGGCCGAGCAGTTGCAGTGCGAAGTCCTTGAACGCCAGCGTCGGGCCATGGAACAGTTCGAGTACCCACTCGTTGCCATGCAGCTGGCGCAGCGGCGCAACAGCACTGTGGGCAAACACGCCGTAGGTCTCTTCGAGAATCTTTTTGAAGTCGGCATCCGGAATGCTGCCCGCCACGAAGGGGCGCATCACCCGGAAGGCGAGTTCGTGATAAGGCAGACCTGCCCAGGAAGCGATCTCTTCCTGCGTGAAGCGCGGCAGGTTTTCCGGCACATAGAGGCCACCATCGCTGGCCAGACCAGTCAACAGCACGTCTTCGAAATTCAATGCAGGCGCTTGCCCGCGAGTACTGATATAGCGCATGGGATCAAACCTTCGGTTCGAGCTGCAAGCTGGAAGCTGCAAGCTGCAAGTCCAAAACGATCGGCGTCTGACTTGTAGCTTGTAGCTGACCGCTTGCCGCTGCCTTAATTAAGATGTTCGACGCGAATACGGACTACCGGGCCCACCACATCCTGCAACGCTTCCAGGGCTTGAATGGCGTCATTGATACGCTGCTCCACTACCCGGTGGGTCAACAGGATCATCGGCACCAGGCCATCGTGTTCTTCGACATCCTTTTGCATGATCGATTCGATGTTGATGCCGCGCTCGGACAGGATGCTCGCGACCTGAGCCAGCACGCCCGGGTGATCCTTGGCCTGAATGCGCAGGTAGTAGGCGCTTTCGCAGGCTTCGATCGGCAGGATCGGGTGGGCGGACAACGAATCGGGCTGGAAGGCCAGATGAGGGACCCGGTTTTCCGGATCGGAGGTCATCGCACGGACCACATCGACCAGATCGGCCACCACCGAAGACGCGGTAGGCTCCATACCGGCACCCGCGCCGTAGAACAGCGTCGAGCCGGACGCATCGCCATTGACCATCACGGCATTCATGACGCCGTTGACGTTGGCGATCAGGCGATCGGCCGGGATCAGGGTCGGGTGTACGCGCAGTTCGATGCCTTGAGCCGTGCTGCGTGCAACGCCCAGGTGTTTGATGCGATAGCCCAGCGCTTCGGCATAATTGACGTCTGCAGTGGTCAGTTTGGTAATGCCTTCGGTGTAGGCCTTGTCGAACTGCAGCGGAATGCCGAAGGCAATGGAGGCCAGAATGGTCAGTTTGTGCGCCGCGTCGATACCTTCAACGTCGAAGGTCGGATCGGCTTCGGCATAACCCAGGGCCTGAGCTTCGGCCAGAACATCGGCAAAGGTACGGCCCTTCTCGCGCATTTCGGTGAGGATGAAGTTGCCGGTGCCGTTGATGATGCCGGCAACCCAGTTGATACGGTTCGCCGACAGGCCTTCCCGAATGGCCTTGATGACCGGGATGCCACCGGCAACCGCTGCTTCAAAAGCGACGATCACGCCCTTCTCACGCGCCTTGGCGAAGATTTCGTTGCCATGCACCGCGATCAGCGCCTTGTTGGCGGTCACCACGTGCTTGCCGTTTTCGATGGCCTTGAGGACCAGTTCGCGGGCAACGGTATAGCCGCCGATCAATTCTACGACGATGTCGATTTCAGGGTTGGTCGCAATGGCAAACACATCGCTGGTGGTCGGCGTACCGGTAATCTGGCAATTGGGATTTGGTGTACGAACCGCAATTTGCGCCACTTCGATTCCACGCCCGGCACGGCGGGCAATCTCCTCGGCGTTACGCTGAAGTACGTTGAAGGTACCGCCACCGACAGTACCCAGCCCACATATGCCTACTTTGACCGGTTTCACTGATGAACTCCCCGAAAAACAGCCGAACCTGAATCGGCTGTGGAAAAACTGCCGCATGGCGCCATGCGGCTGAAATTTTGACTACACTTCGGCCACTTGCCCCCTGTTTGCACAAGGCGCGCCTGAAAACACCGGTTTATTTGGCGCTCAATGCCAGCTTGGCAACCTGAGCCGCAGGCTGATAACCCGGAATCACCTGACCGTCAGCGAGGACAATCGCAGGCGTGCCGTTGACGCCGATCGACTGACCGAGCTCATATTGCTTGCTGACCGGATTGTCGCATTTGGCGGCCTTGATGTCCTTGCCATCGACCATACGGTCCATCGCGCCCTTGCGATCCTTGGAACACCACACGGCCTGCAACTGCTCGTCACCCGGAGAACCAAGCCCCTGACGCGGGAATGCCAGGTAACGGACTTCGACACCCATCTTGTTCAACTGGCCGACTTCTTCGTGCAGCTTGTGGCAATACGGGCAGGTCGTGTCGGTGAATACGGTGATGTGCGACTTGGTCTCGCCCACCGCCGGATAGATCACCATCTCGGACGCAGGAATGGCGTTGATGGTCTTGGAAATGGCCAGACGTTCGGTCTTCTCGGTCAGGTTGACCGGCTTGCCGTTCTGCACCTGAAACAGATAGCCCTGAACCACGAACTGACCGTCGGCGCTGGCGTACAGGACGCGGCCGCCCTTGAGCTTCACTTCATAGAGGCCATTGAGCGGGCTCGGCGAGATACTCTCGACCGGCAGCTGCAATTCCAGCGAGTCGAGCGTCTTGCGGATAGCCTGATCGGGGGCTGCATCAGCCAGGGCAGACATACTGAAGGTGCCGGCCAGCATCAAAGCCGCGGCAGCGAAAATCTGTGGCAAACGCATGAAAACTCCTATGACGGCGGACAGGCTGGCAACTGTCGAAAAAAGGCGTGCCAGCCTTGATAGGCGAAACCGGCAAAGCCTACCACATAAGGCTCGCGGGGCCGACAGGCCGTCATGATTCGGGAGGTTTCCCTGATGAATTGCAGATTTTTCCTGTGCAGATCGGGATAGGGCTGTCACAGCCCCTATCCCCGGCAAACGCTTTACCCGCGCCTTACTTTTTGACCGAGCCGTCTGCTTTGTAGCGCTCGATGATCGTCAGCTTCAGTAGCGCATCGGTGCCGTCGCAATCAGTCATCCAGGCGAACCATGCCTTGTTTGGAAAGTCCTCACGCTTGTAAGTCTGCATGAAGTTCTTGCTTCGCCACGATTTCAAGTAAACGTCTTGAGCATCCGTGCGGTCAATCGAGAACTTACTGCTTCCACCATCTGCTATCCCGGCCAGATAAGCATATCCAGATTCTTTTGTTTTATGGACCCAACCGCCTTCGCTAACGGCTAAGTAAATGGGCGGCTCTGGCTCGGGGGATTGAGAGGCCGTTATTTGGTTTGCCTGCAGCAGCGCTCCGTCTTCTGAATATTCTCCTGAAGTACCGCCTGTATTTGATGGGACAGGGCCCTCAGCCGAACGCACATTCATGAGCTCATTACCGTTCCCTGCCGCCTTAAATGCTTCATATTCTGAAACCTTGGGTGACACTTTATCTGCAGTTGCGTACCCGTTGAAAAACATAGCGTAGTCGCCCTCATCATTGGGTTCAAAGCGAATCTTGATCGATTGTGTGAGCAATGAATTGGCACAGAGTTCCTCCACTTTTTCCAGCGTGCCTCCTCCCGCAGTAATTTTGGAAAACCCCAGCTTGGTACCGTCCTTGAGGTCCAGCGTCGCCAGAAATGAACGCTCTTTTTTTTCGTCAGACATGTCAATCATCCTTGATAATGAGTTTCAGATAACCTCACCCTGATAGTAGCTGTTCGAAGAAACATCGCCCGCACGTCTCAATAACGATTGAAAATAACCGGCATAAAAACCATCGCACTCCTTCATGCCGCTGACATCAGAACATTAACCTCGAGGATGATGCGTCACATGCATACCCTGCAACCGCTGATACCGGGGCTGCACCAGCCAGGGCAGCATACTGAAGGTGCCAACCAGCATTTAAGCCGGCGGCAACGAAAATCCGGAGCAAAACCTGAAAACGTCTATAACGGCGGACAGGTTGGCACTGTCGAAAAAAAGAGTGCCCACCTTGACAGGCGAAACCGGAATGGGGGCTGTCACAACCCTCATGCCCGGCAAACGCTTTACCCGCGCCTTACTATTTGACCGAGCCGTCTGCGTTGTAACGCTTGATGATCGTCAGCTTCAGTACCGCATCGGTGCCGTCGCAATCAGTCATCCAGGCGAACCATGACCCGCCTGGAAAATCTTGACGTTTGTAAGTCTGCATGAAGTTCTTGCTTCGCCACGACTTCAAATAAACGTCTTGAGCATCCGTGCGGTCAATCGAGAACTCAATATTTTTATAACCTGATATCTGCGCCAGATAAGCCATCGCGGCATTCGTTGTTTTATTGACCCTCCCATCAGCATTGATGCCTATGTATATCGGCGAATCTTGCTCAGCGGCCTGCATCGGATCAATAGCCTTTTCAGCGAGGGGTTGTGGCTGGTAACGTAACGTTAAGTCCGGTGCAAACCCTTTAAACAACATAGCATATCCACTGTCACTTCCCGCCCGGAAATAGACTTCTATCGAGCGACTAGCCAAGGAACTCGCACACAGATAGTCATGCCCCTCAACTTTGGTTCCCCGCTCCACTGTCTTGAAAAAGACAATTTTGTTCCATCTGCAAGATCCAGAATTGCAAGAAACGAAAGCGCTTTCTTTTCACTGTCCATGCCAATCATCCTTGATAATTAGTTTTAGAAACCTCACCTGAATATTAGCTACCTGCGGACACTGCGCGCATACATCAGTAGATCGATTGGTAATAATCATTCATAAAAACACCACCCGACTCTCGAATCCATCAACAGACCACTAACCGCGCGGATGATGCCTGGCATGCATCTCCTGCAATCGCGCACGCGCCACATGGGTGTAGATCTGCGTCGTCGAGAGATCACTGTGCCCGAGCAACATCTGCACCACACGCAAGTCGGCGCCGTGATTGAGCAGATGGGTGGCGAAGGCGTGGCGCAGGGTGTGCGGCGACAGGGATTTGCCGATGCCCGCAACGGTCGCCTGATGCTTGATACGGTGCCAGAAGGTCTGGCGGGTCATCTGGTCGCCGCGGGTGCTGGGGAACAGGACGTCGCTGGGCTTTCCGCCCAGCAACTCGTCGCGGGCACCGCGCAGGTAACGCTCGACCCAGACGATGGACTCTTCGCCCATGGGCACCAGTCGCTCCTTGCTGCCTTTGCCCATCACGCGCAGCACGCCCTGGCGCAAGTTGACCTGTTCCAGGGTCAGGCTGATCAATTCGGTCACGCGCAGACCGCAGGCATACAGCACCTCAAGCATGGCGCGGTCACGCTCGCCGATGGGCTCGCTCAGGTCGGGAGCAGCAAGCAATGCTTCGACGTCAGCTTCGGAAAGCGATTTGGGCAACGGTTTGCCCAATTGAGGCATGTCAATCTGCAGGGTGGGATCAACGGCAATCAGCTTTTCGCGCAGCAAGTAGCGGTAGAAGCCACGTGCGCCGGACAGAAAACGCGCAGTGGAGCGTGGCTTATAGGCATTGTCCACGCGCCAGGCAAGATGATCGAGGATGACTTCACGCCCGGCACTGATCAGGTCAACGTTGCGCTCCTGCAGCCAGCCGTTGAACAGCGCCAGATCACTGCGGTATGAGTCGCGGGTATTATCGGACAGGCCCTTTTCGAGCCAGAGCGCGTCGAGAAACCGGTCAATCAGCGGGTGGTCGATGGCAGCCATGTTTACTCAGTGCATGTGTTGGTAGACAAGGGGTGAATCATCAAACAGCAGGCAGCAAAAAGGCAGCCCTGAGGCTGCCTTTTTTATGCATCGAAAAACTGTATCAGGACAGTTTTTCCTTGATGCGCGCTGCTTTACCGGACAGGTCACGCAGGTAGTACAGTTTGGCCTTGCGAACGTCACCGCGACGTTTCACAGCCATGCTGTCGATTTGCGGGCTGTAAGTCTGGAAAGTACGCTCAACGCCAACACCGTTGGAGATTTTACGAACAGTGAAAGCACTGTTCACGCCACGGTTACGCTTGGCAATGACAACGCCTTCGAATGCTTGCAGACGAGCGCGGTCGCCTTCCTTCACTTTAACCTGGACGACAATGGTGTCGCCTGGTGCAAAGGTAGGGATCTCTTTGGTCATCTGCTCTGCTTCGAGGGCAAGAATGATTTTGTTAGTCATGCTGGTGCTCCTAAGGTAATCCGTCTGGATCGACCATCGATACGTTAACTATCGTCCCGCTCGCGGATGTATTCCGCCAGCAGCTTCTTCTCTTCTCCAGAAAGCGAGCGGCTTTCCAGAAGATCAGCGCGTCGTTCATAGGTCCGCCCAAGGGACTGCTGTAAACGCCAACGCCGGATGTGCGCGTGATTGCCACTTAGCAACACGTCGGGAACACGCTGATCCGCATACACCTCAGGTCGGGTGTAATGCGGGCAATCCAGCAGACCGTCCGTGAAGGAATCTTCCTCCGCGGAGTCCACATGCCCTAAAGCTCCAGGCAGCAGCCGCGTAACCGCGTCAATCAGGACCATCGCCGGCAGCTCGCCACCGGAAAGAACATAGTCACCAATCGACCACTCTTCATCGACATGAGCATCAATAAAACGCTCGTCAATGCCTTCATAACGACCGGCGATGAGAATAATCGCTTCCTCCTGCGCCAGTTCGCGTACCGCAGACTGATTCAGCTGGCGGCCTTGTGGCGACAGGTAAATCACCTTCGCCGCATCCCCTGCCGCTTGCCTGGCCTGAACCAGAGCATCTTCAAGGGGCTTGATCTTCATCACCATGCCCGGACCACCGCCAAATGGGCGATCATCCACAGTGTGATGGCGATCAGTGGTGTAATCCCGCGGATTCCAACAAGTGAGCTGCAACAGCCCTTGTTTCACCGCACGGCTGGTAATGCCGTATTCGCTGATGGCGGAAAACATCTCGGGAAACAGACTGATGACTTCTATGCGCAGGCTGGCCATGGCATTCAGAAGTCCGCGTCCCAATCCACCTTCATCTCGCCAGCAGCCATATCGATTGCCAACACGCATTGCTCCGTATAGGGCAACAGGCGTTCGCGATCATCCAGGCTACCCGCGCAGGGCTTTACAACCATTACATCGTTCGAACCGGTTTCGAGCAGGTGATCGATTTTCCCGAGCAGTTGCCCGAGTTGGTCGATGACCTTGAGGCCTTCAAGCTGGTACCAGTAGTACTCACCATCGTCCAGATCAGGGAACAGGTTACGCGGCACGCAGATTTCGTAACCGGACAGAAGACGCGCTTCTTCACGATCATCGAGACCCTTGAGCTTTGTGACCAGAAACTTGCTTTGCAAGCGTCCGCTGACCAGCTCCACCTGTTTATCAACGCTGCCTTCGCGCCGAAGCGTCCAGGTTTTGTAGTCCAACAGGTTTCCAATCGGATCAGTAAAGGAATAAACCTTCACTTCGCCGCGAACGCCATGAACCGAGTAAATCTTGCCAATGACGATCAGATCGTCGGCAGATGCAGGCGTCGCGTTCATAAGACTCAGGCCGCGGCCTTGGTCTTGTTGTGCTCTTTGAGCAGCTGGGCAACGCGCTCGGAAGTTTGTGCACCCACGCTCAACCAGTAGTTGACGCGTTCTTCGTTAACGGACAGACGGATTTCCTGACCACGGGCAACCGGGTTGAAGAAACCAACCTGTTCCTTGTGGGAACCGTCACGAGCGTTGCGGCTGTCGGTTACGGTCAGGTGGTAAAACGGGCGCTTTTTGGAGCCGCCAAGGGCAAGACGGATGGTTAGCATTGAACATCGTTCCTGTAGTCGGTGCTGCAAATCTAAGATGCACAGCGGGCATAGGTGCCCGAAAGGCCGCATATTCTAAGGAATATCCCGACTTTTGCAAATGTCTTTTTCCGGCGCCTATCGGCATGCCTTCCAGATTTGCGAGGGAGCTGTCGGTATGACAGCCGGTAAAAGCCCGCATAGCGCGGGCTGACTGGGGGTCACCCCCCAGATGGGAAGCGTGCAAAGCGTCTTGCACGCGACGCAATTACATTTTTGGCATGCCGCCGCCGGGGAACATTCCCCCCATGCCGCGCATCATTTTGGCCATTCCGCCCTTGGCGGAGAATTTCTTCATCATCTTCTGCATCTGCTTGTGCTGCTTGATCAGACGCCCGATGTCCTGAACCTGAGTGCCCGAACCCATGGCAATGCGGCGCTTGCGCGAACCGCTGACCAGATCCGGATCACGGCGCTCGGCAGGGGTCATCGAGTTGATGATGGCTTCCATCTGCTTGAACTGTTTTTCCGCTGCGCCCTGGGCGTTGCCCATCTGCGACAGGTTGACGCCGCCGATGCTCGGCAGTTTGTCCATCAGGCCGCCAAGGCCACCCATGTTCTTCATCTGCTGCAGCTGGTCGCGGAAGTCTTCGAGGTCGAAGCCCTTGCCCTTCTTGAGCTTTTTCGCCAGCTTGTCAGCCTTGTCCTTGTCGAGAGTCTGTTCGGCCTGCTCGATAAGGCTGAGCACATCGCCCATGCCGAGGATGCGTGAGGCGATGCGGTCCGGGTGAAACGGCTCCAGCGCCTCGCTCTTCTCGCCCATGCCGATGAACTTGATCGGCTTGCCGGTAATGGCACGCACCGACAGCGCCGCACCACCGCGGGCATCACCGTCGACCTTGGTAAGGATCACACCGGTCAGCGGCAGTGCATCACCGAAGGCCTTGGCGGTGTTGGCCGCATCCTGGCCGGTCATGGCATCGACCACGAACAGCGTCTCGGCCGGCTTGACCGCCGCATGCAGCGCCTGGATCTCGCCCATCATCTCGACATCGACGTGCAAACGACCGGCGGTGTCGACGATGACCACGTCAATGAACTTGAGCCTGGCTTCTTTAATGGCCGCCTGGGCGATGTCCACCGGCTTCTGGCTGATGTCGGAGGCGAAGAACGTCACGCCGATGTCGTTGGCCAGGGTTTCGAGCTGTTTGATGGCTGCGGGACGGTAAACGTCGACCGACACCACCATTACGGTTTTCTTCTTGCGCTCTTTAAGGAAGCGCGCCAGCTTGCCGGCAGTGGTGGTCTTGCCCGCGCCCTGCAAACCCGCCATGAGGATGACGGCAGGCGGCGTGACATTGAGCACCAGGTCTTCGTTGGCGGCGCCCATCAGGCTTTCGAGTTCGGCCTGGACGATCTTCACGAACGCCTGACCTGGCGTCAGGCTGCGCGACACCTCGGTGCCGACGGCGCGTTCCTTGACGTTATTGACGAAGTCTTTGACCACCGGCAAGGCGACGTCGGCTTCGAGCAACGCCATACGCACTTCGCGCAAGGTATCTTTGATGTTGTCCTCGTTCAGCTTGGCCTTGCCAGTAACATGGCGCAGCGTCTGCGAGAGGCGGTCAGTCAGATTTTCAAACATGCGCGATCCTTTCAGGCTCTCGTCGAACCCCGGTTGATGCGGCCCGGCCCGTAATGCAGAAATGGCGCTCGGCGAGCCTGCGGCTTGAGCAGGTCGCGGATTATAGCGAAGACTCCGTCGCACGGACACCACGCAGACTGCTTCTGTGGTCTTTCGTGATTTGCCGGTTCTATGCCAAACTCAGCGTCTTTTCAGGCCCGTCCATCAGGATCTATGTCCCCTTTGCCACCCAGCCTGCTTCCCAGCCTCGCCGCCGCCATTATTTATGCCGCTGCGACCGTCTATCAGAGCCTGCGTCTGAGCCAGGCCGTCAAGCCCGACAAGCGGCTGCTTTGCCTGCTTGGAGCGTTGGCGGTCATCGCACATGCCATTGGTCTGTTTTCCCAGTTGACGCATTCCGTCGGTCTTGGTCTGGACTTCTTCAATTCGGCCAGCCTTATCGCGGCGTCGGTGATCGTCGTCACCCTGATCGCCACATCGCGCATCCCGGTGGAAAACCTGCTGGTGTTGTTGTTCCCTTTAGGGATGGTCACTGTACTGCTCGCCCAGTTCGCCCCTAGCGGCACTGTGCAGCCGATCATGGAAGAGCCCGGCATCCTCAGCCATATCCTGCTCTCTCTGCTGGCTTACGGGATGTTTACCATTGCTGCATTCCAGGCGCTGCTGCTGCTGTTGCAGGACTACCGCCTCAAGCACAAGCACCCTTCCGGGCTGATCAAGAACTTCCCGCCGCTGCAAACCATGGAAAGTCTGCTGTTCGGCTTTCTGTGGGCTGGCTGGTCGTTGCTCTCGCTGTCGCTGATTTCCGGCTGGCTGTTCGTCGAAAACCTGTTTGCCCAGCATCTGGTGCACAAGACCCTGCTGGCCTGTCTGGCCTGGATAGTGTTCAGTGTGCTGCTGTGGGGGCGTAACCGCCTTGGATGGCGTGGACACAAGGCCATTCGCTGGACGCTGGGCGGTTTCTGCCTGCTGATGCTCGCCTATTTCGGCAGCAAGCTGGTACGCGAATTCATCCTGCACATCTGACGGGCCCTGATCATGGATAATCTGCCCCTGGGCCCGTTGCTCGGTGTCCTCGCCCTACTGCTGCTGTGGGCCGGTCTGCTGACTGCGGTCGAAGCCGCTCATCATCAAGTCAAGGCGATGCGCTCTGCCAGCCGCCCGGAAAAGTCGGCGCCGCTCCCCGAACTGGCCTTCAACCTGAACAGCCTGATTCTGGGCAATACGCTGATCCGAGTACTGATCAGCGTGATCGCAACGCTGATCGCCGCCAATTACTGGCTCTACAACGGTCCGACCGTGGCATGGCTCGCTACCGTGAGCATCATGCTGGTCTTCGCCGAATACATGCCGCGCCGCCTGGCGAACCGCCACCCTGTCTCGACGCTGCTGCTGGGCAACGGTGTGCTGCGCATCCCGATGAAGATCATCTGGCCGCTGGCCTACGTGTTCAATGTTCTGGCCAAGACACTGCTGCGCCCCTTCCTGTCTCGCGCCGTACAGCAGCAGGATCAGGACTTCGAAGACGACACGCAAAATACTCCGCGCAACGATGCCGCCCAGGAATACTCTCCGCGTGCCAGCGTGCTGTCAGGCATTCGTGCGCTGGACAGCATTACCGTCAATGACATCCTGATCCCGCGCAACGAAGTGGATGGCGTCAACCTTGATGACCCCATGGAAATGATCATCGAGCGTCTGATCATTTCACGGCACACGCGCCTGCCGGTCTATCACAACGATATCAATCAGGTACAAGGCGTCATCAATACCCGAGACATCAGCCACCTGCTGCCCAAGGGCACTTTGACCAAGGAGCAGTTGCTGGCGGTCTGCTACGAGCCTTATTTCGTACCGGAAAGCACCCCGCTGCAGTTGCAGCTGCTGAATTTCCACAAACAGCAGCGGCGTCTCGGCGTGGTGGTCGATGAATACGGGGAAGTGCTGGGCATCGTTACCCTCGAGGATATTCTCGAAGAGATTGTCGGCGAGTTCGAAAGCGAGCAGCGGCTGGATAACTCGCACGTCAAACAACAGGACGACGGGCGTCTCGAAGTCGAAGGCGCAGCGTCCATCCGCGATTTGAACAAGAGCCTTGGCTGGCACCTGCCGTCAGACGGCCCGAAAACCGTCAACGGACTGGTTACCGAGGCACTGGAAACCATCCCGGACGCTCCGGTGTGCTTGAAAATAGGGCCTTACCGGCTGGAAATCCTCGAAACCGAGGACAACCGCGTCAAGCGTGTCGCCATGTGGCAGAACACGCTGGTCCGCACTTTCAAATAGCTGTCTGCGTTCAAATAGATTCCTGAACCGCCCTTGCCTCTCGACCCATTCGGGTTACTCTGCTCGACGCCGCACCCACAATCACAATAAATGCACGCTTGCCGGAATACGGTCGATGCCGACCGGCGAGTCGACTGTCAGGAAATCCGCATGACCAGCACCCCGCTCTCTCGCGAAGATCACGACGCGCACGCAAAGCCGGTGAATTCGACGACCCGCGTCGCCACGGCCAGCTTTATCGGCACGGCCATCGAGTTCTACGACTTTTACGTGTATGCCACCGCCGCCGCCCTGGTGATCGGTCCGGTATTCTTTCCACAGACCTCGGGCACCGCCCAGATGCTGTCGTCATTTCTGACCTTCGGCATCGCCTTTCTCGCTCGCCCTCTGGGGTCGGCGCTGTTCGGTCACTTCGGCGACAGGATCGGGCGCAAGTCGACCCTGGTGGCCTCGCTGCTGTTGATGGGGATCTGCACCACGCTGATCGGCGTATTGCCCGGCTACGCGACGATCGGGGCGTGGGCGCCGATTCTGTTGTGTGTGCTGCGTTTCGGTCAGGGGCTTGGCCTGGGTGGCGAATGGGGTGGCGCGGCGCTGTTGGCGACCGAGAATGCCCCGAAAGACAAGCGCGCCTGGTTCGGCATGTTTCCGCAACTGGGCCCTTCGATCGGCTTTCTCGCCGCCAACGGCCTGTTTCTGGCGCTGGCCATGACCCTCGATGACGAACAGTTCCGCGCGTGGGGCTGGCGGATTCCATTTCTGCTCAGCGCCGTACTGGTCATGGTCGGGCTGTACGTGCGCCTGAAGCTGGAAGAGACGCCCGTGTTCGCCAAGGCCATGGCTCGCCACCAACGGGTCAGCCTGCCCATCGTGGAAACCTTCAGCCAGCACTGGAAACCCATGCTGCTCGGTGCGGCTTCGATGGTGGTCTGCTACGCGCTGTTTTATATCTCGACGGTGTTCTCGTTGAGCTACGGCGTGGCCACGCTGGGCTATACGCGTGAAACGTTCTTGGGGTTGTTGTGCTTTGCGGTGCTGTTCATGGCAGCGGCCACACCACTGGCCGCACTGGCGAGCGATCGCTTCGGGCGTAAGCCGGTGTTGATTGTGGGAGGCGTGCTGGCGATCCTTTCAGGTTTTACCATGGAGCCACTGTTGACCCACGGCAGCACCTGGGCTGTGGCGCTGTTTCTGTGCATCGAACTGTTTCTGATGGGCATCACGTTCGCCCCGATGGGCGCGCTGCTACCGGAACTGTTCCCGACACAGGTTCGCTACACCGGCGCATCGGCGGCCTACAACCTGGGCGGAATCGTCGGAGCGTCGGTCGCCCCCTTCTTCGCCCAGAAACTGGTGGCGATGGGCGGCCTGAGCTGGGTGGGCGGGTATGTGTCTGCTGCAGCGCTGATCAGCGTGCTGGCGGTGTTGAGCCTGAAAGAGACGAGAGATAGAGAGCTTTGAGCTGCAAGAAGAAGCGTGGTGCTCTTTCTTGCAGCTTGAGCCTTGAGGCTTACCGCTGCGCCCCTACAGTTCTACGTTTACCGCCTGCGATGCCCGGGTCGCTTTGGCCCGAGCGGCTTCGATGGACTCGTCACGCGCCAGGGCAACGCCCATGCGCCGCTGACCGTTGACTTCCGGCTTGCCGAACAGACGCAATGCGGTATCAGGCTCGGCCAGCGCAGCGCCGAGGTTGGCGAAAGCGGTTTGCGTGGACTGGCCTTCGACCAGGATCACTGCCGAAGCCGAAGGGCCGAACTGACGGATCAACGGAATCGGCAGCCCCAGAATCGCGCGCGCGTGCAGGGCAAACTGCGACAGGTCCTGAGAAATCAGCGTCACCAGACCGGTGTCGTGCGGGCGCGGCGAGACTTCGCTGAACCACACCTGATCGCCCTTGATGAACAGTTCGACGCCAAACATCCCGCGTCCACCCAATGCCTCGGTCACCGCCTTGGCAACCCGCTCGGACTCTGCCAGCGCAACCGGGCTCATGGCCTGCGGCTGCCAAGATTCCTGATAGTCGCCCTTTTCCTGACGATGCCCAACCGGCGCGCAGAATGTGGTGCCACCGATGTGACGCACGGTCAGCAGGGTGATTTCGTAATCGAAGTCGATAAACCCTTCGACGATGACGCGCCCCTTGCCAGCACGACCGCCCTCTTGCGCGTAATCCCAGGCTTTCTGCACGTCATCGGTGCTCTTGAGCAGGCTCTGCCCCTTGCCCGAAGAGCTCATGACCGGCTTGACCACACACGGGAAACCGAGGTCTTCGACCGCCTTGCTGTACGCCTCGAAGGTGTCGGCAAAGTGGTAAGGCGAGGTCGGCAGCTTCAGCTCTTCAGCCGCGAGACGACGAATTCCTTCGCGGTTCATGGTCAGTTGCGCGGCGCGCGCGGTCGGGATCACGGTGAAGCCTTCGGCCTCGAGCTCGACCAGCGTCGCGGTGGCGATGGCTTCGATTTCCGGAACGATGAAGTGCGGCTTCTCGGCCTCAATGACTGCGCGCAGTGCCGCACCGTCGAGCATGTTGATCACATGGCTGCGATGAGCGACCTGCATGGCCGGCGCGTTCTCGTAACGGTCAACAGCGATCACTTCAACGCCCAGGCGCTGCAGCTCGATCACGACTTCCTTGCCCAGTTCGCCGCTGCCGCAAAACAGTACGCGCGTCGCGGTGGGCGACAGTGGAGTTCCGATTTGAGTCATCTCAGGTCCTCGTGAAGCAGATGTCGAGGGCTGCCCGCCGTATGCAAGCAACCGCTGTGAAGAAAGGCGCGCAATTTACCACGAAGCCCCGGCAAATGGGCGCTCAGCCTGGACACGCACTGTTGCGCGCCCGCCAGGCCATGACCATCCAGACAATGGTCACGCCAGCGAACTTCGACGCCAGCGCGGTGAGCACGACCGGCGCCGTCAGGGCGTCGATCATGCCGAAGAAGATAAAGGTATCCAGCGGAATGCTGAGTGCCGAGCTGATCCACAACCGATCACGCAACGGGCGTCTGGTAATGCTGAACACCAGCCAGTCAATGCATTCGGAAACCGCAAACGCCGTGGCGCTGGCCAAGGCGATGGTGGGGTCGCTGGTGACATAGGACAGGACCAGCGCCACCAGCATGGCAATGATCGCACCATGGCCAAAGCGAATCTGCACCATGTCCCGCAACACGAACACCAACCCGCCCCAGGCAGACCAGATCATGTCCAGGTGCGGCGCACTGGAAAAGGCGAAGTTGATCAGCACGACACTGCTGATGTAGGCGATCAGGAAAAGCATGGAGGGTTTGGGCCTGTGCAAGCGAGCGGCAATGATAGCAAACGCGGACAAGAGCCGCGCCCAAGCGAAAACGAAAGCATTATTTCTGACGCAGGAAATGCATCGACTGTACCGCCCTCTTCGCGAACAAGTTCGCTCCTACAAAAGCTCGCGGATAACCTGGATGATCTGGTCAACTGATTCCGGACACAGTTATAGAAGCTACGCCGCCATTTT